>DASRZA010000343.1:0-9723 GCA_035686845.1 Armatimonadota bacterium | reverse complement strand
ATTCCGCGTACCACTGCCGCAGCTGCTCCAGCGGTTTCGTCGGGCTGGCGTCACCTCGGTCGCTCTTCAGGAGCAGACGGTTCGTCAACTTGTGGATGATGGCCAGGTTTTCCGGCCCGACCCGTTCACGGATGTCCGGGTACGACAGATGATCGGAGGCGGCGGTGACGCCACGATCCGGCGCACGGTACTGGGATTCCCCGATCCCGTGTTGCGCCGGCGAGTGGAGCAGAACCTGGGTGAGCGCTGGGGTAAGGACCGCGTTCGCGAGGGAGTCCTTGGATCAATGCCCGCCTTGATCGTGGATGGCGGTTATGCGGAATTCAGGGATCTCGGCGCCGGGCTCGATCCGGCCGCTCAGGCGGCGGTACGCGGCAGTGGCCTGGCGATCGTTGGCCGGGTTAAGAATTACGCGGCCTTGACGCCCGATGAGCTCCAATGGACAATCAAAGATCTTCATAACAGCGGCGCGCACGCCGTGATCTTCACCGGAGACGAAGTGCTGGGAAACCCCAATTTTATCCACGAGACCGCGGCGGATCTGCTCGCTTCTGGCCTGGCGTATGGCTACGTCGAATTCGGCAAACAGCATGGCGACGCCCGGCTCGAGGAGGCTCTCGCCGGGGAGTTTCTGCGTGTTGAGACCATCCAGGGCGCGGAGTTCAGTAACCTCACGCCCCACGCCGCGGTGGATCGATTCATAAAGGCAGTTCGGGAGCGCGGAATACGACTTTGCTATATCCATCTCTTGAGCAGCGTCACCGGGAGCAGCCTGGAAGGCGACGAAGACTTCGTGGCGCAAATAGCGAACGGAGTTCATGAATTTGGCTTCAAGCCCGGCGTCGCCCGCCCGGGCGCGGCGTGGTCCGCCTCGCTTCCGGCGCGTGCGCTCGTGATGGTTGGCGTGATAGCCGCCCTGACGCTCCTGCTGTTAGAGCTCATGGATCCGCTCCCGCTATGGATGGGAGTCGGTTTGGCGCTGCTGCTGGCTGGCCTGATCGGCGCGCTGGTCAAGACCCCGGTGATCGGCGAGGAGGCGGGAGCGCTTTTGGCCGCTCTCGCTTTCCCTACACTCTCGCTGACGCTATCCCACTTTCCAACCGAAGCGTCCGCCAGTGATTCGCGGCGTCCCCAGTTCTCCGGCGGGCGCGGCCACACCGCTGCCGCGAGAGGCGCGCTCGTCTTTTTCCTCGGCACGTCGCTTCTTACCCTGGTCGGCGGGCTCGATATCATCGGACTGCTTGGCAGCACGCTGTTTATGACCAAGACACACCAGTTCGTTGGTATCAAGCCGGCGATCTCCCTGCCAGTGATCGCCGTTCTGCTCATTTACTGGGGCCGGCTGCTAGACCCCGGGCCGTTGGCGATACGCTGGCGCCGGTTCAAACGGCGAGTGTCGGAACTCGTGAATGAGCCGCTCCGCGTCGGGCACGTCGTCGTCTTCCTCGCGGCAGTCGTGATTCTGGGCCTGTTGATAGCTCGATCGGGGAATGATAGCGCTGTGGGCGCCTCGGTCTTCGAATTGAAGACCCGCCATATACTGGATGGATGGCTCATCGCCCGGCCTCGGACGAAGGAGTTTCTTCTCGGCAACCCGGCGCTTTACCTGGCGTTTTACTGCGCGATTCGTGGATGGCGGAAGTGGGCGCTCTCGCTGTTAGTCGTGGGGGCTATCGGCCAAACTTCGCTGGTCAATACATTCTGTCATATCCATACCCCGCTCTATATTTCGATCTTCCACGCGCTCAATGGCCTCTGGCTAGGGGCGCTCATCGGGTGGATCGCCAGCCTGGTTTGGGACCGGTTAGACCGCGGCTCATCCGCGGAAGTGGATGGAAACCACCGCGGGGATCAGATCCGGTGAATGCTGACGACCAGACTTCGCCGGCAGCCAGCCAACCCCACGTCACGATGTCGGGGTATTATGGTTTTGCCAATACCGGAGATGACGCGATACTTGAGGCGACCATTGGTGGGATAACGCAATTCGCGCCCCACGCGCAATTCACCGTTCTGGCCGACTCAACCGGGGATACGAAGAACATCAACTACCTTCCGCGTTATGAACCTCGCTCGGTCTGGCGCGCTCTGAAGCCGCCCGGGCTCTTCTTGAGTGGAGGCGGAGGTCTTTTCCAGGATGTGACCAGCCGCCGATCCCTGTTCTACTACCTCGGCATTCTCTGGCTTGCGAAGGCCCGCGGGATGAAAACGATGGTTTACGCCCAGGGACTGGGGCCTCTCAAGCGGCAATCCAGCCAGACCGCAGTCCGTTTTGTGCTGCGCCGCGCAGATGCCATCACGCTCCGGGACACCGCGTCGGAGGCGCTGCTCGCGGATATTGGACTTTCGAATCTCGCATTTATAACCGCAGATCCCGCGTTCACCCTGGAGCCTGCGACGTCGGAGCGCGTGGATGAAATCTTCAGCGACGAGGCTGTTCCCACCGCGGGTCGCAGAATCGGAGTGGCGCTTCGCCCCTGGACAGGCTTGGATGAGAAACGAGAAACGGCCATTGTCGAGGCGCTCCGCCTCGCGGCGTACCACCTTCAGGCTCACCTCGTTTTCATTGGAATGCATTCACCGCGTGATCAGACACTTTCTGACCGCATCGCCGCGCGCGTCGATCGAGCGGGTACCGTCATCCGGGGCGTATACCGGCCATCGGAGGTGGCGGGAATACTTGGTCGATGTGACGCCGTCATAGCGATGCGGCTCCACGCGCTGATCCTGGCTGCGATTTCAGGGACGCCAGCCGCAGCCATCAGCTACGATCCAAAAGTTCCGGCGGCGGCGATACAGCTTGGTCTGCCGTGTCTTGACGTGGATGATCTGGACGCCCATGGTCTGTTCACCGTCGTACAGGAGCTCGTGGCGTCCGGAGCGACCGAACGAGAACGGATCCGTTCGGCGGCTCGCATTCAGCGGGATCGTGCCGGGGAGAACTTCGAGATCATCCGGCGCCTGCTTTCCCCATGAAGCCGGGAGGCTCGCGATGGCGCGGAGTCTGAGAGACCGGCTGACGGCAGCGATCCTGCTTGTGACCCCCCTCGTGATCGGAGCCAAGAACGCGAGCGCGGCGCCCGCCGCGGCAAGCCCATCAAACCCAGCCCCGGCTCCTACGCCCGCCGACTCGCATCTACCGCCGCCTGACAATCCGGTTGGGGACGCCTCAGTTCCGCCGGCGGATTCGGCACGGGAGATCGATACAGAGGCGCCATCCCTCGGCGTGGAGACTCCGGGCCTGGGAAGCTTCGCCGGGGTGGATAGTGGACTTGTGCTTTGGAAGGCGCTTGCGCTCAGTGGAAATCCAGCCGGCCACGCTGCCCTGGCGCTAGGGCCGGGAGGAGCGTCGTCACTGGATGGGCCGGGAGGGTTAAACTTTGAAGGACTCAGATTTGGCGGTTTCAACCTCGGGGGATTTGTTGATCGGGACCCCGGCGCCGCGCTTCCCGATGGCTATCAGCTTGGATACGAGTGGAACGATGGGAGCGCCGCGTGGGGTGATGGCGCGGCCGCGCTGGGAACGAGTGAGACGGCGGCGCTGGACCGCAGCCTTCAAGGTCTGCAGCTTAATCTCCGAGCTGGACCGGGGCAGTTCTCGCTGGCGGCGGGGGAAGCGCGCCTTCAGGAACGGCACGTCATTCTTAGCGGCCGCGCTTCCCCCGGACCCTACTTCCTGAATAACTCGGGACCCATTCTGATCGGTACGACGACCGTACGAGTGGACGGCCTGATTCAAACTCCCGACAACTACTCGATCGACCCGGTGGGCGGCACGCTGCAATTCGACCATGAGATCATCTCAGAACTCTCGATCATCGACGTCCGGTATGAGGAGCGGCGCACGCAGGGAAATACCGGCGGCCGCGTGGTTGGCGCTCATTACGCGCTCCCGATGTCGGCAAGGTCATCGCTTGATCTTACCCTGCTCTCCTCGCGCCCGGGCGATACACGCGGTGGAGGGATGCGGCGAATTACGGAGGGCCCCTACTACGCGACAGGTTTGCCCATGACCCTCACGCTGGGACAAGGCGTCCTGCTGAATGTTGAAAGCGTCACCGTAGACGGAGCGCCGCTGCGAGAGGGGCGCGACTATCGCGTCTTCCCATCAGCCCGCGCCCTTTTTCTATTCCGGGCGCTGCCCCCGGGTTCGCCGATCGAAGTCACCTATTGGTATCAGTCACTCGGAAGCGAAGACTCTTCAGCTTCAGTCGTCGGACTGGACTCTACAGATGCCATCGGCTCCAGCGCCCGATTGCGCTGGAGCGTGAGCGCCGGCCAGTCCGGCGCAGCGATGGATATGGGAACGAGCGCACCTCTTTTCCGGCGACGGTTGATTCTGGGCGCTCGAATTCAAGATTCTACGGCTTCGTTTCAGACGCTGCCCGGGCTTCTCTCGGCCCGACGTCAGAATGGAGTCGATGTCGGATTGACGGCGCTGCCAACGCGTGGCCTTCATTTCACTGGCCGATTCTTCGACGCCGCGGCGCCTTCGCAGCTTCCATTTCTGGACGTAGGCAGCGGGGAGAGTGGTCCCCTCGTCCGAATCACCGGTATGGTTTTGGAGGGTGGGCTTTCTCTCAAGACGATGCCGGCCCTCCACTGGAGCGCCGGCGCTTACCGGGAAGCTGCAGCGCCATTTGACCGTGAGACACTGAGCGCCAGCTACACCCATGGAGGCTGGGGCTTCGCAGCGCATGCGGTTCACGTCGCTGCAACCTCTGTGACATCCGGGGCCGCGCCCGGTGTCGGAATAGTTCCGACCTCCGCTTTCCCATCCGGTCGACTCGATACCGGCTCTGCGTCGATTTCGGCGAACGTTCGACCGATCGAATGGCTTACGGGGGCAGTCAGCGGATCATGGAGCCGGTCGGTGCTGGGCGCCTGGAATGGTACCAGCAGCCTGGAACGGGCGAGCGTCCTCGTGACGCCCAGCGCGGGTATCACCCTCACCGCCGGATTCGCAGCCGACAATTCGGAGATCCCGCCATGGATTGGGCTTACGGAAAGCCCGGTCTTGGGCGGAAGCGCGGTGAATACGATTACGGGGCCGCTGGCTTCAATCATGGCCGCCGGAACCGAGAGTTTTGACCCGGCGTACGCCCTCGCCCACAGCCCTGGCACACCTGGGGTCTCGCCCTTCGACAGCGGGGCGCCGTTTGTCACTCCGCCGCGCGCCGGTCTGCCTCCCGGCGTGTTCTTTCCGCCAATGCCAACAGACTTTGGCTCCGGGGCCTCACGCGCAAAAGCCGACGTCAATACTCCACTTCAGTCAGCGACGGGATGGACGCCGCAGAGGAGAATTATCAACATGAGCATGCTCTGGAACGCGAGTCCGACGGCTTCGCTCCAATTGTCAGGCGCTGACGAGCAATATCACGAAAACCTGGCCGGTGGCGACAATCGTCTGGTTGATGAGTCCGCGGCCACGGTGAACCTCACCGGCCGCTATTTGCCTCAACTGCGCGGATTTCGAAACGGCGCCCTCCAGTTGACAGGATCGATTGGTCGATCATCCGCGAAAGCTTCTCAAGTGACGGGCGCCAGCGCGACCGGGTGGATCGGACAGATAGGCGTCGCCGCGGCGCCGACAACTCGGTGGCGGCTCGGCGCGAACTTCTCGCGTGCTGGCGCAGAATCTCTCAACGTCGTGGCGTCGGAACCGACATTCCCGGGTGAAAGCGCCGCAGGCGCCGCCAACGCGATACGCCTGATTGCGACTCGGGCGCTCTCCTCGGGCCGCCTGCTCTTTGGCGAATGGAACAGCAGGAACGCCGCGGGCCCTGGCGGCTTTCTGACACGCAGCGCCGCTTTTGGTGTCGACTTCCCACTTCCCGCCGGGTTCGGCCTTCAATTCCGGGCGCAGCACAGCTTTCTCTCCGCGGCAACGACACCGCGACCCAATTACAGCGCCGACACCCTCTCCATCAGCCTGGTCTCAATGCGGCGGTAAAGGGGGAAACAGGCGCGGGCGCTGCGTTTCTAACGGATTACATCTCGACAAACGGGATCGTCGCCGCGCTTTCTTCGTTTAGCGTATAAACAAAACTGGCTGCTTTTTCTGCTCCATTTTGGAACGAGTATCGACGATGATTTTGCTTGTATTATTTACGCGGTTCAAGTAACTGGATTGTACTCAGCGAGCATTGACATTTCAAAAAGCAAAAGGTTCCAGAATGGCAGTTTATGCCGGCGTTATTTCCATTTCTGCAAGTTCGCGAGAACGAAATGTCTCAGAAACAGGGCTAGATATAGTATTGAAGCGCCGGCGACCCCCGAACATATTGACAACGCCGCGCGCCGGCTGTAATAATATGCCGGCGTTCAATGTTGTTTTCCCGGGCCCATTTGGTACAGATATCACCGCCGACCAAGGCCCGGGGGTCGCGGATCTTCAGGAGGCTTCGTATGCGTAAGAAGGCCACCATCGGTTCCAATCTGGCATCAAGTAAGAAATGGGACTCAGCCACGCTGGATGCCGGTCAGATCGATCGTCTCGTGGAGTCCATCCGGGCAGCCGGACACTCCATGGACTCGCAGGCGCTGGCGCAAGCGCTCGACGAGTCGCTGGATAATGAAGCGCCGACCGGGCGCCCGGCGTCTTCGTCCAATTCGGCCAGCAGAGTTAAGAAGTATGATCATCGCTGTGATTATCAGGAGGGTGAGCAGGTTTACGTGGATAACCGGTACGGCAAATCCCTGGCGACTATCACCCGGATTATTCGGCAGCCTGCGACTGCGTTTTGCGATAAGGCGTTTCTGGAGTTTGAGGATGACGAGTATCGCACACGTTGGGAGGAGGAGCGCAGCACGCCCTACTTCGCCATCAATTCGGGGCGCGTAGACGCTCCCGCGGTCTACGTGGATGCAACCAGTATCATGCAGCGCTCGCCCGCGAAGCGCCCGCGGCTCAACGCGACCGCGACTGCCAAGCTGGCGAGAATCATTGACCGAGCGCTGGCGAGTGATTCTCGTGTGGCGCGTGAGGGACACGGCTGGCGACTCGCCAGCGCTGCGCCTTCGACCACGCCCCGACCTCACATCTCAGCGGAGCCGGGCGGGGCTGGAATTCCCGATCCGCTTTCGCAGGGCTGTTATAAAGCGCCCGTACTCGAGATCATCGATAAGATGGGTGAGGCTACCATCGAGGATATAAAAGAGAACATCCAGTCACGTCTTCGCCTGAGTCCGGCCGACTGGGAGACCGATAAGACCGGGAAGATTGTCTGGATTCACCGGCTGCACGCAGCGATCAAGCACCTCAAGCGTGTAGGATCCATCGACTCTCCGCGGCGCGAAGTTTACCGCCGGGTCCGGGTCCAGCGCGAGAAAAGCGCCTGAAGCGGCGCCCATCCGAACCGCCATAATGGCGGTTCGGGGGCGCCTCCACGGCCAGATCCATTGGAGTGAAGCCTGTTGTCAGGCGGCTCGCAGGTCATTCAGCTTCTGCTGGATGGCATCTTTTTTCTGTAAACCCACCATCTCGCCGGCACGCTGCCCATTCTTGAACAGCATCAAGGTCGGGATGCCCTGGATCCGATAGGTTTCGGCGACCCTGGGGCTGTCGTCCACATTCACCTTCACGAACTTAATGGCAGCGCCGTTCTCGCTGGCAAGCTGCTCCACAATCGGGCTCAACGCGCGGCATGGGCCGCACC
The DNA here is from genome assembly GCA_035686845.1 of Armatimonadota bacterium. Taxonomy (GTDB): domain Bacteria; phylum Armatimonadota; class DASRZA01; order DASRZA01; family DASRZA01; genus DASRZA01. Next base: position 2,065 of record DASRZA010000343.1, on the reverse strand, counting down.
AGGGCGCCCAGAAGTCCACCAGGACGGGCTGATTAGCTTCCAACACCTCCTTCTGGAAGCTGGCATCCGTGACTTCCTGCATGGTTCCGGTCATCGTATAGGTTCCTTTCTCAATTCACCGGTTCTAGTTACCCGGTTTCAACTCGAGCGACGCTTTCATCCGGCGGCCGTCGGAGCCTTCGCTCCTCCCCCCATTGGAACACCAGAGAGACATCACGCCGGCAGACGATATGATACCGCCGGCGCCGAGACGCTCACTACTTTATGTTACCACCGTGAACCTGAGAATAGCCGCGGCGCCATTCGGTTCCAAGAAACATGATTGAGTTTCGTTGACTCGCCGTGGTGGATCACGCCAATCCCTGGTTCCGACGCTTTATAATCGCGTGCGGTCGACAGAGCGGAAGAGTAGATCGATCGTTTGAAACCCTTCGTCCAGATGCTCAATACCATCTTCACGAGCGGAGTTTTCCGTGAAGCGCGCGGGTTTACCACTGCGGGCGGATCCATCCGACGCCCAGAGGAGGAACGGGACCGGATCGCGGGAGTGAGTTCGAAGCGCTATCGGTGTGGGATGATCCGGCATGACGAGCACCCGAAAGTCATCAAGCTTTGCGACGCCCGCGAGCAGCGGCGCCATAACCTCGTTATCAATTCGTTCGATGGCCTCGACTTTGCCCTCATAGTTCCCGCGATGTCCGCATTCATCCGGCGCTTCAACATGTATCATGGCAAAATCCAGTGATTCCAGCGCATCTACCGCGGCCTCAGCCTTGCCCCTGAAATTGGTGTCCAAATACCCGGTGGCGCCGGGTACGTGAATCACGCGAAGTCCGGCGCAGATTCCCAATCCCCGGATGAGGTCCACCGCGGAGATAACACACCCGGTAACGCCTCGGGTGGCCGCGTAGGAGGGCAGCCGCGGAGTGCGTCCCTGTCCCCACGGCCAGATGGCGTTGGCGGGGAGCCGGCCTTCGTCGCGGGCGCGGCGATTGAGAGGATGGTTGTCGAGTAGGTCGAGACTGTCCCAGATGAGCTGTCGCAGCCGGCTCTCTCCGTCTCCGATGGGCAGTTGCTCTTCGATGGACTCATCAAGAATGTTGTGCGGCGGCTGACATCGAACCTCAAGCGGTCCCTCCTGCCACGCCATGATGCCCCGGTAGGATACGCCAGGGAAGAACCGGATACCGTGGCCGCCCAGCTTCTCTTCAACGAGCTCAAAGAGGAGCTGCGCGTGTTCAGAGGAAATGGCGCCGCCGCTGTGATCAAGCATCTTTTCGCCATCCGTTGCAACCAGATTGCAGCGGAAAGCCGCGTCCCTCGGACCCAGCGGGATTCCCATGCTCACAGCTTCTAGCGGTCCTCGCCCGGTGTAGAATTCGCGTGGGTCATAACCCATCAGGGCCATATTTCCCACGTCGCTGCCCGGCTCCAGCTCTTCGGGTATGACGGCGGCCGTGCCAACTCGGCCCTCCTTCGCCATCCGGTCGAAAGTCGGAGTGATCGCCGCTTCCAATGGGGTTCGATCACCCAGCTCCGGTACCGGCCAGTCTGCCGCGCCATCCGGCACCACCAGAATGTACTTCATGCCCTACCCCTCGCTTCATTTGAAATCCGCTTCTAAAGATCCATAAGACACATTGCCAGGCGTGCTGGTAATTCGAAACAATCCGGACGTGCCGCCGGCCTCGTGACTCATCAAAACCTACTCGCGATCATGCTCGGGGAGAGAATGGCCGGTCAATCGTCGGTGCGCCTCACGATATTTGTCCGAGGTCCGGGCCACGACCTCCGGCGGCAGCGGCGGCGCCGGAGGTGTTTTATCCCATTCCAGGGTTTCCAGATAATCTCGCACGAATTGCTTATCGTAACTCGGCTGCGGCCGCCCCGGCGCGTATGCCGACGCATCCCAAAAGCGTGAGCTATCCGGCGTCAGGACTTCGTCGATGAGGATAATCCCCTCCGGCGCTCGCCCGAACTCGAGCTTGGTGTCGGCAATGATAATTCCACGATTCGCCGCGTAGTCCGCGGCGCGCACATATATATCAAGCGTATACTTCCTGAG
>DASRZA010000342.1:0-8394 GCA_035686845.1 Armatimonadota bacterium | reverse complement strand
TCCGGGCCACAAGCTGCCACCAGAAATCGTCATGGCCGCCGACCCGTTCACGAGGCCCGTACAGAATCTCCACCGATTGAAATGGCGCTGGCGCGCCGGTCTTCGCCGACAGGACGGCGTATTCCCCACGCGTCCCGGGCGCCGGAGCGGCGCCCGCGGAGAATGGAAACAGGGCCAGCAGGAATGAGATCGAGGTGATGGCGTATAATAATTGCATGGATAGCCAGGAGTTACGAGAGCGGATCGTCATGAAGTCGGATGACATCATGGGCCGGACCCCCGTCTTCGCCCGTACGCGGGTCCCCATTCAGACACTGCTCGACTACCTGGAGGCCGGCGACTCCGGCGACGACTTCCTGGACGGCTTTCCTACCGTCCGGCGCGAACAGGTCATTGGATTCCTGGAGGAGGCCAAAGAGCGGATGCTCGCATCCGCGGCTTGCAATGAAACTGCTGCTTGACGAGTGTGTGGACCGGCGACTCTCCTCGACCTCAAGCCGCTGGCGCCGGCGATCTTGGAAGCGCGGCAGTCGATCCTGGCAGGGCAGGTGGTGATCATACCTTCTCCTGCGCTGCCGTAGCGCCGAGAAATCCGCCCGCGCGCTCACACAGTTTCAGCGTGATTCGGCAGTATCATCCCTCAAAACTCTTTTCCAGTTCGTCGACCAGCTTCCCAACGTAGGCTACGGCGCCGCGTATCGGCTCCGGCCGGGACATATCCACGCCGGCGAGCCACATGAGTTCCAACGGCGGAAGCGTTCCACCGGCCCGGAGCGCCGCGAGCCACCGATCCACGGCGGGCTGTCCCTCACTCCGGATCGCCTCGGCGACGGCGCAGGAAACGGTCAGGCCGGCCGCATACGTGTAGGGATAAAGCCCCATGTAGTAGTGCGGCTGGCGCATCCAGGTGAGCCGGGCGCCGTCATCCACATCAAGCGTGTCACCGAAGAATCCGGCAAGGATCTCGCCCTTAAGGTCGCAGAGAGTGACGGCGGTGATCGGTTTATTAGACTCGGCGAGCGCGTACAGCCGGCGCTGCAGCTCACCCTCTAAAAGATGGGTGACAAAGTTATGATGAAACGTGCCCATCAACTGCAGGATCACCCAGCGCCGCATCCGTGGATCAGTGGACTTCGCAAGGACGTGACTTCCGAGAATCAGCTCATTGCAGGTGGATGGCGCCTCCACGAAAAACATGGATGGCCGCATGTTCGTGAGTCGCTGATATTGCTGCGCCGTCGCAAAATGACCGGCGTGTCCGAGCTCATGCGCCAGCACAAAAGTCCCGCGCATGGTGTTCGTCCAGGTGATGAGAATATAGGGGTGGATCCCGTAGGGCGAGGAGCAGAAAGCGCCCGTGGACTTCCCAACGTTATCCGCAAGATCAACCCAACGCTCGGTCAGCGCCCGGCGCATAATCGCAGCGTAATCGGGGCCGAGGACCCCAAGCCCATCCAAAATGATGTTCGACGCCTCTTCGTACGTCACCGCGGGATTAAAGTCAGGATCCAGCGGCGCTTTCAGATCGCAATGCAGGAGCTTGTTCAACCCCAGAACTCGCATTCTGAGCCGCTGATACCGGCGCATGTGCGGCGCTAACTCGGTCTGGATGATGTCCAGAACGTTATGATAGACATCTATGGAAACGCGCTGCGGATGCAGCAGCATCGCTTCGGCGGAATCGTACTTGCGGAGCCGGGCGGTCGCCACATTCCGTTTGATCTCGGTGGAAAGAGCTGCCGCAAAGCAGTTCTTGAAGCCATTCAGCCCCTGCGAGAAGGAGACCCACCCGCGTCGACGAAGCGTCGTATTGGGCGAAAGCTCGAAATGGTCCTCGTAGAGAGCGAAGGACATCGGGACGCTCTCTCCCGCCTCATCGGTAATCGCGTCGAAGCGCATGTCCGAGATCTTCGCCCGGTTATAGATCATGGCCGGCGCGTACAACGCTTCGCCCAGCGCAGCGAGCGCATTTTCGGTTTCGGGCAGGAGCGTGTGGTCCCGGTACTCCTCCAGTTCTTCGAGGTACGCCATGAAATCATCGAGAGCTGGTTCCTGGGCTAAGTACTTCTTGATGACCCCTTCGGGAAGCAGCAGAATCTCGGACCGGATGAACGAAGTATCCGCCGAAAGCCGCGCCGCAAGCGATCCCACCCGCGACGCCAGCGCCTGGTTCGCCGAGGATGTCCCATCTCCCGAGAGCAGCAGGCTCGCATAGGTAGAGACGCGAATAAAGCGCTGCCGCAGCGCTTCGGAGGCTTCCAGACAGCCGAGAAGGGACCGCGGATGCTCCCCCAACCGGTCCTTAAACTCCGTTACACTCGGGATCTCCCGCTCCACCCGGGCAAAATCCGCTTCCCACTCTTCCATCGTGGTATAGAGATCCTCAAGATTCCAGGTCTCGTTCACCGGCACGTCGCTGCGCGCGGTCCGCTCTTTCATCGCTCACTCCCTCTGTCAACCTTCTTCCCCCTCACAACTCTTTTTCGGAGTGGTTGAGCGGAGATCCTGCGTCACGAGGCCCGGCGCCGCGCGTCGTCCGGTCATTTTTTCAGGGAAGCATGAAAGTAGAGTAATTGAAAAGCATAATAGTAGAGTAGAGTTACAGCATAATAGTAGAGTCATCAGACAAATGCCCGATGAAAAGCTGGCGCAGTCACTCGAGACCCTCCGATACGTCGCGCGCGGGGGTGTGGCGCAATCATCGGCGCTCTCGAGGACCGACCGCGAGCGCCTGCTAAAGAGCGGCTGTCTCCGGGAGGTCATCAAGGGGTGGCTCGTCGTTACCAATCCGGCGCCGGCTGCAGGCGAGCCGCTGCATCCTTCCTGGCGGTCGTTCGTGACCCAATACCTCGCGCAGCGGTTCGGCGACGATTATTGCCTTTCCGCCGAGGCGTCCGTGCTTCTCCAGGTCGGGAGCGGCGCCGCTCCACGACAGATCACCGTCGTGACGACTTCGGGCAGCAATCAAACGGTGAGCCTGCCATTTGAGCCGTCGCTACTCCTCTACCGAAGCTCGACCGGGCTTCCCGAACCGCGTGTAGAGCGCGAAGGCCTGTGGATGTTGGATCTCCCCGCTGCTCTCTGCCGAGTGGCGACTTCGTTTTTTCGAGATCATCCCGACGATGCGGAAATGGCCCTCCGTCTGGTTCCGGGTCCGGCGCCGCTTCTGAGGCAGCTCCTTGCGCGAGATCAGGCGGCGTCGGCCGGCCGGCTTGCCGGAGCATTGGGTTTTCTGGGTGAGCTCGCGGCGCGGGACGAGATGGTCCGGACGATGCGCCTGGCGGGTTTCAGCATTCGAGCGCCCAATCCCTTTGCGCGAGAGCGGCCCTTGTTGAAGCCGGGGACGCGAGTGGCGAACCCGCCGGCCGGGCGAATTAAATGGCTCTGGGGCGCCATGCGAGATACCGTCGAGCGAGGATTTCCATCGCCGCCGGGGATACCACGAGACATCGCGGCCAATCTCACAAGGCTGGATCAACAATACCACGCCGAAGTATCGCTTGCGAACCCGACCACCCAGTCGGCGCCTGATTCGGCGTCCGCGGATCGTGGGCATTCCGCGATTTCGGACCACTGGTGGACCGGGCGCCCGGATTCCGCGGCGCTCGAGGCGCGAGGCTATTCCCAGGCCATCCAGGCCGTCAGGCGAAGCGCGGCGCAGATGCTCGAAGACGCTCCGGCAGCCGAGTCCATCGAACGAGACCACCGGGAGTGGTACCGGGAACTGTTCGCGCCATCGGTCCAGGCCGGCCTTCTGCCGGCGGTCGTGCTCGCCGGGTATCGCGACGCTCCGGCCCACGTGCCCGGTTCGCGTCATATCCCGCCGGCCGCCGGCGTCGTGGCAGATTGCATGGAGGCGCTTTTCGATTGCCTCAAGGAGGAGCAGCATCCCGGGGTCCGCGCCGTTCTCGGACATTTCCTTTTCCATTACATCCATCCTTTTCCGGACGGGAACGTCCGGGTAGGGGGATTCGTCATGAATGTTCTACTCGCCGCCGGCGGCTATCCCTGGATCGCCATCCGGCGTGACCAGCGCGAATCGTACCGGGCTGCGTTAGACACAGCTTCAATGGAGGGCGATATCTTGCCGCTCACCAGATTCCTGGCGGCAGCGGTCGGGTAGGGGCCTTATGAACGGTCCGCTGAGGATCCGACGATATCACGCCGATAATTGAGGGTGAACTGTCTCTCGCGCTCGGCGGGAAGGGACCAGCCCACCCAACGCCGGAAGCGCGAACCTCAGGAGAAACCGATGCGTATCCTCGCGATGTGCCCGAACTGCGGCACACAGATTGACGCCTCCGGCAGAGCGACCGGAGAGCAGGTGAGCTGCCGGTGCGGGGCTCTCATCACCGTGCCGGAGCCGCGTGCGACTGAGGCGCGAGTGGTTCGATGTCCGAACTGCGGCGCCGCGCGAAGCGGAGACACTGCGACCTGCGAGTTTTGCCAGACTCGCTTCTCGTTGGCCGACAAAGGATGGGGTTCGATCTGCCCGTCTTGCTTCTGCCGGCTTCCGCTTGACGCGAGCTTCTGCGTGGAGTGCGGCCTGAAGATCGATCCGGTCTCGCCGGACGAACTGCTCGCACACTTGACCTGTCCGCGCTGCGCGTCGGTTCTCAACAACCGGCTGCTCGGGAAGCTGGAGGTATCGGAATGTGGAGGCTGCGGCGGACTCTGGCTCCCGGTTGGCCGCTTTGAGGCGATCTGCAAAGATGAGGAGACAATGGGCGCACTTAACGACGGCCTCTCCAGCCCGGAACGATCCGAACTTGCCATCGAGGATTCCGTGCGGTATATGCACTGTCCAAAGTGCCATGAAATCATGAATCGTCAGAACTTCGCCCGGATCTCCGGCGTGCTTATCGACAGTTGTCGGGATTGCGGAGCGTGGTTTGATAACCAGGAACTGAATAAGATCGTCCGGTTCCTGCAAACCGGCGGTATGAAGCAGGCGCACGAATTGGAGGCTCAGGAGCGGCTTCTGATGGCCGGGTCCGCTCCGCCGAACGGAATCTGGAGCGACACCGAGGCGCTTGGCATCACCCTCTCGATGAACCTCAACGCCAGGGGACACGAGATCCCCCCGGATGCCCATCCATTGCTCAGAACCCTGGTCGGGATCGTGAATTTCTTCACAAAACCGATCGTCTAATCTGAAGCTAACCCAACCCGGACCACGGGCGCGAAAAAACCGCTAACTATCCCCCAACAAAACGAAGCGGCTGCCCCGTAAAATGGTGCGAGGGATCGCGGCGAAAATTGCCGACTAATGGTTGCGCTGTCGGATTGCCGAAGCAAAACCCACAGCAGCGGAGGTACGCCTTCGCGTCAGGGTCGCTTGGGAGGGCCGACAGCGTACCATCGTCGCGGCCGGCGGCACGCCTCAAAGGTTCCGACCCCGGCCCCAATCTATGCCAGAGGGAGGCCAGATGTCCGAAGATCAAGCTGCATCACAGGAGCCGGGCCCGGAGCACGAGCCTGATACAAGTGGAGGAGACGCCGCGAACGCGGTGAGCGGTGGTTCCCGCGAGACCGTTCGCCTCTGGATTAGGGCGGCGGGTTATTTCGTGATGTGTCTGGGAGCGTTGACGATTTACGCCTCGCTAATGTGGCGGCGCGATTTGCCAGGACTCATCACGATAGGGTTCGTACTTGCGGGAGCAAGCTACGTACTGGCGGGGCAGGCGCTGAGCGAAGGCTACTCATGGCCGCTGCCTCTGGCCTTTATGTCGAGCGTATTCTCGCCGTTGTTTCCGATGTCGCTGGTAGGTCTTTTCGGCGGAGTCGCATTGCATCGTCTGCTCAAGGATCGTTTCCAACCGGGCGACTTCCACGAGGGCGTTTCTCAGAATGCGCAGATCGCGTACGGCCTCTGGCTGGCGGGAGTGGTACTGGTCCTATTCGAGATGATTCGCCGGTTTGCCTGAGATCGATTCCGCCTGCACAGGCGGAGGCCTGCGCCACGATCGCTTTTTCAGTGGCGCAGGCGTCCCTGCCTGTGAAACCGACACAATCCCCCTCAAAGCGCTGAAATAGAGTCGGATAATGACTATTATGTTAAATTGTGCCGGATCTCCGCTTTGCGCCTCTTCAGCGCATCCCGTTCTTCCTCACTAACCCCTTCCGCCTCGGCCAGCGCCAATCCGTGTTCCAGCGACCTCAAGTAGATCGTTTCCGTGTTCGATTCGTTTTCCTCCGGCGTCTCCGATCTCGTACGCTCGAATCGCGTGTCGGCGAGCACTCCATGCAGCTCCACGAGAGTCTCGAAGATCGGAGACGCGAATAGATCCGCGCGGCGCCATCCCGGAAAGTCCGGCGCGTCCAGGCATTGTTGAAGCGCGTTGCGGCGGAGATCTTCCAACCGGCGGACCGCCGATTCGGCGTGGTCCGGATCACCGGCATGAAGACTCGCCCGGACCACCAGCCGGGTCTGCTCTTCCGGACTGATGGCGGGGTCCGGCGCCTCTTCCAGACGATTGAGCGCTTCCCGGGCGCTGTTCCGCGCCGCCGCGAAGTCTCCCGCCTCGCGGTAGAGATGGCTCAGCCACATCCAGTGATGAAAATTTCCGGGATCCAGGGCAAGCGCTTGCCGCATGGCTTCGATGGCCCCGGGCAAATCCTTCTGGAATGCCCGGCGCGCCGCGATTCGCTGCCACTCTGTGGAAGTAATATGAGACACAATGCCGCCGTAACTCTCGGCGCGCTATCGGGGCGCGCGCGCCAGGTAATCGCCCGGCTTAACGGGCCCCCTATCGACAATGGCTTCCGCTTTGAGATTGACCTTGTCGCTCAAAACGTCGACCGTCGCATAGGAATCTGCGGAGAAAGCGGCCGGATTGTTCAGTGACGCGTAGGTGCTGATAAACCGGCCCTCCGGGAGCGACTCTTTGTCGGGGCCGACAGCGAAGGCCACGTACCGGGTATCCACGAATCCAAAATCGCCCTGCGGGTCGTAGGCCACCCAGCCCTGCCCCGGAAAATAGACCTGGATCCACGCATGATATAAAAAGCCCGTACGGTTGCGCATGTTCAGCGAATAGAACCGCCCCTGCCCTGCGACCGCGTATGGCTCCTGGAACTTGAGGCCGGCCACGAACCGGGCGGGAATACCCAGCGACCGCAGCATCGCCAGCGCGAGGTGCGAATAGCCCGTGCATTCGCCCTGGCCATATTGAAGCGTCGTGACTGCGTCGTACCGTCCATGGTCCGGCTCATACCGGAGATGGTCGACAATCCAGCTCACCACCGCATCGACAACGGCCGATTCACTTTTGAGAGTGCGGCCGCCGACCGCCTCCTGCGCCGCATGCTTAATCAACGGATTATCGGACTGCGCCAGCGCCGTCGCCTGCAGATAGGGCTTTGCTTCGGTCGGGATGTCGGCGGGCGCAATCGGATATACGGCTGTTTTGGACGGTGGCGCCGCGTTGAGGGATAGAGTAACGCGGGCCTGCGTCTGCTCCACAATTTCCCCCGCCGGCGGCGAGAGCCAGGTTGCGTCTATGTAATGGTTCCCATAGCTATCCACCGCATCCTGCATCGAAGTGGGCTGGACGCTAAACGTGGGCGTACAGGAGATCACCTGCTGATCGTTCGGGCCGTCCGAGAAAGTCGGATACTTCGGGATAATGAGCCGGAATCGCTGCGTGCCGGGCGGGATATGAATGACGCGGCGGTCGGTGGTGGCGACCTCGGTGCGCATTGTGCCCCGGACCATGATGATCCGCGCAGCCGCGTGCTTCGCCGCCAGGCCAAGAACCGCGGCGCCGATTACGGCAGCGGCGAAGCGTGCGGTCAACGCATAACTTTTCAGCATATAAAGAGGCTGGCTCCAGGACTATCGCCGGCGGCGCCTTTCGGGGCGGCGCAGAATTCCGGCGTGGGAACAGTTATATCATAGCAGAAACCGGCGGCGCATGGATTCCGCCGTCGGCCCCGGCCGCGCCCGGTTTCTGCTTGAGATCCTCCAACCTTCGTCCTTCGTCCGGCGCTTGCAGGTATCTACCACGACGCGAGCGAATATGGCTGAGAGGTCCATCGTACCGACGGCGGCACGTTTCTGGAGATCCCGGACTTAAACGATGAAAGACAATCCTGGCATGCCCCGGGGCCAGACGCGTTTGACGCTCATTGGTTGGCGTCTCGGTCGATCGTTGGAGGAGGGCCGCCTGCGCGCCGCTCTCGAGATCCATTGCCGCATCTTTGGTCCCTGCCACGTCCGTACCCGACGGAGAGGCAAGTCGCTGCTTCAGCTCCTGTTCGCACGAAAAGACTACACCGCCGCCGCAGCGCTCGCGCGCCGCTTCCTCGATGAGCGCGAGACGGCGTTTGGCCTGCAGCATCGCGTCACGGCCCTCGCCTGTAACGATCTCGGAATAGCGCTCCTCCGCGGGG
>DASRZA010000341.1:0-12291 GCA_035686845.1 Armatimonadota bacterium | reverse complement strand
GCGCGATGAGCGCGCGGCGCGAACTGCGAAACCATTCAGTCGCATCCTGCTCGCCATATATCTGCCCCGCCTTCGTGGGTGAGACCTCATCGATCAGCCACGCCATGCCGTGCACCAGGCGCGGCGCCCGGCCGGGGCGATGGCGTTTCAGGAATTCCTCATACCGCCCGTGCATCTGGTTGCTGGTCGCCATGGTCGGCAAGGCGAGATAAGCGCCCGACGCCCCCGAAGCGATGCGCCACCGTTCGGCCAGGTAGATGGCGGCCTCTGTTTTTCCCTCGCCCATCGGCGCTTCGATGATCGCAAGGCCCGGCGGAACATTTTGAGAGGACAAAAGGTCGTCCAGCGCGCGCTGTGAAGGCCGGAGCGGCTTGCACTCCGGCCAGAGATCGGAAAAACGGATTGGCGGCGCCTCAGAGGTTGGCGCCGGGTCCGGCTGCAGACCCAGCCGGTGAATGGCCGCCTTTGCCTCAGCCTGCGCCAATGAGAAATAATCGGCTGGACTGATGTCCCGAGGAATATCGGGATAGTGGAACAGTTCGTCGTTGGACGCGATCCAGTCGGAAAGGATGATCAGCCCGGAGAGTTTCAAACCGACAGCGCTGGCGTCTTCGAAGCGGTCGATGGACCACGGTTCCAGCTGGAGCGCGTCCTGAACAACGCGGGCAAGGTCCTCGCGGAGCGGGTTCCAGAGAGCCGCCTGTGAAACGAGGTCCTCCTCACTTTCACAGGACGTCTCAAACATGCCGTGATGCCCCCGGATTGCCTGCTCCGCCACGTGGGCCGCCTGCGGTCCCCACGCGTCGGTAAACATGAGACGATCGATCATCCAATCCGCGGACCGGGCTTCGTGCCGAAACCCGGAAACATCATAGGAGAGGGGCAGCCCCAGGGCGCGCAGTTCGTCGGCCAACTCCGGCGCCTTATTCTGGAATTCGGGATCCGCCTTGCCGACGTCGTGCATCGCGACCAGGAGCATCACCCATCGATCGGGAATTGGCGGGACGCCGCCGAAACGGGGAAGCAATTGCTCACACACCGCCGCCGCGTCTAACAAATGCCTCCAGAGCGGATGATACGGATCAGATTTGGCCCAGAAATCGGTGAAGTTCATAATCACATCCAGGAAGACTAAGGAGTCACGCCGGGTATCATAGGGACGCAGTGCTGGGAGCGGACGATTTTTAATATCATCTCTCGGTAAAGAATGTACAAAATCGTGCAAGGGCCGATGCCGTGGCTGGGGTAAAGCGGGAGGGGTGACCTGCGGCCCTATCCCTGACGAGGCGTGTCTCGACGATAAATCATCGGGCAGCCAGACGCGGTAGCGCCGTGGAACCAGGGCAGGACGTGCAGCGACTTTTCGGGCCGCAGGAACAATTACGGTCAAATCATACCACATTTTCGATCCTCTCCATCCCCTCATTCGCTCCCCGCGGTGGTATCGCGATGTGCCGCCTCCGGCCGCCGGTACTGCTCGGCCATCTTCTCGGCTTCTTTGCGCAGCTTCTCCCGCAGTTTGGCCGGCTCCAGTACTTCTACTTCGGCGCCGAACTGCAGCACCCATCGTTCCACGCCGACGTTGATCGGGGCACGGAATTTCACCAGCAGCCCGCCATCCGGCTCGATCTCCTGGACCTCGCCGGGAAGTGGAACACGCTCCCGCTGGTAGAGCGCCTGCTCCGGGGAGAAGCGCAGGATGACCTCCTCCGGGTTGCTGCCTTTGAAGATGCCAAAGCCGCTGCGTCGATACCAGTCGAGGTCAAGCGCAGGATCGGGCTCAAACCGGGCGCCGGTGTACTTGATCTCTCGCATCCGGTGCTCCGTGATGGCGAAGTCGGTGAGCGCTCTGCGATTGTGGCAGTACGCCGCTAAATACCATCCGCCCTCGTGGTTGTAGACAAGATAGGGATCGACGACGCGCGTAGATGTCGCCTGGCGCTGCGCTGTATAGTAGGTTAACTCCAACTGCTCATGCCGGGTGGCGGCCCTGGCGCACTGTCGCAGCAGATCCGGGTCGGTCTGGCGCAGCGAGTGGAGCTCAAATCCGATGGGAGGAAGCGCCTCGGGCAGCGGGACTTCAAGGGAGCTGCTGATCTTATGCAGCGCATCCCGGAGCGGCGCCGCAAAGGGTCCGCTGCCATACGCTCGCAGCGCCGGCTCGGCCAGCAGGAGCGCCATCGCTTCATCATTCGTAAGGCTTAGAGCAGGCACCGGCATCGGCCCGGACGCCTCGTAAACGTTTGGACCCGGCCGGAACCTGACCTCCCATTTCCATTCGTCGCGGAGGAATTTGAGATCCCGTCGGGTGGTGCGCTGATTAACCTCGGCGGTCGCAGCCAGCTCATCGAGCTTGCACGGCCGCTCCTTCAGCATATCTCCGTAGAGCTTGAACCTGCGTATCTGTCCGCTGAAAACTGGCATGGAAATTCCTCCGGGGTAGGGATTAGGTATTGGGTGTTGGGTTTGGGATCTGGACGTTGGTTGTTGGAAGCATGACGATTCACTCACTTCTGAATCATACGAGGCGCGCGCGGCCATCCGGCGTCCGAGCGAAAACTTTTTTCGATCAGAAGTGCTCAGCCGGCGCGGCTTTTGCGTTTCGCCTGGCGATTCTGCGCCAATGATGGATGCGGCGATCCGGAATGCGGCGTAATTGCAGATGTGAGCCAGGCTTCCGATCAGGAGCGGCGGAGGAACGGAGCAGCATTTCCAGCCCCTGTTCCCGCCTTCTACGCGCCCGGTAAACGTTCCTGCATCAAGGGACGACGAAGGACGAAGGACGAAGGATGAGTCAAACAAAACATCTCGGCCCTTGGGCCTCGGACCCGGCGCCAAGGGCCCCGCGCCCCGTACCTCGCGCCCCGCGCATTCTTCCGGATTCGCCCTGGCGGCGGGGACGGCTGGACCGGGGCGCCGGAGCGCCAGAGCTGCTCTTTGGGCGGATGCACGAAGATTGGACGATTGAGGCGGCGGTGGCGCCGCCGGGCGGACGGATCTTTTGCATCGCGTCGGCGGGATGCACGGCGATGGCGCTTTCGGGACTCGGTTTTGAGGTTACCGCGGTGGATCTGAACCCGGTTCAGGTGGAGTACGTCCGCGGCCGGCTCGCGGGAGCGCCGCAGCGGGAGGGGACCGCGGAGCGGATGATCGGGCTGGCGCGGCGGGCAGCGCGCCTGGTGGGATGGAGTGAGATCGCGCTTCGAACTTTCCTGATGATGGAGGACCTGGGCGAACAGATTCAATTCTGGAAGCGCCGGCTGGACCGGCCGCTCTTCCGCCTGGGAATGAGCCTCGCGTTCCGTCCGGCCGCGCTGCGTCTTTTCTACGACCCGCCACTCACGCGGATTCTGCCGCGGCGTTTTGGGACGGTCTTCCACAGCCGGTTGGACCGGGGATTCTCGATTCACCCCAACCGAATGAATCCGTACGCCTGGCGCACGTGGCTGGGATGCGGTCCGCCTGGCTGGGATGCGCCACCGGCTCGGCCCGAGGCGATCACACTGGCCTGCGCCGACGCGGCGGAGTATCTGGAGAATGAGGCGCCGGGCAGCTTCGATGCCTTCAGTCTCTCCAATATCTTAGATGGACCGGACGAAGAGTACGGCCGGCGCCTATTCGCCGCAGTCCGGCACGCTGCAGCCCCCGGCGCGATAATGGTTCTCCGGAGCTTCCGCGAGCCGGTTAACCGACCCGACGCCGCCTGGGCCGCCCGCGATCGCTCCATGCTGTGGGGAAGCGTCCGGGTGGTGGAAGGGGAAAGATTTTAGGTATTGGGTTATAGGTGTTGGGTTTAGTTATTAGATGTTGGGAGCGAGGCGTGCGGCGTGTTTCGACACGTCCCACCATCTCACGGTCCCACCATCTCACGGTCCCACCATCTCACACACCCACACACTCACCCACCCACACACCCACACACCCACACACCCACACACACACCCTCCCACCCCCTCTCTCCATCACTCCAAGGCTTCGCAGGAAGTCCAGCGAGCGCTGGATTCGCGCCTGGGTCTGTTCGAAGGAGAGGTCTTCGCCGGCGATTCCTTCCATCTCGAGCGTGAACGGACCGGTCATGCCGCGGGCGTTAACGATGCTGAAGATGCCCTTCCAATCGACGACGCCGTCGCCGATGGCTGGGAAATGGTGGGCGTGGAATCCGCCATTCGTATCTTTCAGGTGGACGGCGCGCACGTATGGCGCGATCTGCCGCAGCTCGTTGACCGCGTCCACGTCCTGATTGTAATAATGGATGTTCGCCGGGTCGAAATTAATCCGGACGTTGGGATGATCAATTCCATTCATGGTTTCGAGCGCGACGGTGGCGTTGTTGCAGAGATCGGGATGAGTTTCGAGTGCGATCACGATATCTTTGCCCGCGGCGATTTCGCCGGCCTGTTTGAGGCGAGCGAAGAGCGGCTGCTTCCCCGACTCGTCGGTATGCTGGCTCGTGAAGATAACCTTCGCGCCGAGCGCGGCCGCCGCGTTGACCGCGTCCCGGACCCGATCAAGAAAATCGGGCTGCTGACCCTTGGCGCCGAGGGTCACGGATGCGGCGTCGAGGCCGAAACGATGCATTTTCTCGCGTGCCTCGTCGATCTTATCCGGCGCCGGCGCGGGGATCTCTACCCACCGGACACCCAACTGCTGCAGCGCCTCAAATGCGCGGTCGGCGTAACGGCCATAGCTCTCCGGCCGGCAAGAAATAAGGTTTGTCACGGGCAGTTCTCCTTGTAGCGCAAGTTGGAACCGGGTTATTCGCTTTCCAGTTTACCTCGTTGGCGCCTAAAAAGCGGGCGCGGGTGACGATCGCCCTGCTTCTGGTCAAACCGAGACGGAGGGTCTCGCTGATACAGACGGTGGTTGAAACCACCGGGCTGCGCGGGCGCTGCATTCTCTTTCTTTATGGTTTTTCTTTTCGCTCTCCTTGCTTTTCTCCGCGTCCTCGGTGTCTCCGTGGTGAGATTCTCCATCCCGTCAGAGCTCGACGTTTCCTTGAAGGATAGTCCCATCGGCGATAGTGACCTGCCGGTCGCTCGGATTGGTGACGGAAGTCTGGCCCCGGACGATGATTCCGCTGCCGAAGCGCACGTCCCCCGTGACTTTGAATGTCTCGCATACTTTGAGAGAAGGGGCCCCGGCCGGAAATCGGGCTTTAAGATCATCAATGAGGCGATAGAATCGGGGGTCAAGGGTAACGACGGGCGGCTGGCCTCGCGTGCCCCGATTGAGCACGACCCGACCTTCGTCGGTCAATTCGTATGCGTCTGACCAGAGGGCTAAGAGGTCTGAGCAGAGCTTGACCGGCGCAAACCGGTCGCGGGGAACGCGGACAGCGCCGGCGCCTTCGAAAACTTCGATAGCGGCGCCCATGGCGGTCTCAAGCTGGTAGACGGGTGGAGATTCCGGATCGCGGGGATCCAGGGTCTTGCTGTTTCGAATGAGCGGCAATCTGAGTATCCCGCCGCTCCGATACAGCGCATCGCGCAGGGCAGGGAGATTCAGCCAGATGCTGTTGGTGTTGAAGTAGCGGTACCGCGTGATGTCCTGAAACGCCTCAAGATCATCGGGCGGACACTGCGCGACTTCGCGCAGGAGAAACCGCCCATCGGGCCGGCGCGCCAGGTGGCCGCCCTTTCGATCGGCCTCCGTGCGGTCCGCCACCTCCATCAGGAACGGCAGCCGGTTTTCGGCGAAGTAGCCGGAAATCCGCTCATCCATCACCGCTCCAAGATTATCGGAATTGGAGACGAACGCGTATTCGTAGCCGTTCGTGAGAAGAGTGTCGAGTATTCCGGAGGTCTGCAGTGCCGTGTAGAGATCGCCGTGACCGGGCGGAGTCCAGGTTAGCTCGCTCTCCGGTTCCGGCAGCGCGAGCCCCTTCTGCAGCACTTTTGGAATCTTGTTTTGCAGAAAAGATAGGGGAGTGTCGGACGGCAGGTCCGGATAACGGGCGAGCGCGGCGCGGGTGTCCGCATCGGTGCTGAAGCTATTCATGAACAGGAGCGGGACCCGGCAGCCAGTTTTTCGGCGAAGGCTCAAAACCTGCCGGGCAATGATGTCTAAGAACGAGAGCCCCTCACGCACCGGCAGGAGAGACTTGGCGCCGTCCAATCCCATGCTCGTGCCCAGGCCGCCATTGAGCTTGAGGATCATCGTGCGAGCCAGCGCTTCGCGACCGGCTGCAGCAAATCCTTCGAGGTCATCGGCGTTTGGAAGCGATTCGACCGGTCGGATCTGATCTTCCGCAATCAATCCGGCGCTGCCGCGGACCAATTCTGCGTAATAATGATGGAAGGTGTTGATGACGATCGGTGGCGCGCCGGCCATGCGTGCGCGAAATGGCGCAAATCGTTCCTCGATTTGAGTGTCGGTTACGGATTCCACAGACGTCAATTTCCATCTCCTTACGCAAACGCCAACCCTGCCGGCGCCGTTCTGCGGGCCGGCCGGATCAATTACACCGCTTGTCGGCGCCCGGTCGCCGGACGGCAGCACGGGGAGGCCGGCCATGGGTGCAAGAAAGTGGTTTTTGGGGCGAGCCGGGAGCAACAGGTTCCAACAAGCACTATAATAGGAAAAGTGAATCTCGCTCATCTCTTTCCGCGATACCCTCGCCTACCGCAAAGATTTTCATTCCGGGCGTCAATCAAACAGGGAGCTTTTTTTGAATCAACCAGACAACTTTCCTTCGCTGGGATCTGTGCGAACCGGTCTCGGGCCGGAGTCCATCGATCTGGATCCCGCGGGACGCCGGGGATTCGTCTGCTGCCCCAGAAGCAACAGTGTCACCTTTTTTAATATGGACAGCCTTGAGGCCGTGGGAGACGTTCCGGTTGGAAAGGAGCCCATCGCTCTTACGTATGATCGGCAGAGCAACCGGGTTTTTACCACCGACGCCCGATCGGCGACCGTTACGGTAATCGACGCCGACGCAATGAAACCGATCAAGACGATCCCGGTGGAGTTGTACCCGGCAGGAGCGACATGCTATCCTCAACGCCGAAAAATCTACGTCGGCAATACCGGATCCGGAACGGTCAGCATCATCGACGCCGACACGATGGATGTTGTCAACACGGTTCCAGCCCGGCGGGCGGCCGGCAGCCTGGCGGTGGATACAATCCGTGACCTCGTCTATTGCGCCAATTTTGGGGATGCCTCGGTCACCATTATCGATGGCGCCACGAACGAGCCGCTCGGTGAGATCGCTGTTGACTATGCCCCCTGTAAGATTGTGGTGGATGGCCCGCGTGCGCGAGCGTACGTAGCGGGTTCGCTCTCCAGTATCGTCACCATCATCGATCTGGAAAAACGGACTGCCATCGGTACCATCCCGGTGGAGCGAGCGCCGGTTGGAATGGCGCTGGGCAGGGGCGGCGATCGGATCTACGCTGTGAACCGGGGTGTTGGGACCGTCAGCGTCATTGATCGCGAGAGCAGCAAGGAATGGGCGCGGGTTCCGGTGGGCTGCGCTCCCGGCGATCTCTCGGTGGATCAGGCGACGGGCACGCTCTATGTCTCCGACGCCGCAAGCAATACCGTCAGCGTATTTCAGGACCGGCTCGATCACCGTCCCAAGAATCTCCCCCGTGACACGCGGCATCCGCTGGTGGGTAAGCCGCTTCCGGATTTTGCCTTGCCGGAGGCGACCACCGGAGAGGAGCGCACGAAGGCTGAATGGCAGGGTAAGCCGTACATCATAAACTTCTTCGCAAGCTGGTGAGGGCCCTGTAATGCGGAGGCTCCGCTACTCGAAGAAGTACGCCGTCGGGCGAAAAGCCACGGCCTTGAAATTGTGCTCGTCAACGTCTGGGAACATCTGAACGCCCGGGAAGAGGCGATTCACTTCTGCAAGATTCATAATATCGAAGGCCCGGTGCTGCTTGATACCGAAGGGACTTATATTTCGCAGCTTGGGGTGCGAGGCGTGCCGTTCAATATCGTCGTCAACCGCAAGGGTATCGTTCAGGCGGCAGGCGTCACGACTCCCGACGAAGTCCGGTCCGCGCTCACCCGGCTGTTGCTGCCGTTCGGGTAGAGGGGGAAACAGGCGCGAGGTACGAGTCGCGGGGTACATGGCACGCAAGCTCTTGCCGCCCCGTGCCTCGCACCCTCAACCGTCCTCGGTCCTCGGTCCTCCGTCCTGAATGTGCTTGCGCTTTTACAGGAACTGTGATAGAATGTAATGTCCGGCAAGGGGCCGGCGAAGTTCCAATCCCTGTCAATTCTGCGTACACTGGTGGTTCGGAGGCGTCTCTGGAACTTTTCAGGGCGCGAGGCACAGGTTGGGGTACAGTATGGCAATTGGTACCGTCAAGTGGTTTAGCGACTCCAAGGGGTACGGTTTTATTACGCCACAGGATGGCGGCAAGGATCTGTTTGTCCACCAGTCTTCCATTAAGATGGACGGGTTTCGCACCCTTCAGGAGGGACAGACAGTCGAATTTGACGCAGTGGCTGGCCCAAAGGGTCCGCAGGCGGAAAACGTCCGCGCTGCCTGAATCCAGAACGACAGAATATCCACTTCTCGCAGCTCGGATGCAATCGCCTCCGGGCTGCCGAGCGACCGGGCAGCATCCCCTTTTCAGACCCGGTCACCTCTCTTGAGGGAATTCCACGCAGGCGCTTTTGTCTGCCGCCTCACGCGCTCCCTCTTCTCCCTGGTATGGTCCAGGACGCCGCACGCGCCGCGATGGAATCCCGCGCGCAGCAACAAGATCAATTTATGTCTTTAACCCAAACAAGTTTTCATGAGCTTGGCATCCGGCCCGATATCCTCGGGATTCTGGATCGCCTCAAGTTCACCATTCCCACACCCATTCAGCACGCCGCTATCCCCTCCGGCCTCGCCGGCAGAGATGTCATTGGCGTTGCCCAGACCGGCACCGGAAAAACTCTGGCGTTCGGCGTTCCCATTGTGCAGAGTCTCCGATCCGGCGGCCGAGCGCTCATTATTGTTCCCACACGGGAGCTGGCTCTCCAGGTTGAGGAGAATTTGCGCAAGCTTGGCCGCCCGCTCGGATTGGGCGCGGTTGCGCTCATCGGCGGCGCTCCAATTCACCGCCAGCAAATCGCGCTGCGCAGCCGGCCGGCGCTGATTGTCGCTACTCCAGGCCGCTTGATCGACCATCTGCAGTCCGGCAGCATTGACCTCCGAGACGTTAAAATCCTGGTGCTTGATGAGGCTGATCGGATGCTCGACATGGGCTTTGCGCCCCAGATTGCAAAAATCTTGCGCGCGGTTCCCACTGAGCGCCAGACCATGCTCTTCTCCGCCACCATGCCAGCCGAAATTGTTGAGATTGCCGGGGCCTACATGCAAAACCCCGAGCGCGTTGAAGTGGCGACTTCGGGCACGGCGGCCGAAGAGGTGACGCAGGAGCTCTTTGTGGTGAAAAAGGAAGAGAAGCCCGCGCTCCTGGAGAAGGTGCTATTTGAATATACCGGCTCGGTTCTCGTCTTCTCCCGAACGAAGCACGGCGCTAAGAAGATCCTCAGAGATGTTCACGCGATGGGACACAGCGGCGCTGAAATTCACGCCAACCGGTCGCTCAATCAGCGTCGAGAAGCGCTCGATGGCTTCAAATCGGGCCGTTACCGCGTGCTCGTCGCCACCGACATCGCCGCCCGAGGCATCGACGTGGAAGGCATTCAGCTTGTACTGAATTACGACATTCCCGAGCAGGCCGGCGACTACGTTCACCGTATTGGCCGAACCGGTCGGGCCGGACGAACAGGGCACGCCATTTCGTTTGCCACTCCCGATCAGGGCGCTGAAATCCGCGACATCGAACGGCTCATCCGTAGCTCGCTTCCGGTTTCGCCCGAGTCGCCGCAGATTCTGGAGGCATCCGTGAATGGGCGGAACATGAATGGCGGGCGAAGATCGGGCGGAAGCGATCGCCGGCCCGATAATAATGGTCGGCGATCCCCACGTCGGCCCGCCGATGATTTCTACTCCGGCGGCGGGCGTGGATCGGGTGGACCGCGTGAGGATCGCGCCGCGGGTCCCGGACGTTCTCCCCGCCCGCCGAAATCATCCACCGCGCAGCAGTCAAGGGTACCCGCGGCAGCCGGGTTCGGAGGCGGCGCCCGAAGCGCCCGCGCCTCCGATCTCCGAACGGCCAACGGTCCGGGCCGCGGCCGTTACGCTCCTGGTGGGGGCGGCGGGACCCGGAACTCCGTGTCGCCGTAAAGGCGCTGGATGTAATTAACCTGCCCGCCGTGATAGATCATATTCATGGCGGGCAGGTGGACCATCAGCCGGCCCGGCATCGGACCTAACCCCGTCTGGAATGTCCGTGTCAAATCACTCTCACTGAGACCGCGCACGACGTCGGCAAGCTCTTTTGCGCTTTCTTTTAACTGCTGCTGCGCCGTGACGACGTCGGTGAACGGCGGAGGGCCCTCAGGGGGCGTCGATCCTCCCAGAATCGCGGCCGCACGCCGGTTCGATCCCACGCATTCATGAGCCACTTCCAGTACACTCCGGGTCTTCGAATCGGGCTCAGCCGAAGGCGTCCAGTTCAGCCGGTCCTCCCGCGTTGTCCCCACCCAGAATGCAAGCGCGTTCGCCGCGCCCTCGATGACGCTTGCCTGCCACTCCATAACCGATTCCATGAATTATCCTCTCAAATGATAGCTCGGCCGATGTTCTCCGCATCCGTCCGGCGCCTTAGCTGGGCGCACAATCTGAATTATAGCGCGCTCCACCCGCCACTCGCGAAGTCACTTCGTCATTCTCGCAAAGTTGGACCCGATCGATTCAATCGTGGCTGACTATCGGGGTTAGGAGCAGCGCATGTTCCGTCGGTTCGGACGGCGGCGGCGTCCAGCAGTTCCGGTATCGCGATGACTCCCCTGTTCCCTAGCGCGGACCGTCTAAGCTCAACCGTGGAGAACCGCGCTCCCAACTCTCCACTGCTTTCCTGCGGGAGACCGGCCGAGATCGAGACCTGAGTCTCGCACTCCATCAGTACCTGGCCTTTGTCGTTGATCGCTCTCGCGCGCCCGCGGCCGAGGTCAGTGATGGTGTAATGGGGCGGGCCGGCTACCTCTGCAACGACGGGCGAAGCCGCGACCAGGAATACGTTCAAGACAAGCCACCCAAACCGGGGGAGTATTACTTTTACTCGCATGGATGTTATCCTCGTAGAAGCGAGTGGATCCCAATAGCTAGCACCTGACACCTAACACCTGACACCTACGAGTTATCCTCTTACAGGAGAATGGATCCACGAGAGTGGCGCCATTAGAATAGACCAGGATAAAGTGGGTCGGATTCGAAGGAGAGCGGCAATGCCAGTTCGATGGGGAATTATTGGCTGCGGGAACGTGACCGAGGTGAAGAGTGGGCCGGGATTTCAGAACGCTCGCGATTCGTCGCTCGTCGCGGTGATGCGGCGAAACGCCGAGAAGGCCCGGGACTACGCCGAGCGGCATGGGGTCCCGCGCTGGTATTCGAACGCTTCGGATCTGATCGCGGATCCGGAAGTTGATATCGTCTCCATCGCCACGCCACCATCCACGCACTGCGAGCTTGCGCTGCAGGTCTGCGCGGCCGGGAAACCGGCGCTTGTCGAGAAGCCCATGGCGGCGAGCTGGGCCGAATGCCGGCGGATGGTCGAGGCATTTCAGGACGCCGGGCTGCCGCTCTTTGTGGCCTATTACCGGCGTGCGCTGCCGCGATTCAAGAAGGTTCAGGAGCTGCTGGCGAGCGGCCGGATCGGCTCGATCCGGGCCGTCAGCGTGCGATATTTTGCGCCATGGCGGAATTTCGATCGGGAGAACCTGCCCTGGCGCTTCCGCCCCGGAATCTCGGGTGGCGGTCTCTTTCTGGATCTTGGGAGTCACACGCTGGACGTGCTGGATTATCTGCTCGGGCCGGTCGCGGCCTCAGCCGGGTTCGCGAGCAATCAAGGGAGCAGCTATCCGGCCGAGGATTCGGTTTCGCTGGCCCTTAAGCTGGAGAGCGGCGCCCTGGGAACCGGTCTCTGGCAGTTCGGCGCAGACCGGAGTGAAGACACCATCGAAGTCCAGGGCGATCGGGGCCGGCTCACGTTCGCTACCTTTGGCGACGGCCCGATTCATCTATCATCCGGCGGCGCCGACGAGGAGTTTGTCATCCCCAATCCCACCGCCATCCAGCAGTCGCTCATTCAAACCATCGTCGATGAGCTGAACGGTGGCGCGCCATGCCCCAGCACCGGCGTTTCAGCGGCCCGCACCTCGCGGGTGATGGAACAGGCCCTGTGGGAGTACTACCGGGAATAGGTATTAGGTCTTAGG
>DASRZA010000340.1:0-17506 GCA_035686845.1 Armatimonadota bacterium | reverse complement strand
GATTCGATGCCGGTGCCCTGATACTCGTCAAGCGCCGGCGGGCTGATTGGCGCTTTCTGAGTCATATAGATCGCTCCCATGGGCGCGTCGAGATACAGAGAACGGCCGCGGAAGAAGTCGAAACCCAGGTAGACGAACGCTGGAATGCTGTCGCTAAGTTCCAGAACCTCCGGCCCGCGAACCGCGAAATTGCCCACGCGGAGCGACTGGAACCGGCCCGCGACCAGATGACTGGCCTCTGAGTTCAGCGCGAACGGCCTCTTCGGCGGCGGACCATGACCGCCAGCGCCCACCGAATCGAGGTTCTCCCGGGTGTCAAGGGATGGGCTTGCGCTGATCGGAGAGCCATCCACCCAGGCTTTCACGTACCACGCCCCGCCCGCGCCGGGTGAAATCCCGACCGGATCCTCGCCCGCGGGCGGCGGCGGCAACAAGCCGGCGGGTCCTGGGAAGATGACCTCGGCCAGGCTGCTGGCGGGGTCGATCTTAACGGCCATCCCGGCCAGAAGTCCGAAACCGATGACCCCCTCGATCCCTGCGGGGTACACCCCCAGCTCCTTGGGGGGTACCACCGCGAATTCCGCCTTCTGGATCGCGTGACCGCCAATGCTGAGATCGACATTGGTCTCGGTAACGCCGGGGCGGCCAGGGACAGGATGCTCTGGCGCCGCGAGACTGGCCGCAAGGTGATCGGCAATGTAGCCGAAATCGTCGAAGGTAAGTCCAAACCAATGCAACTTCTGATCCGGCAGCTGCACGCCGATGACCGGAAGCTGGTTTTCGCCCACGAGCCGCATTGGCGCCCGGCAGACGCTCCAGTCGGGCGTGATTCCTGCGGGTAAATGGCCCGGCAGAGCCGCAAATCGCATCTGGTGGGTACCCGGATCGAAAAAAATACGCGAATACTTCAGGGTGTCCATTCCGAAAAGCGGGGCCCTGGTGTTGTCACTCAGCACAGGGTATTCAACGAGGCCGGGCCCGAAATGAGCGCTGCCGACGCTGATTACCGGGCATCGAGCGATGTTAACCCCCCACACGCCCGCAACGACGCCCGCGACATCCTGCTGGGCGAGCGGTCGCAATTTCAACTCCGCTGCCATCGCCGATGTGAGCGACGTGCCCTCCGCGCCCGTGTCAAGGCGGACGTCAAACGTCGAGCTGCCGATCTTGATCGTGACATGGCAGTAACCGTCCGGCCCCGCCACCAGTGGAACCGGTTTGGCGCCGTTCATGCCCGCGGCCTTGATCTCGTCGGGCGAAAGCCCCGAGGGATACCAGAGGGTGAGGCGGCGGGCGCCAAAATCAATGAGGCCGGCGAATTGCTGCAAGACTGGCCAGCCGAGGACTCCGTCGATGCGGAGCCGTTCATCCTGTGTACGAATTGATTTGACGATAAGGGCGTCGGCCACGTTCTCGCGAAAGTCGCCCAGAACCATATCCGGAAGGACCGCCCGCACCACGGCGGCGCCTTTATGCGACGCCGTCGCTGGGAGTTGGAACGTTCGGGTGCTGAGTCCCGCTCTCTTCACGAAGGCGTCGGTAACTGCCACGGTGTTGGTACCCGTGTC
This sequence comes from Armatimonadota bacterium, assembly GCA_035686845.1. GTDB lineage: Bacteria > Armatimonadota > DASRZA01 > DASRZA01 > DASRZA01 > DASRZA01. The sequence continues at coordinate 15,938 of DASRZA010000340.1, read as the reverse complement.
CAGCATCATGCGGGCCTCGGCGCCATTGATCCGAACGGTTACCGTCGGCATACCGTCGCTCGTGAATTCGATCGGCGTTGTTGAAGAATGGCGTGCGGTTGCGCCGGAGGCGCGGGTGGGAGCAATTGATAGACTGATCAAAACGAACAGGCACGATACCACAGCCTGCCCACGGACATTTTTCATGGGACTTCCTTTCCAGTGTGAACCACGGCACAGCGCCCGGGATGGCCAGCGGGGCCGTGCCGTCTCTGTCCTCCGAAAACCCACTCCGCCGGGCGCGCGGAAGTTCCGCGGGGAGCGGAAATGCTGCACGATCTCCGGGCTGTAAAGCATGGATGTGTCCGCCAATGTCTCAAGCCTCTGCTAAGCCGTCATCCGTGTCCATGTCTGCCCGGTCAAGTCTGACTGCTGCTACACCAGTTCGCCTGCTCCGCACGCCACTCCGCACGGGAACCGAATCAATCACCGGCGGCGTAGTCTTTCTCCAAACGACGGCCGCCGGCTCTGGCTTCGGCGCGGCGCCGTTGAGACCATCCGTCGTCTCGATCAGCCACGTCGCCCGGTTGTCACAGGGACATGGGCTTCCGCCAATGACCTCGACGCTCTCCAGTAGGGTACGATACCACAGCCGTGATGCGCCGATCGAACCTGCGGCCAACGACCGACCTACACCTACGCCCGGCGTGAGCCCTTTTCTCAGTTCCTTGCCTCACTTCCTGCCACCCGGCGGGGGTATATGGCCGCGGCCGGCTATTGGATGGGCGCACGAAGTGGGGTCCGTTGCTGCTCATCAGTGTACCCGTTCCGCCCCGGAGATTAATGCAGGACGAACCTTGACCGGGTCGGCGCCGCTGGAGGCAGAAGCGCTCGCGTCGGGCGCGATGCCGTTACCTTTGGGGTAGACGCCATTACCCCGTCCACGTCCGCATCCGCGGCGCCGGACTGCGGGTACGGTGTCTGGGCCGACCACTGGCCGGCGCCGAGCATACCCTGGGCGCCGCCGCCCTGATGCGATACCCGATCTTTTTCCTGATCATCATCGTTTGGGGTGGCGCCGCGCTGGCTGTGAGTTGGTAAGCCATTGTTCCTACCCGTCCGCATTCTTGAGACGAACGATCTCTCGGGCCCATCGGGCGTCATCTTCGCTCAGGGGAGGCTCGGCGGACTGCGAGTAATCGATGGACAGGTCAAGACGCCCCCGATCGTAAACCGCAGCCAGCGCAGCGCCCAGGTCCAGGACCGGTTCTTCATCATTTCGCAGCAGCGGTACCGTGAACTCAGGGAATGGTTCTCGCACGGTGAAAGGGTAAAGTTGTGCCGCGGGTCGTGCCTGTTGGCGTGAAACCATAATACTATAGTCATAAGACTTGGGGGCGCCCGAAATTGGCATCGGCTCCCACGCACGCAGCAAATCAATCTCTACCAAATGCGTACCGCTTGCCAGTAACTCGTCCCTTTTCAGCAGGTATTCGTCGCGGCCGCGCCCTCGCCGTTTGTTCGTTGGCGAAAGGAGCTCAATGACTGTCACTACAGCCCCCCCAGTTTTCGCGTCCCGGATCTCCAGGTAGGGCAGCCGGACGATTTCGGGAACCGGCAGCGTGACTTCTACCGGGCGCGCCACGGTACCGACGCCACCTGACGAAACCGCCGGTTGGCCTGTCTCGACCAGATGCAGATCAGGCGCACGCGCTCTGCGGATTCCATTGCCACCGGTGGGCTCCGGCGCCAGTACGTACACGTCCTCCTGCACGACGACGACATAGCCGGGACTGATCGGAGGAACCAGGACGTCAGAAATCGCCACGATCAGGCGAGAATGGAGGTTCTTCCAACCCGACGGATTCTCAAGAAACGGATCCATACCAGGAAAGGGGGATGGCATAGCGGTCCTCCGCGACTCTGGTGAAGCTACTTGTTTACGCGCCTGATTGCCACTGAAAAAGGTGGAACAGGGTACCCGTCCATCGTATCACGGGGCGATGAACGTCGTCAATCGGAATCGTGTCGAAACGCAGCCAGGCGATCGGCGAGGCTGGTTAGACGGGCGCCTTCGCTGTGGCGCGACACCGCCTGCGCTATGGCCCGCCGAGAACCCAGCAGCACTGTCAGTCGTTTGCCGCGGGTGAGAGCGGTGTAGAGCAAGTTGCGCTGCAGCATCGGCGCGTGCGCGTCGTGAATCAGGAGGATGATAGCCGGAAATTCACTCCCCTGCGCCTTGTGAACCGTCATAGCGTATGCCAACTGCAGCTCGTCCAGGTCGGCGAAACGATATTCCACAAGCCGGGTGGCGACCGGGTTAAAGGCCGGACTGGCGCCAGGCGCCGCGCCCGTGTCGTAACTGACCCCTGCCTCCGCCGCCATCGGCAGGTCCGCGGTCTGGAACCGGGCCGGCGGCGGCCGGCGGCCGGCCCTCCCCCCGAAACGGGGCCGCGGAGGGTCGGGCGCATACGTAACCGGTGAGTTCACCACCGGAAGAGTCGCATACGCCACTTGAAGCGCGCCCGCGTCCACGTCGATACCCACCACCTGGCCCACGTCGCCGTTGAAGACGTCCCGGTCATAGTCGTTTACAAGCTGGATCACCCGGTCGCCCAGTCGGAAGGTCGCGCCTGACCGGCTCACCTCGGGCCGGCGGCCCTCCGCCGGATTCAGGACCGCCTGCACGGCTTCGTTGAGCGCCAGCACGCCAAGCGGGCCTTTGTTCATCGGGGCGATGACCTGAACCTGATCGGGTACAAAACCGAGCCGCGGCAGGCTGACCCGGAGCAGATTGCAGACCAGCTCGACAGCGGAATCCGGCGTGCCAGCTTCTAAGAAAACGCAGTCAGATCCCTCGCGACGGGACGGATGAATCAGTTCCGGGATCTCACCCGAGTTGACTTTATGCGCGTTCCGGATCGTCAAGCTTCCGAGCGCCTGTCGGAAGACGTGAGTGAGCCGGGCAATCGGCACAATGCCCGAGATGATCAGATCTCGCAGCACACTTCCAGGCCCGACGCTGGGGAGCTGATCCACGTCACCGATGAGCGCAAGATGCGCGCCGGGCGCCACCGCCTTCGCCAGACTGTTGGCGAGCAGAATATCGAGCATGCTAGCCTCATCCACAATGACGAGGTCGGCGACGATGGGCGATTGCTGGTCCCTGCGAAATGCGCGGCGCTCGTTGTCGTACTCCAGCAGCTTATGCAATGTCGTGGCGGGGCGGCCGGTCAACTCGGTGAGGCGGCGGGCCGCGCGGCCGGTGGGGCTTGCCAGGGCGACCGTGCGGCCGGCGGTCTCAAAAGCCCGAACGAGCGCCCGGGTGATGGTGCTTTTTCCGGCGCCCGGTCCGCCGGTGATCACGCAGACCCGCTCATTCATCACCAGGGCGAGCGCATCTTTCTGCTCCGAAGAGAGCGCCACTTCGGCCGGACCACGCCGACGATCCAGCCACTCCAGCACCCGATCCGCAGGAAGCTGTTTGCGACCCGGCGCCGTGAGCAGCGCGCCGATACGCCGGGCAAACCCGACCTCCGCATAATAGAACGGCGGGAGATGGACCCGGTCCGAGCCGCCCGCGGAATCGGACTCCGCGATGAGTTTTTCCACCTCAAATAGACCGGGGAGCAGCGGCTGCAAGAGAGCCTTCGAGACCTCTAAGATGCGAGCCGCGCGAGCCTCCACCTGCGGCCGGGGAAGATAGACGTGACCGTCTTCAGACGCCTCGCGGAGTGCGTAAACGAGGCCGGCCGCAAGACGGGCAGGCGCGTCTTTCTCAGCGCCAAGTGACCGGGCAATCTGATCGGCGGTTCTGAACCCTATGCCCCGGATGCTCACGACAAGCGCGTAAGGATCGGCCGTAATCTCTTCGATCGCGCGGTCGCCGAACTGGCGATAGAGGCGTTCCGCGAAGACCGGATTCGATCCACATTCCTGAAGAAAAATCGCGATATCCTGCACTGCGCGGTGCTGCGCAAGGCCGGCCCGGATCGCCTCAATGCGCTTTTCTCCAAGGCCTGAAACCTCATTGAGCCGGGCCGGTTGGAACTCAATAACGAGGAGCGTCTCGGCTCCAAACTTTTCCACCAGCCGCCGCGCGAGCTCCGGTCCAACACCAGTGATCACGCCGCTCGATAGATACTTTTGCACGGCCTCGGCGCTGGAGGGACGCCGATGCTCGTAATGATGAAACTGGAATTGGCGGCCAAACTCCGGGTGCAGCGCCCATTCGCCGGTTAGAACCACTCCTTCGCCCACCGATACCGGGCCAATGGCGCCAACAGCGGTCACCAGTTCTCGATGGCCGACGATCTTCAGCCGCATCACGCAATAGCCGGTCTCCACGTTCCGAAACGTCACGCGTTCAACAAATCCCTGCAGCGTCTCCGGGGTCGCTGTCGACGGATGCGAAGCGCTTTGACGGGTGTTCGAAGCGCCTCGAACGTTATTCGGGGCGGAGTTGTGGCTGGTGTTCGGAAGCGCGCGGGTCGCGGTTTCGGACTCGGGGGAGACTCTCATATCAAAAGCATAGCATATCACGGCGTTTGTCGAAAGACCGAAATTCGAAGCCTGTTTTTTCGTCGATACCGGTTCCGGAAACGATCTTACGGGGTAAAATAGACGCCGTATCATTCCCGATCCGTCGCAACCTTTCGATCCGCCGCGACCTGACGATTCTCCTTGTCATAGTAAGGTATCCGGTATGACCTATACCAATCCTTTGAACCCCCGCAGTTTCGCCGATCCGTTCGTGCTCAAGTGGAATGGCCGCTACTACGGCTACGCGACCGGCGACCCGAAAGATGGGCGGGTCTTTCCGATGATGACTTCAAACGACCTGGTCTCGTGGACGCCCGTCGAGGGGGCCATGATTCCTCTGGACGATAGGAGCGCCCATCAATACTGGGCGCCCGAGGTCGCCTACCGTGACGGCGTCTTCTATCTCTACTACGCGGTGATCGCCTTCGGTACGCCGGAGCATCATCTTCGGGTCGCCACGAGCGAGGCGCCGCTCGGGCCGTTCAATGACTGTGGGGTGAATCTGACACCCGATGAAGTCTTCGCCATCGACGCACACCCTTTCCGGGACGACGATGGAAAATGGTTTCTCTTCTACGCCCGGGACTATTTTGAGCCTCCGTTCATTGGCACGGGGCTGGCGGTAGACCGGCTGGAGACGATGACCCGCCTCTCAGGAAGCCCCGCGCGAGTGCTGCGGCCGTATGCGGAATGGCAGCTTTACGAGCGAGAGCGGGCGGAAAAAGGGGGGGTGGACTGGTATACGGCCGAAGGCCCGTTCCTGCTCAAGCGGCATGGCCGGTATACCTGCCTCTACAGTGGCGGCGCGTGGCGGTTCCCCAACTACGGGGTCGCCGACGCCGTTTCCGATATTCCCATGGGGACTCACGGGCTGGAGGATCGCAGCTACTGGGATCGTTTCAATGAGGGCGGCCCAAACATCCTCCGTACCATCCCCGGGAAAGTTCTCGGGCCGGGACATAATTCGGTGACCGTGGCGCCGAATAATATCGGCCTGTACCTGGTCTATCATGGATGGGACCCGGAGGCCACACACCGGATGCTCCGCATCGACCGCCTCCACTGGCATGGCGACCGACCGTTCTGCAGCGGCGCTTCGTTTACGCCCCAGCAATCGCCGGCGCTCCCTCCGTTCCACGATCCGGTCTCTCGGGCCGACGCGGACTCGCCTGGACCGCTCTGGAGTGGGGACGGATGGGGCATCCGCAGCGGCGCTATCACCCCGGTCCGACCCGGCGCGGGGCCGCTTCTCGCCACCGCCCAGCCCGCCGCGCATCTACTACTGGAGATCAATCTGATTTTAGGAGGCTCGGCGCCGGATCCTGCGGGCGTCGTCCTGATGGGCGAGGATGGCGCCAGGACGTCGATCTTGCTGATCCGGGAGGACCAGGCGGCAGATAGAGGAGGGAGCTCGCCCGGCGCCATCAATCTCGCGTCGCCCGGCGGCGCGTGGCGCCAGCTTCTCATCCTGAAGCAGGGACCCGACCTTGAGATCCGGTTAGATGGTCAGATCATGCAGCGCAGCCCGATCTTCCCTTCTGCCGCACGGTTCGCGCTGGAGGGTGGCACAGGCGCATGTTTCTGTGGCATCGCGGCCGCCCCCCACTTTCTCGATGACTTCGGCAGCGGCGCTGAGGGATGGGAACCGGTCATCGGCAGCGACTACAGCGAAGGGCGATGGGTCGTCCGATCCGCCACCGAGCAATCCTGTTCCAGCCAGTTATACCTGTCTCGTGATGGCGCCATCGAGCAGCGGGATGTCCAGGCGACAATGGCGGCTGTTCGTAAAGGTGATCCGGTTCGCAATCTCGAACTCTCGCTGGATCTGAGTATTATCGGGCCGACTCCGGAATGCGGCCGAGCTGGGGTTCTTCTGGGTTTGCGGATGGATGGAAGCTCGAGCTGGAACTGGAGCCTCTTCGTGCAGCGGAATCCGTCCGGCTGGGAGATCGGCATAGAAGAACGGATCGGCGTCCGGATCGTACGGCAGACAGAGCCGCTCAATCTCCTCGATTATCCGGAGCACGCTGAATCGCCCGCGGGAAACCTGCGGGTCCGGATTTACTCTGGAAGGTTGGAAGCTTTCTGGGACGAGCGTTCCGTGCTGGTCGCTGAAGACCCGGACAAGCTAAGTGGCGCAGTGGATGGAGATTCACAAACGCGCCTGGCCGGTCCGGTAGCGCTTTTTACGGACCAGGCAGCCGCGGTCTTTCGCAACGTGGTGGTCACGGGCCTTCCGGATTGACGTTCGAGCTATTTAGCCCACTCTGGGGCCGGAAGAAGGGAAGGAACGAGAATGAGCATGTTGAGGATTAGCGGAGAGAGAACGCCACGGTCAGCGCCGCGCGCCCGTCGGATGGCCGTCGCCCGGTCGATTACGGCAGCCACCTCCGTTGCGGCGTGCGGGATGCTTGGAGTGATGATCCTGACCCCGAAGGGAATCGCCTCGACCAGCGTCAGTCCATCCCTGGCGGCTGAACGGGCGCTGCGGATTCGCGACGTCCCTGCCAGCAGCGCGGATTATCAGGCCGTTCAAGCCATTGTGGGACGAGGGATCCTGTCGCCCTATTCCGCCGGAGCGTTTGGCGGACACCACGCCGTAACACGTTATGAATTCGCCGCGGCGCTCTACCGGACGCTGAAACCACTCATTGACGCAATGCCCGATGCGCCCGCCTGCGGCGAACCGTTCGCCGACGTGCCTCAATCGAACCCTGCGGCCGCCGCCGTTGAAATCTTGCACGAGAAGGGGATCGCTCCCGGTTATCCCAACCGGCGGTTCAAGGGGCGCCGCGCCGTCTCACGCTATGAGATGGCGGCGGCGCTCTACGCAGCGCTCAAGCCGGTCTTGAGCGAGATCCCCGTGAGCCGGCCCGGCGTGCGCCTTGTCGACGTTCCGCCTGGGGAGCCGGCGGCCCCCGCCGTGGCGGCGCTCGCAGCCCGCGACATCCTTGCGGATCGTGACGGCGCGTTCGATGGAAACCGGGCCGCAACGCGTTACGAGCTGGCTCACGCGCTCTATGCCGTACTCCAGAAACTGCCGGCCCCCGTGGGAATCGGCGCCGCGACCCTCGAGGCCCCGGCGCCGCCCGCGACCCCGCCTGCGAATACGCCAGTGGCGCAGGCGTCCCCGCCTGTGAATCAGCATACAGCGGTGGCGCAGTCATCTCAGAGTGTGAACCCGCACACCCCGTTAGCGCAGTCGTCTCAGAGTGTGACCGCAAAGGACACGGTGGCGCAGGCGTCCCCGCCGGAGACTCCCGAAATCAAACTGGATCGCGAGATTCATCCGCACGAAATCGAAATCAAAGGCGCCGTAACCGCTGTGTATACTGGCGAGCGAAAACTGGTTGTTTCGGTCACTTCAATCAAGATGCCGGATGGGGTGATCACCCGACTGGCGCCTCCGCGGGAGAAAACGGTGCTGATTGACGACCAGACGGTTTTTGACCCCTCTGTAAGCGCAGCGAAACCGGTCTCTTTCGTCACTATGCTGCGCGGCGCACGGGTTCTGGCAATTGGTCCCGACCGCGGAGTTGGCAAGCCTCTGCCGGCGCGAATAATCGTTCTGGATAAGAAAACTCGGTGATGGCCTGGAAAACCCGATACATCCGGCCGGCTCGACCTTCTACTTCGGCTGCGGCGCCGGCGCCGGCTTCGCCACTGCGTTGGCGGGGATAATGGCGCCCGGTTTAACCACGCTGATGAAGATCCGGCCGCCATCCACCGTAATAATAAGGTAATGATGGAAACTCCCGCCGTGAGGCGAAGGGTAGAGCGGCGCGCCGGCCCCGCCCGAAATAATGTTGGTCACTCCATCATGAACGCTGTAATCATAAAGATGCTCGTGACCACAGATGAATTCTCCCACGTGATACTTCACGAAGAGACCCTGTAAGCGATCACGATCCGCGGGATAGACGTCGAGGGACGAGCCGATATGCAGACTCACCGGGTACATTGGCTGGTGTGCAAAGACGAAAATATGCTTCACTTTGCCCTGCACACTCTTCAAATCCCGCTCGAGCCAGTTGAACTGGGCGCCCGTGATCCGGTGTTCCTGCCCCACAATATCGCTGTCGAGCGCCACGAAATGAGAGTTCCCGTAATTGAATGAGTAGTAGAGCTTCGGGGAAACCCTCTTCTCGTAAAGGCTTTGATCCGCCGCCGAACCACGCATTTCGTGATTTCCGGCGACGAAATAAACAGGCACACCCATGGAGCGAACGAGGGGCAGCGTCTCATTGTATTCCTGATTCACAACAGCGGTATCATTTTTATCGCCCAGAACAAGGTCGCCCGTTGTCATAACAAAAGCCGGGTGCAAGGTTCTTATTTCGGAGACGATCTCTCTGAACACCTCCGGCGGCGGCGCGTTCTTAGACGCCGGCCGATTGTCTCCGAACACCACGAACGTAAATGGCGTTGAAGTCTTGACTGCAGCCGCGGCGCGAATTCCTCCCCCGGAAATCGCCGGAGCAACCATTAGAACCAGAATTATTCGACTCAAACGGGATGCAATCAAAACTTATTTCCTCTCTACACATCTTAAACATGCCGAGTTCAACCGGGCTTCCAGACCCTGCTCATCCTACGGCCCCGGGCTTTTCGCCGGTTTGCCTGGCAGCCGTCGCATACGATCCTGGCTTTAGGGACCAGCCCCTACTCCATCGACGCGCGAGTCAACGCTATTTGGGAGCAGCGGGCCGGGGCTGTGGCAGCATCTTCGGTTCCGACTCGTCCTCAGTGGGTGGGTTGGCAAGGTCCGCGCCCATAATCTCGGCCAGCCGGTCGCGCCCGACGGTTTCCTCGCGCAGGAGAGCATCAACGAGCATATCCAGCCGGTTTCTGTGCTCCTTAAGCAGGCGCCGGGCTTCGGCATGAGCGCCTTCGATGAAAGAGCGCACCTCGTCGTCGACCATGGCTGCCGTCGCTTCGCTGTATTCGCGAGGCCCGGCAAGTTCCCGACCTAAAAATGGGTTATGCTCGTCCGTCCGGTATGCGACTGTCCCTACCCGCTCGCTCATACCCCATTCGGTGACCATACGGCGCGCCAACCGGGTGGCCTCTTTAAGATCATTCTCGGCGCCGGTCGTCATCTGGTTGAGTACATTCTCTTCCGCCGACCGACCGCCCATCATCACCGTCAGGCGGGCTTCAAGATAGTCCCGGGGGTAGTTCCTGCGGTCGTCTTCAGGAAGCTGCTCGGTAACTCCAAGCGCCATCCCATGCGGGATAATCGTCACCTTGTGGACCGGGTCAGCCTCGGGCGACAGCAGCGCTACAACCGCGTGGCCCGCTTCGTGATACGCGACCGTCCGGCGTTCTTCCTCCGACATGAGCGACGAGCGAGCCACCCCGAGAACAATTTTGTCCAGCGCATCCTCAAAATCGATCTTCTCCACCCACTCTTTGTTGCGCCGGGCGGCTAAGAGCGCGGCCTCGTTCACCAGGTTCGCTAAATCTGCGCCGGACATACCCGGGGTGCCGCGAGCGATGTCGACAAGGTTCACGTCTGGGGCGATCGGCATCCCCCGGCTGTGAATCTTGAGGATCCCCTCCCGTCCACGCCGATCCGGAAGCCCCACTGTCACCTGCCGATCAAACCGCCCGGGCCTTAAGAGCGCAGGGTCGAGCACGTCGGGCCGATTGGTGGCGGCGATCACAATCACTTCCTGCTTCGGATCGAATCCATCCATTTCCACAAGAAGCTGGTTCAGAGTCTGCTCCCGTTCGTCATTTCCACCGCCAAGACCGGCGCCCCGCTGCCGACCCACCGCGTCGATCTCATCAAGGAATATGATGGACGGCGCCGACGTTTTGGCTTTGGAGAAGAGATCCCGCACGCGAGACGCTCCCACCCCAACGAACATCTCGACGAACTCCGAGGCGCTGATGCTGAAGAATGGGACACCCGCCTCGCCCGCGACCGCGCGCGCCAGCAGCGTTTTGCCCGTCCCGGGAGGCCCAACAAGCAGAACTCCCTTGGGGATTTTGCCGCCGAGCTTATGATACTTCTGAGGATGCTTCAAGAAATCGACAATCTCGGTCAATTCCTGCTTTGACTCTTCCTCCCCGGCCACGTCGCCAAACCCGACCCGTGGGCTCTCTTCGGTGTAAAGGCGCGCCCGGCTCTGACCGAACCCGAAGATGCCGGACATCCCGCCGCCGCCCTTGGACTGCCGGAACCAGAACCAGATTAGCAAGATAAACCCGATAGACACCGCGATGTTGAGCGCGTTCATGATCCAGGGAGACGAGGGCGCGGTCGCGGTAATCACCACCCCGTCTTTTTTCAGCGTCGGGAGCAGCTCCGGGTCCAGGAGCGGCGGCATCACCGTGGAGAACTCTTTGTAGTGAACCGTGGTGGTCTTCTTAAAGGTAAACGGCGTCGCCGGGACCTTCTGAGTGATCGCCTTCTTGAGCGCTCCCTGAATCTCATCGCCGTCGAACTGAACAGACTTCACGTTGCCGGCGGTGAGCTGAGCGAAGAACTGCGTATAGGTAATCTGCTCCTGCTGATTGTGACCGCCGAACAGCGAGAAAATCAGGTAAACGAGCATAATCAGACTGAGCAGGAAGAACCAGTTGAACCGCGGCGTCGGCGGAGTGTCCCCAGGCTTCCCCAGAGGGTCGGTCTCCTTCCTACCGTTTACATCGGGTCTATTATCAGTGGGGCTCATAAAGCCCAATCCTCACCAGGTCCCGCAACGCAGCGCTTATCATACTCGGAACGTAACATTCAAGTTATTCCCTATACGGGGCCGGACCTAACGATACACACGGTTACGAACAATCGGTGTGGAGCGGTGGGAGGATCGTCCGGCTCAAATGCAGCGCATTATACTGTCAGTATAGCCTCTGGCTCGCGAGCGGCAGCGCCGGCCGCCGCTCGGCAGCTTGGCATGACCGCCGCCTCCATCACGTGGTTTATGGTCCAATCAAAATAACATGCGCTTCGCCGGCGCCGGGAGAGGAACGTTATCATGAGTTTTCAAGGTTTTGACCTGGATGGACAGGTGGCGCTGGTGACCGGCGGCAGCAGCGGACTCGGGCTCGCCATCGCCTGTGGACTGGCGCAGGCCGGCGCCCGCGTCGTCATCGGCGCACGGGATGAGACGAAGCTTAAGGCTGCGGTCGAGGAACTGAGGCCCTTCGGGTCCGCTCACGATGGCATGGCGCTTGACGTGACCGATTTTAGCGCGGTGGACCGTGTGGTGGATGAAGTTTCCCGCAGCTGCGGCTCTCTCGATATTCTGGTGAACGCCGCGGGAACCACCAGGCGAACTCCTAGCATGGACGTATCGATGGAGGAGTTCGAGCAGATTGTGCGCACCAACATGATCGGCCTGTTCAAATGCTGCCAGTCCGCCGGCCGGATCATGCGGGAGGCCGGGGGCGGCTCGATTATCAACATCGCGAGCGTGAGCGCCTATTCGGGTTTTGCGGACGTGGCGGCGTATAGCTCGAGTAAAGCGGCGGTCATCAACCTGACCCTCAGCCTGGCGAACGACTGGGCGCCATACGGGATCCGGGTGAACGCCATCTCACCCGGCGTCTTCCCCACGACGTTGAACCGGCGGCTCATCGAAGGAACGCCCCGCGGCGATTGGTTCATCGCGCACACTCCAATGGGTCGCTTTGGTCAGCCGGAGGAACTGGCCGGCGCAGCCGTTTATCTCGCCAGCCCAGCCGCCAGTTTCTGCACCGGGCACGTGATGGTGGTGGATGGCGGATTCCTGTCTCGAGGTGTGGGCGTGTAAACCGCGTGGAAATTACGTCTAAGGAATCAGAGGTTTACTGCGGGGCTTTTCTTCGTTCGAATCGAGGCGTTTATGAAAGCAATCGAGGAATACATTTCACACATCGAGCTGGCGGACCCGGTTGTCTACCAGAATCTTGCAATGTTTCCGCTGGTCTCCGGAGAGAACCGGCAGCCAGACTATCTTACACTCGACGAGGCGTTGGCGCAGCGATCCGTGAGTGTGACCGAAGTCTCCGCTGGCGGAAGCGTCCCGGAGCTAAAATTCGTGAATCGGGGCGCAATGCCTGTATTGCTGCTGGATGGTGAAGAGTTGATTGGCGCCAAGCAGAACCGGATCTTGAATCTTACGATTTTAGCTCCGGCCGCGAAGACCATCGTGATTCCGGTGTCGTGCGTTGAGGCGGGACGATGGTCGCAGCAGACGATGGAGTTTGCAGCCGCTCCGCGGGCGCATTTCGCGGAGGGCCGCCGCAATAAGATGATGCGCGTCACCGAGTCGCTCATCGGGTCCGGCACACGCGGTTCGGACCAGGGAGAAGTCTGGGAGGATGTCGCGGCGAAGGCGCGCCGGATGGAGACCCGCTCGCCCACTGGCGCAATGTCAGAGATTTTCGAGAAGCATACCGGAACACTGGAAGGCTACGCCGCAGCGCTCCAACCTGTTGACCGACAGGTGGGCGCGCTCTTCGCGATCAACGGTGTTGCGAATGGCTTCGATCTGTTCGACTGCCAGCCGACACTCGCGAAACTGCTTCCCAAGATCGTCCTCAGTTATGCTCTCGACGCGCTCGACGCGCATCAGGAAACGACCGGCGCCGAAAGGGCCGACGCCGAGGCGCTCCTGAAGGCCGCGGCTGCGGCGGAAACATCCACCTTCCCGGCTGTGGGGCTGGGGGAAGACGTGCGGCTCACCGGCGGCGGATTCGCAGGCGGCGGCCTGATCTGGAGTGGGAGGGTGACGCATCTCGGCGGGTTCAAGCTAACAGGTTCCGCCCAGAACCCGCTGTCGCAGGCTGGCATGACGCGAGCTTCGTCACGACGGCAGCGCCGGTTTGAACGAGTGGGAGGGTAAACGGTCGGGGACCAGCGAAAGACAGCAGCGTGATCCAGAGCGCCGCCCGGCAATGCCGTGCGCGGCGCTCCAACCCCCGTCTCACCTCGCCAAAATGGAGGTTACGCCGCTGCCGGCAGCGCTTCCGCTGGATCCTCGGCTGCATGGATTGCGGCTTGATGCGCAATGTCCGGCAAACGCCAGGAGTCCTCCGCTGATAGGGATGGGACCGCCGGAGGCGCGTGCTCACCAAGCACGTCGGCGCGATCATTATAGGCGACACCGTTTTCCAGGCTCAGGCTCAACGCCTGCTCATAAGCGTTAGATGCTCGCTCACACGCGCCTATCATGTCACCCGATGCGGCCTGCTCATTCAGGGCCAGCGCTGTATAGTTCGAATTGTGCGGTGCGAGGGCGCCGGCCCTGTTCAAAAATAGATAGGCCAGATCATGATGGCCCAATTCCCCGTAGCATCGCGCCCGGAGTTAGGCCGCTACATCGGGCCGATCTTCGAAAAGGTATGGAGGTCCCGCTCGCAGTAGGGCGAGGGCATCATCCCAGCGCTGGTTTTCCCAGGCGTCCGTAAACCGGGGCGCGAACCATTCCTGAGTGCGCTGCTCTGGCGGAACTGTACGGAACACCTCATCATTAACAAGCATATCAAGGTCGGCCGAAATGATACCCGCACGCTCCATTTCGTCAGCACTCAGGGCGTACCAGTTGACATCCATCTCCTCGCGAAGCTGATCCGCTTTCTCACTTTCCAATTCGCCTCGCGCGATCAGGTCGTGAAGTTCCAGGAGTTGATGCACATACTCAACGTAAGCAAGATTCCGGAGAAACTGATCTGACACGATTCTGTCCTCAGTAGAATTGTTTCTGGCCCTTGTGAACAAGCCGTCACTCGTAGCAGGCTGCCGCAAGTGCGCTTGAATCTCCCGCCGCGCGGTCAGTGTCCACCGCACGCCGCGTACCTGAAACAATCAACGATATGGTCGTTGACCATGCCGGTCGCTTGCATGTAGGCGTAACAGATAGTAGGACCGACGAATTTGAAGCCGCGGCGCTTGAGATCCCGGCTCATCGCCTCGGCGGCAGGCGAGCTGGCAGGGATTTCAGCGAACGCTTTCCAGGAGTTTTGAACCGGTCGGGCGTCGACAAATCGCCAGATGTAGCTATCAAAACTGGCAAATTCTTCCTGAACCGCGAGGAATGCCCGGGCGTTCAGCACCGCTGATTCGATCTTCAGCCGGTTGCGAATAATGCCGGGGTCGGCGAGGAGCGCTTCCATCCGGGCGGGATCGAACCTGGCGATCGCTGCGGCGTTGAAGTTCTCGAACGCCTCCCTGTAGCTCGTTCGCCGTTTCAAAATGGTCTCCCAACTCAATCCGGCCTGGGCGCCCTCCAAGATGAGGAATTCGAAAAGCAGGCGGTCGTCATGAACCGGCACGCCCCACTCCTCATCATGGTATGCGATACCCAGTTCGGTTGTTGCCCAGGCACAGCGGTGGATCATGGTTTGAGCCCTTCTACTATTTCTACCGTGTCGCCATCCATCACAACGTGATTCCGGCCCACTTGCTGGCCCTCAAAACGGGCCGAAGGACCCCAGACGTGGGCGGCCCGACAGACGGCGCCGAGGCCCTTATGGATGCAGGCGGCGACATCGGCCACGGTGGCGCCGGTTTCGAGAGCCAGCGGAGTTTCGTCTACGCGACCATTATGGCGGAGATAAACGGCGATGAGACCGGTCATTTGCCAGATGGCGTCTTTGAGCGCCTCAAGGCTGTCGTCAACGATAATCGAGACGCCGACAACGGTCATACCCGGCAGCGAGTCAGCGAGACGTTCCAGCGATCCCTCGGGCGCCTCATCCATCTTCGTGGCGGCTACAATCTCCGGCAGATCGATCGACGCGTCAGCGATTTCGGCGCGAATCTGGCGCAGCGACTCGACTGGTTCGCCGAGATCATGGCAATAGGCGAGGGCATCCGCCGCCCGGATCACGCTGAGCAGCGCCCGCCGGCCGTTGGCGTCGGCGCCTGCGCCGGGTAGAAGACCCGGAATTTCCACCAACTGAATCAACACTCCATGGATACGAGTCAGCGCCGGGACAGGCCGGACCGTTGTGAAGGCGTAGTCGCCGACCTTGATTTGAACGTGGGAGAGACTTTGAAGCAGCGAAGATTTGCCCGCGTTGGGCGGCCCCACCAGGGCGATCTGGGCGGCGCCTTCGCGACGAACCGCGATCGAGTCGCGGTGGACCACCCGGGAGCGCGCGCGCGACTCCTCGATCTGATCGGAAACCCATCTTCGAAGATCGGCGTAAGGCCCGCTCTCGTAAACCGGAAGATCCGTTAAGATCGCCCGCAGCTCCCGCGACTTCTCGGCGCCCTCTTTGCCAGCAAGCCGCCGCTTGATGATCTGAAGCTGAATCTGGTGCGGCATTGGCATAACAAATGATTCCAGATGGTAGAACCGGTCGGCGGTGATGGGGCCGCGATCAGCGCTCCGATTCCCGCAGCGCTCCTCTTATCCTCGACTGCGCCTTCGCTCTTAGCTCCGAGACGGATAGCCTTGAGGCCTCCTCCTGCTGACGCA
>DASRZA010000339.1:0-8672 GCA_035686845.1 Armatimonadota bacterium | reverse complement strand
GTCTGTTCCTTCTCTCCTAGCCTCATCAGGATGAAGTTCCGGATTAGGTCAGATTGGCTGAGATCAAGACCCGTAGAGTTCAGGCTCTCGAAGATGAGTTGTGGATCGTCGGTAGTCGTATCGAGGGTTATATCGACCACTGCGAGTCTACCGATTCCGCGATAAACTGTTTCAGGGTCGGTGTTGGCAATCTTATCCTTGAAGTACTCGTAGTTGTCCCGGATACGCCCCGAAACGGGCTCCGGCAGAGGAGAAGCGTCCAGAATCGCTTGAAGCGTCGCCTGATCGTAGCGACGAAGAACCAGCTTGTGCCGTCGCGCGCCTCCCTCTTGGTTGTTCTTCAGAAAGTACGCGTCGATGCGGTCAGCGGTTGGCCCGTCCTCTCCGCCTGTCCAATTCGATTCGCGGATCTGATCGCGGAGCGCTGCGAGTAACAGCGTAAGCGTGGTGAGGCGCTGCTGTCCATCGACCATTAACCAACGCGTGAAGCCGGCGCTTGAATCGCCGGTGGACACGTAGACGACCGAGCCGAGGAAATGCGGCCGGTCGGGGGGACCGGCCGCGACTTGCAGAACATCTTTCCACAATTGCTCGCAGTTCGCTTCCGTCCATCGATAGTCGCGTTGGAAGACAGGGATGGCGAACTGCGTGATGCCATTGATGATTTTCGTGAACTGGCACAGCCTCGCTTGCAACAGCTCTTCTCCGGTTTTCTATTAAACGTCGGGTTGCTCCGCGAGCTCAATCCATGCGCGGCTCATGGCCGAGGTCAGTTAATTGCTTCCGGGTGATTGCCCGTTCCTCGTCGGTGAACGGCGCACGGTGAAGCGCGGGTCGCGCAGCCCGAACCGAACAGGGTCCTCTCCTTTATGAGAAGAACCTGCTGTTCCGGCCTGATAGGAAGCGCGTGAGTCGAAACCGGCAAAGTCCGATGAGCTCGAAACCACTGCAATCGAAGTAACCGTTAGGAGTATGACATAATGGACAGGATAGCGCAAGGGACGGAGGGCGGAGGACGGGCGCTGAGGAATGGGGTACGGGTGCGGGAGCGCAAGTGGCACAGGCCTGCGCGCCTGTGCAGCGCGAGGCGCGGAGGAATCACAGGCGCTGTAATTAGTGCCGCCTCTTCCCGTAGCGTGTCTGAAGCTCGGTCGTCCCTTCAGGATTTCGGTTATGGCGGGTACGCCGCCTCACTACCAGGGCTGAAGCCCTTCGCTATGTTCGGCCGTCCCTCCGGGACTCCACGGCCGGTCGATACCCTGGCTTGACTCATCCTTCATCCTTCCCCTCCCCGGCGCCCTCTCCTCGGTCCTCCGTCCTTCGTCCTCCGTCCTTCGTCCTCCGTCCTTCGTCCTCCGTCCTCCGTCCGCGCCGCGGGTTTGACACAGGCGCGCCGGATGGGTACACTTGAATTTCGGCAGCGGGCAATCGATCCTGACAGATGACGAAGGCTTCGGGACTTGTGAAGATGAATGATAAGCGGGGCTATTTCAAGACGGTGGGGAACCAGGTCCGGCAGGCGCGCGAGTCGGTTCACATGTCGGCGGAGCAGCTCGGGACATCACTCCGTCCACCGGTCGGTCACGCGGCCGTGACTCGATGGGAGACCGGTGAGCGCCGGATTCCGCTCGATCGGCTCGAACAGATTGCGGCGCTTACCGGACACGCGGTCGATTTTTTCTTTGGTCACTCGAACGACGACGGTGAAACGGATCTGGATCGCGAGCTGCGCGCCGCGTTCGACGCAATGCGCTACGCCAGTCCCGACGATAAGCGCCGTCTTATCGAGATTATGCGCGCCCTGAGGCGCGTTGAATTGAGCCGATAGCGCCCGGTCCGCTCCTTCAGACCGGGCGGCAATGACAAACCGCTCAATGGCTACAGATTGCCGAGCGCGTCCAGGTTCTTCTCGAGGCTGGCTGCGGCGTTCTTGATCTCCTGACCGGTCTTGCGAACCTGGTCGGCGTTGACGTTGGCGAGGGCGCTGACGAGCTCCGCATTGTTCTCCACCAGGTCACCGATAGCCTGGATGATCGGCGTCGCTTTCTCTTTCAGCGTACGCGCAATCCCCCCAGCCTTTTCGCGTGCCTGGTCGGCGACCTCTTCGAGTTGATCGACGATCTCGTCGGGACTCCGTTTGCGCAGCACGAACCATGCGGCGACTCCCAGAGCAGCCGCTCCAATCACCCCCGCGCCCACCATCAAAATGGGTCGCTTACTCATGCTCTTTTCCTCTCTGGAGACGAGGCCTCGGCTGCCGTCTTCCATACTCTTCCCCCGATTCTTTGTAACTCACGCGTGCTAGCATTTCTTCATCAGCCGCCGCGATCCTGCAATTCTTGCAGCCGCATAGCGCTCTTCGTGACATCGCACGCGTACAGCAGGCTCGACCAGGTTTATACCACGGCCTCTCTGCTCGTCAAACACTCCTCGCACGGTGAGCAGGCTCTTAACGGGCAAAACTTGACGATGCTACACTGGATCAGGTCCGAGGTTTGAATTGACGCCGCTCAGCGGGCTGGATCATCCGGGTGGGCAAAGCTCCCCGATATCGCCGCAGCCGGTGGATGATGGCTCACGGGTGAAACTGAGCGAAATAATCATAGAGAATGACGCGATGAAGATTCGATTGGCGATTCCAAAGGGAAGTTTGCAGGATTTAACGCTGGACCTTTTCAAGAAGGCCGGGTTTAACTTCGTTGAGAGCGCTCGTTCCTACGTGCTGGCGGTGGATGACCGCGAGATCGAGGCGCTGCTCATACGGCCGCAAGAGATCCCGCGATACGTGGAAGATGGGGTTATAGACATTGGCATTAGCGGCCATGACTGGATTGAGGAGAACCAGTCAAACGTCAAGGAGATCTGCGACCTGACATACGCCAAAACCGGCTTTCATCCGGTGAAAATCGTGGTCGCCGTGCATGAGGGCGCCAGTTTTCGGACGGCCGCCGACCTTCAGGGCAAGCGTATCGCCACCGAATACATTGGCCTCACCCGCCGCTGGCTGGAGAAAGGCGGCGCTACGGCAGACGTAGAGTTCTCATGGGGATCCTGCGAGGTGAAGGTTCCCGAATTGGCCGACGCAGTGGTGGTGAACACCGAGACTGGGAGCTCGCTGCGCGCTCACAATCTCAGAGTGGTCGATACGATTCTTGAGTCAACTCCGAGAATGATCGGCAATGAGCGGGCGCTTCAAGATGAATGGAAGCGACAGAAGGCGGAGAGCATTGCCATGCTCGTGCAGGGGGCTCTCCGCGCAGCGACCCTGGTCGGCCTCAAGATGAACGTCGCCTGTACCTCTCTCGAATCGGTGCTCGGGGTGCTTCCCGCCATGAAGAACCCGACCATCTCACCACTGGCCGATCGGGAATGGGTCGCCGTAGAGACTATCTTAGATCTGCGCCAGGTGCGAGACCTGATACCTCGCCTGAAGCGCGCAGGCGCTCGTGACCTGGTGGAGTACCCGCTCAATAAGGTGATTGACTGAAGCGCTTCTCTAACCCCGGTTTACAACTATTTATAAGGAACCCAACCGTATGGCTGCTGAATCCAACTCTTTCGCTGTGCTCCGCAAAAACTCATCGGCTGGCGCCCCGCTATTCCGAGTCGGGCACAGGGGCGCCGGCTCCCGCTGGCCCGACAACACCATTCCGTCGTTTGAGGCGGCTATTAAGCAGGGAGTCGATCAACTTGAAACCGACTTGCGCCGGTGCGCCAGTGGTGAGATTGTGCTGACACACGATGACCGGCTTCATACTCCCAATGGCGCCGGCCCGGCGTCGAGCGCCACATCCTATTCTGATCTGCGTAAGATAGACCTCGGCCAGGGAGCGCGGTTGTTGACACTGGATGAGTTTATGGAGTTCTGCCGGGGCCGCTGCGGGGTGATGCTGGATCTCAAAGCGGAGGGCTTCGAGCGGCACATTGTGGACGTTCTCGCTCGGTCGCATTTTGAGCCGGAGCAGGTCATTATTGCCGGCGCCAGCGCCTTAAGCCGCCAGCGGCTCCATGAGATGGCGCCCCAGTATGCGCTTTCACTCTCGTTGGGGTCGGAGCCGCCGGGCGGCATCGACGAGGATTTTATGGATAAGATCGATACCCCGGCCGTGACGTGGCAGCATCCGCTGCTCACCCCCGATCGCATTGAGTATCTCCATGCGCGCGGGAAGACGGTTTACGCCTGGACGATTGATAACGAGCCCAAGATGCGAGAGCTCATCGCAGCCGGCGCGGACGGAATCATCACCAACCGGCCCGATCTTCTGAACGGGGTGATAGCGGAGATCGGTGCGGAGTGAGAGGGTGGGAGCTTAACGCGGTAGGGGTGGCAGTGAACTGAGATGCTCACACGGCTGAAGGTAAACGGGTTCAAGAATCTGGTAGACCTGGACGTGCGATTCGGCCCGTTCACCTGCGTCGCCGGCGCGAATGGTGTTGGGAAGTCAAACCTCTTCGACGCTATCCATTTTTTGAGCGCGCTGTCGGATAGACCCCTGCTGGATGCGGCGTTCGCTGTACGGTCCGAGGGGGGTGGAGTAGGTGACACGCGGAGTCTTTTTCATCGCCACTCACAAGAGCACGATGAGGAAATGACGTTCGAAGTCGAAATGATCGTTCCGGACACCGGGGTGGACGATCTTGGACAGCCCGCCGAAGCCAGCATTACGTTCTTGCGCTACGCGGTAACGATCGGTTACCGGGGTGCTGATGGCCAGGCCGCGGCGGGCCCTCTTGAGCTCCGCAGCGAATCGCTTGAACAGATTAATAAGGGCGACGCCAGAGACCATCTCCTATTTAGTCCTAAGCCCGTCTGGCGATCGACTGCTGTTCGCGGAGCTCGGCGAGGAGCAGCGTTTATATCGACTGAAGCGGGAGCGATCAAGCTTCACCAGGACAAGAGCAGCGGTCGGCCTTATTCGCGCCCCGCGGCCCGAATGCCGCGAACGGTTGTATCGGCGACAAATGCGGCGGAGGGGCCGACGGTAGTGCTCGCACGCCGCGAGATGCAGTCGTGGCGGCTGCTCCAGTTGGAGCCCTCAGCGCTGCGTCAGCCCGATGAGCTGACCGCGCCCGCGCGCCTGGGCGCGGACGGCAGTCACCTCCCAGCGCTGCTATACGAGCTCGCTCGCTCCAGTGGCGCCAGCGTCTATGCCCGCATCGCGAACCGCCTCTCAGAACTGATAGACGACGTTCGGGACGTGTGCGTCGAGCGCGATGACCGGCGGGAGCTCCTGACGCTTAACGTCACCGGCCGTGATGGCACGGTGTATCCAGCGCGCGCGTTGTCGGATGGAACACTCCGGTTCCTCGCGCTCTCGGCGCTGGAAGAGGACGTATCTGCGGAGGGACTGCTTTGCCTGGAGGAGCCGGAGAATGGCATTCACCCGGCGCGTATCCCCGCGATGCTCCGCCTCCTGCAGGACATCGCCACCGATACCGAGTATGCCACCGGACCCGATAATCCGCTCAGACAGGTCATTGTCAACACCCACGCGCCTGCGGTCGTAATGCAGGCGCCGGACGACAGCCTGCTGGTCGCAGACCTTCGGGAAACCATCCGCGAAGGTCGCCGTTTTCAGCGAGTGTCGTTTGGGTGTTTGCCCGATACCTGGCGAGCGAAGAGCGCGGACCCTGGCGCCATCGTCTCCAGGGGACAACTGCTGGCATATCTGAACCCGGTTGTGCGACAGCCATCGAACAGCGATTCGATCGGGAGTGAGTCCAACGGCGCTGCACCGGGTCATCGTAGAGTCGTCGATCGCCAGGATCTTCAGCCGCTGCTTCCCCTTTTTGATTCTGCCCGGTGAAGGATCTGTCATATACATTCCTCGCCGATGGGACTTCCGATCGGGTTCTCCTCCCAATATTATCGTGGCTTTTACGCGAGTCTGGCGTTGACGGGGCGATCCCGCCCGACCTGGGCCGATCTTCAACGTCTTCCCCGCCCTCCGCAGGGACTCGAACAGCGAATCAGTTGGACCCTTGAACTCTATCCGTGTATGCTTCTGTTTGTGCATAGGGACGCGGAACATGATCCGAGAGAACGACGCGTACGCGAGATTATGGCCGCCATCGAGGCTCTAAATGGCCTCGATTCGCTTCCCGTGGTGTGTGTCGTGCCGGTCCGGATGCAGGAAGCATGGCTGCTTACCGATGAAATCGCTATCCGGCGTGCTGCGGGCAACCCAAACGGTGGCGCAGCTATAACTCTTCCCTCGATCAAAAAACTGGAGAGCTTGCCCGATCCCAAAACGGTTCTTCATACCATGCTTCGGGAGGCCAGCGGACTGCATGGCCGCCGCTTGCGCCAATTCAACGAGCACTCGACTGCACGCCTTGTTGTTGATCATTGCGAAGGTTTTAGCGCGCTTCGAGAGCTTTCCGCTTTTGCGGCGCTGGAATCGGATGTCAAGCGTATAGTCCGCCGGCTCGGATTTCAAACTCGCTGACGGCAAAAGTTCCATCCGGCAGCGACGATTTGAACCCTCTCACGGTGTCGAGTATACTGAATTCTATGACCCGACTGACCGGAGCGCGCGAAGTTCGGCGCCCGCGCCATGCGATTGGAGAGGATTGAGATGCCCGAGCAGGTTGAGGAAGTCGAGAAGGCTAAAAAAGAGGCGGATGATCTCTACCGAATCCGCCATTCGTGCGCTCACGTGATGGCGCAGGCGGTGGTGGAGATCTTCCCGGATGCGCAGCTCGCCATCGGGCCGCCGATAGAAGATCGCTTCTACTATGATTTCCTGCTGCCGCGGTCGCTCACTCCCGAGGATCTGACGGATATCGAAGAGCGCATGAAGCGGATCATCAAGGGCAACTCTCCGTTCGAGAAGTGGTATACCACCCGGGAAGAAGCGATCCAGTACTTCGAGGAGCGCGACCAGCCATTCAAAGTCGAGATTATCCGCGACCTGCCCGAAGAAGGGGTGGAAGACGGGAAGGTGTCGTTCTACCGGCAGGATCAGTTTACCGATCTCTGTAAAGGGCCGCACGTTCGGCGAACCGGCGAGATCCGGGCCTATAAGCTGCTGAACGTGGCGGGCGCCTACTGGCGGGGAGACGAGCATCGGCCGATGCTGCAGCGGATCTACGGGACCGCGTGGAAGACGAGGGCTGACCTCGACGCCTATCTCCAGCGACTGGAAGAGGCTCGGGCAAGAGATCACCGCCGGCTGGGGAAAGAGCTTGAGCTTTTCGCCGGCGCTCCTGAGATCGGGGCCGGGCTTCCGCTCTGGCTTCCCAAGGGCGCGGCCCTACGCCGGGTCCTGCAGGATTATGTCCTGGCGCAGGAGGAGCGCCTGGGATACCAGCACGTCTACACACCCGTTCTGGGCAAGCTGGAACTCTACCGGACCTCGGGCCACCTGGAACATTATAAAGAAACAATGTTCCCCCCGATCCACCTGGATCACGAGGACCTCCAGCTCCGACCTATGAATTGCCCGCATCACTTTATGGTGTTTCGATCCAAGATGCGGAGCTACCGGGAGCTGCCGCTCCGAATCGCCGAGCTGGCGGCGCAGTTCCGCTACGAAAAGTCCGGCCAGCTCGAAGGCTTGAGCCGGGTGCGCCAGATGACACTGAACGATGCGCATATCTTCTGCACACCAGAGCAGGTTAAGGCCGAAATCGTCGGCGTGATCAAAATGATCGAAGAGGCCTACCACGATCTCGGGCTGACCAACTTCTGGTACCGGCTCTCGTGCTGGGATCCGGCGGCCGCCGAAAAGTATGTTCAGGACCCCGAGATGTGGGCGCGCGCGGAGCAGGTGCTGCGAGAGACAATGGACGATCTCGGCATCAGTTACCAGGTTGGGGTGGGCGAGGCGGCGTTTTACGGTCCGAAGATCGATATTCAGGTCCCGGACGTAGCCGGTAATGATGAGACTCTCTCCACGGTCCAGATTGACTATGTCATGCCGGAGCGATTTGACCTGCAATATATCGGCGCCGATGCAAAGCCGCACCGGCCGATCGTCGTGCATCGCGGGGTGATCAGCACGATGGAGCGGATCGTCGCTTTCCTCATCGAGAACTTTGCGGGCGCGTTCCCGGTCTGGCTGGCGCCCGTGCAGGCAGTTTCGCTCCCGATTGCGGATCGGCATGCGGATTACGCCGCTGAAATTGTGGGCGCCATGAAGGCGAAGGGCGTTCGGGCGGAGCTTGACGACCGCAGTGAAAAGCTGCAGTACCGCATCCGGGAAGCCCAGCTTCAGAAGGTCCCGTACATGCTGGTCGCCGGAGATCAGGAGGTCGCCAACCGGACGGTGACCATTCGAATGCGAACCGGCGAGAATCTGCCGGCCATGCCGTTGGACGAGGCGGTCGCGTTCATCGCCGAAAAGAATTCGTCGCGCAGCCTGGAGCTGGGCCGTTAGGTTCGGAGGGCCGTCTTCTGGAGATTCGTACGACATCGGCCTCCCAGACACAGCAGTTTGGCGCGCGGATCGGAGAGGCGGCCTGCGAGGGTGACGTGATCTGCCTTTTTGGAGAGCTCGGCGCTGGCAAAACGACCCTGGCGCAGGGAATCGCCCGTGGGCTTGGCATTGTTCGCCGGGTCACCAGCCCCACGTTCACGCTGGTGCAGGAGCACCAGGGCCGGCTGCGGCTCTATCACCTCGACTGCTACCGGCTCGAAGGCCCGGAAGACCTGGATCCCCTCTGCGCTG
>DASRZA010000338.1:0-17054 GCA_035686845.1 Armatimonadota bacterium | reverse complement strand
CGCGTCAGCATCGCGTATCTCAAGGTCGATGAGCGGGATGCCGGCCGCCTCCGCCTCCGCCCAGGCCACATTTCCAGCGCTATCGCCATAACGCGCCACCCGGATTGTTTGCGGCCACTGCTGTTCTCGATCCACTCGCATTCAGATCGGTTCCGATGATCGATCTACCACTCCCGGAGATCGCCAAAATCCGGAGCCGCCGCGTTCGCCATTTACAGCTTACCGCGACGAATGCCCGATCCAGAGATAACCTCAGGTCGCCATAATCTCTAACCAGCGCCCCCCGACCAATCCCCGGGCCAATCCGGAGCGCGCCACTATTGATACAATTGGATTGCCATGATGAGCGAAGTTCCTGTTCGGATGCTGATAATAGAAGATTACCCTGACGACGCTCTCCTGATGGTGAACGAGATGCGCCGCGCGGGCTTCGAGCCATTGTGGGAACAGGTGGAGACGCGTGAGCAATACCTCCGGCTGCTTTCGCCGGATCTCGACGTGATTCTGAGCGATTATTCCCTTCCTACATTTAGCGCCCCCGCGGCCCTCGACCTTCTCCGTGAGCACGATTTCGACGTTCCGTTCATCGTAGTGAGCGGAGCTATCAGCGAGGAGATCGCCGTAGAGTGTATGAAGCGCGGCGCCGCCGATTATCTTCTCAAAGATCGACTCGCGCGCCTCGGGCCCGCGGTACAGCACGCCCTGGAGCAGACGCAGCTTCGCGCCGAGAAGCGCGGCGCCTATCGCGCGCTGCGAGAGAGCGAGCGTCGATTTCGGGCGCTTATCGAGCAGAGCGCCGACGCCATCGCGCTCCTGGACGAAAACGCGGTTATTGTTTATATCAGTCCGGCAGCGACCCATATCCTCGGCTACACGCCCGAGGAGCTGATCGGCCGGGACGCCGGCTGCTTCGTACATCCTGATCACTTCGAAGAATCGCGGCGCATGTTTGAAAAGGTTCTGTCTATCCCGGGGCGGCCGGCGCCGGCCGAGCTGCGCGCGCTCCACAAAGATGGCGGCGTAATCTGGCTCGAAGGCGCCGGTACCAATCTGCTGGATGACCCGGGCGTAAACGCGATCGTCGTCAACTTCCGCGATATTACCGAGAGAGTTCGTTCCAACGACCATAAGGAGCGTCTTTTTCAGCAAGTCCGGACGGCGCAGCATCGGCTTCAGGCGTTATCTCGCAGGCTCGTCGAAGTTCAGGAGGCGGAGCGCCGCCATATCGCTTCCGAACTGCATGATGAGGTGGGCCAACTCCTCACCGGCCTGAAACTCATGCTGCGATCCCTATCCCCCCTGACCATCCCCGAGCGCTTGCAGCGACTTAAGGATGCGGATGCGCTGGTGAATGAGGTCATGGCTCGAGTGCGCGCATTGTCCCGCGAGCTTCGGCCGCCGATTCTAGATCAGCAGGGCCTGGGGCCGGCCCTCGAAGGCCTGATTGATCGATACTCGCATCAAACATCTATCCACGTGGCGCTCGAGATGCGCCTTCCCGACCGGCAGCGATTCTCGATTGAGCTCGAGACGGCGGCTTACCGGGTCGCCCAGGAGGCGCTCACCAACGCCGCACGCTATGCGGACGTGGACCGGGTGGGCGTCGATTTGTGGATTGACGATCCGTTCCTGAAGGTTAGGGTGGACGACGAGGGCCGCGGTTTCGTTGTTCCGGAGGCGCTTCAACGCGCCAGTTCCAGCGGACTCGGGGGGCTCCTGGAACGTGTCCATTTGCTCGGTGGCGCCCTTGTCGTGGAATCGAGCCCGGGCGCTGGAACCCACATCCTGGCGGCGCTTCCCCTGCGAACGATGGATTTTCCGGAAGCCACGGCAGCGAGCGAAAGTAGTCAGAGTTTGTTGGAAATCTAGCAAGCGAAAGCGTCGCGACTTTGTTGGAGATATAGGACTCGAATGGCAATCACCATCGTTGTCGCCGATGACCACCAGTTGGTTCGTCAGGGCTTGAAGGCGACGCTGGCCGCGGAGCCGCAATTCAGTTTCGTAGGAGAAGCCGGAAATGGCCTCGACGCGGTGTCCGTCACCGAGCGATTGCGTCCGGACGTGCTGGTCCTCGATTTGATGATGCCCGGTCTGGGCGGGTCCGACGTCGCGCGACAGGTATCGCATCGGTCACCGTCGACCCATATCCTGATGCTCTCGATGCACGACGATGAGATTTACGTCCGCCAGGCGATGAATGCCGGCGCCATCGGCTACGCGCTCAAGGACTGCAGCGGCGACGAGCTCGTACAGGCGGTGCGGGAAGTTGCTGCCGGACGTCCGTTCCTCAGTTCATCGCTGGTGGCGCGCGCGAAACAGCAGTTTATTCAGCGAACGACCGTCGGCGGCGCCGATCCATACGAAACCCTCACGAACCGGGAGCGCGAGGTGCTGCATCTTATTACGGAAGGCTGCACCAGTCCGCAGATTGCCAATCGCCTTTTCATCAGCCGCCGGACCGCCGAATCCCACCGTGCCAATCTCATGCGTAAGCTAAATCTCAACAGCCAGGCTGAGCTGCTTCGCTACGCGCTGCGGCGCGGCATTACGATGCTGTGATCCGGCGTGCCGGCTTTTTCTCCGGTCTGTTCTCCGGAAACCAATCCCGCCGCCGAATCCTCACACTCGCCCACCGTTAGTAGTTCTACTTCCGTATAGGTCCCTGTCCAGTTCCGTCGATGTACCTATCCAGGAAAACCTCCAGTTGTCCGATGTTATAACAGGTCGATAATCACGATCCGGGTTCACGACATGACCCGTCCGCCGAATGGCGGCGCTCGCACGCGCGAATGGATGGTCCCAAGGAGATGTAACTGGATGGAAGCGCCGATTAACAACCCAATACGTGTCTTGCTGGTGGAAGACTCGGAGGACGACGCCGAGCTGGTGCTTCTGGAGCTGCAGCGCAGCGGGTTCGAGGTCACGTGGCAGCGGGTTGAACGCGCCGAAGAGATGCTCCTCGCTTTGGATACGGCCGAGTGGGATATTGTTCTCACCGATCACGTTTTGCCTCAGTTTAGCTCTGAGCAAGTCCTTCATCTGCTAGCGGTCAAGGGGTGTGACATCCCCTGCATCATCGTCTCCGGTATGCTTGGCGAGGAGATGGCTGTCGCTGCTATGCGGACCGGCGCCGCGGATTACATGCTCAAAGACAACCTGGTTCGCCTGGGCGCTGCGGTGGAGCGCGAGGTTCGCGAGTTCAAGGATCGACGTGCGCGACGGCAGGCCGAGGAGATGGTTGATTTCATCTCGCATCACGACCAACTGACGGGCCTCCCCAATCGCGCCCGGTTCGAAGAGAATTTCGCCCGAGCGCTCGAGGGATCAAATGGCGGCAGGAAAATGCTCGCCACCATGTTCCTCGACATCGACCGCTTCAAACAGATCAACGATACCCTTGGCCATGCCGCGGGCGACGAGGTCATGCGCACCGTCGCCGACCGGCTGCTGAAATCGGTGCGGTTCGGAGATTGCGTCGGTCGGTGGGGCGGGGATGAATTTGCGCTCCTCTTCGTCGATCTCGCCCGGGTGGAGAATGCGGCGCACATCGCTCAGAAACTGTTAGACACTATCCGGGAGCCAATGACCATCCACGGCCACGAGCTCTTTGTCACCGGCGGAATCGGTATCGCGCTCTATCCCAGCGACGGCAGCGACGTCAGCACGCTCACTCGAAACGCCGAAGCCGCGATGTACCGCTCCAAGGAGCAGGGCCGCGACGAGTACCAGTTCTATACCCGCGGCATGAACGCCAGGGCATTCGAACGGCTGGCTCTGGAGGCCAGCCTTCGCCGTGCGCTCGAGAGAGATCAGCTCGTCGTCTACTACCAGCCGCAGGTCGATGCTCGCACAGAGATGATTGTCGGCATGGAGGCGCTGGTACGGTGGCGTCATCCCGACCTCGGTCTAGTCTACCCTTCACAATTCATTCCGCTCGCCGAGGAGACGGGACTCATCGTGCCAATTGGCCTCTGGGTGTTGAATAGCGCCTGCGCGCAGAACAAAGCCTGGCAGGACGCCGGACTGCCGCCATTCCGCGTTGCCGTGAATCTTTCGGCTCGTCAGTTCCGACATCACAACCTTGTCAACACGATCGCCTCGGTGCTCAAAGAAACCGGTCTCGCGCCAGAGTTCCTGGAGCTGGAAATCACCGAAGGCGTCGCCCTTCAGTACGCCAACTTCACTTCCACGATGCTGAACGATCTGAAGGCCATGGGAATTGTCACCGCTATCGACGATTTTGGGACCGGCTACTCGTCACTTAGCACTCTCAACCGGTTTCCATTCGACAAGCTGAAGATTGACCAGAGTTTTGTTCGCAATATCGATACCGATACGAGCTCCAGCGCCATCGCCATGTCGATGATTGTGCTGGCGAAGAGCCTTCATCGAAAGGTGATCGCCGAAGGGGTGGAAACCTATGAGCAGCTCGAGCTGCTCAGATCCCATGGCTGTGACGAAGTGCAGGGCTATCTATTCGGTCGTCCAATGGCCGCCGAAGACGCTACCCGCCTGCTGGAAGAACAGAAAGCCAGGGTTTCCCATAACGCCGTCGCGCGGTTTGAATCCGCCACCGTGTTTTCCATGGCCGACATCACGGCGATGGCGAACGGTGAATATGATGCGGCGTCAGCGCCAACTTTGGCCTTCTCGGCTATCGATCATACCATCCCGGCTAAGAACGGTTCCCGCCGCTCATCCAGCCCCACGCTGTTCAAGCCCCCGGTCCATCCCACAATCGAACAACCGGAAGGCGCTGGTTAGCGGTCGCGTGTTACCGGCGCCGATATGGCGCGGCGGAATTGGTTTTTCAGAGGCGAACGAACGATGTCCTTCGGCGATCTGCCCCTTTCGGCACAGTTCTACATCGCGGGGAGCTCCATCCTGGGCGCCGCGCTGCTCAGCGCGTCGCTCTCAACCATTTCACAGTGCCAGGGAATGACGCTGGCGCTGCTGATTGTCGCGTCCATTCTCTTGAGCCTGCCTCGCGTGGCGGTCTTCGTTAAGCACGGCAGGATCAGTCTCGGGAACACGGTCGCCTATCTCGCTATCATCCTTTGCAGCGGCTGGGCGGCGCCCGCCATCGTGGCGGCGATCAGCGGCCTCGCCGGTACCGTTTTTATCAAGCGGCGAACCACCTGGTATAAGCCCGTCCTTTCCGCCTCGAACCTGGTTCTCAGCGCCCTCGTCGGAACCGCTCTCTGGCATATCGTTTGGGGCACGCGTCCGATCGGGCTGATCAACACCCGGTTTTTAGCAGCCGCGCTCCTGACGGCGGCCGCCTATTTCTTCGTCAATACCGTTGGCATTTCTCTCGCCGTCTCCCTTTCTCAGGGCTTGAGCCTCGGCAAAGTCTGGCAGGAGAACTTCCTCTGGTCATTCCCAGGCAATCTCTGCGCCATGAGCGCTGCAGCCGCTACCGCCCTGCTCTACCAGAAGATTGGCCTCGCCTCCTTCTTAGCCCTCCCTCCGGTCTACATCATTTTCTGCTCCTACCGGCTCTATATCGATAAGATCCAGGGGGACGCCCGGCATATCCGGGAACTCAATGATCTCAACGTGCAGGTCATTGGAACGCTCGCGATGACGATTGAGGCGAAGGACCGCTACACCCACAAGCACGTGGAACGGGTTCGCGAATACGCCCTGGCGATAGCGGCGGAGCTGGGCATTACCGGGCCGGATCTTGAAGCGATACGCATCGGTTCGATGGTACATGACATCGGCAAGATTGCCGTGCCAGAAGCGATCTTAGCCAAGCCTGGCAAGCTCACTTCGGAAGAGTTCGAGCGGATGAAGAGTCACGTCCTGGTAGGCGTCAAGATTCTGGAGATGGTGAGCTTCCCGTTCCCGGTGACCGACGCCGTCGCTGCTCACCATGAGCAGTGGGATGGCGGCGGCTATCCGAACGGTCTAAAAGGGGAAGAGATTCCGCTGGTAGGCAGAGTTGTGGCTCTCGCCGATTGTTTCGACGCTCTCACCTCCGACCGGCCGTATCGAACCCGGATGACCGATGAAGAAGCAATGGATCTGATCCAGTCTCAGAGCGGTACGCACTACGATCCCGGGGTCGTTGAAGCATTGATCCGGGCCCGTCCCAGAGTGAAGCCGATCATAGAAGAGCTCGATCGGCAGCAGTTCCGGCAGGATGCGCTGTCAGGTCAACGGCTCCAAGTTGTCGAGGAAACCCTGGAGCAGATCGCGCGCGCCGCGGAAGAATCGATCGCTCTCGCCGAGATGGCGACCACATCCAAGGCGTCGCACACGTCGGAGGAGGTCGTGCAACTGCTGCTCGAAAAGGCAATCCGGCTCCTGCCCGCGACAACGGCCGCCGTGTTCCTCAAGAATCCCGAAACCGGTGAGATTGAAGCGCAGGCGTGCCAGGGACTCTATACTCATCTCGTCCAGGGCCTCACCATGAAAGTGGGCGAAGGAATCTCGGGCTGGGTGGCGGCCGAAGGCGTCTCCGCTAAGAACCAGCCAGCCGGCGGAGACCTCTCTCGCCGGATCAAGCCGGGCCAGTACCTTGAACTCAACAGCGCGCTTTCAGCGCCGCTCGCAACGGGTGACCGGCGAATTGGCGCCATCACGCTCTATCACACCGGTTACAACATCTACGTCGACCATCACGAGCGCCTGTTGACAACCCTCGCCGAGCACGCCGCAGGCGCCCTCGATACGATCAACCGACTCGAGGCCAACCAGGTCCTCGCCAACACCGACGGCCTCACCGGTCTTCCGAACATGCGCTATCTCGTCCATTATCTGGAAAAGCTCATAGGCTCTCATCCCGCGCCGTTCTCACTGTTTTTCCTGGACTTGAACGGATTCAAGCAGGTCAACGACACACGCGGGCACATGGAAGGCGACCGCGTGCTGCAGGAGGTAGCGGAGATCCTCCGGCGATCCACCCGCGGCGACGACATTGTGGGACGCTACGCCGGTGACGAGTTCGTGGTCATCTGCCATCACTGCGCCGCCGACGCCACGAGTAAGGTGATGGAGCGGATTCGCGCAGGGTTTCTCACGCACGTCTGGTCGGACAGCGCGGATACCCAGATCAGCGCCAGTGTTGGCGCGGCTACATTTCCCATTGAGGGCGAAGATTGGAAGGAGCTCCTATCCGCCGCCGATCTAAAGATGTATCGACAAAAGTTGGAGCACTATCGACCGCACGCGCTAACGCACTATGACCGACTTTCGGCTTGATCGCTCTCGGACCGGATTAGCATTGAATCCAGCGTCCGGGTTCTGTTTTGCTCGCCTTTGCGAGCGGGAACGAGTTTTACTATGTGTTTTGAAATGATAAGCAGCCACAAGAACCATTGGAATCCCGGTAGACACGCCTACGCCTACTCCTGGATCGCCAGCGCCATCTGCGCATTGGCGGCCCTGCCGATCTCACCATCCGCAGCCGCGCCGGCCCCCGTCTCCAAAATGGATTCGACTCTGGCCGCGCAAATTCGGCGGCCAACCCTGACGCGCCCGGTTCACGGTTCGATCCGCCTGATCGCGCAGACCCGCGGCCGGCTTACATCCGCTGAGGCGCAGGCATTCAGGCGCCTGGGCGGCCACATTGAAACGCAGTTCAGCGTGATCCGGGGCTTCAGCGCGGTGATCCCCGCAAATTCTCTCGCTAAGATCGCCGCGATGCCCTGGATAAGCCGACTTTCATCCGACGCACGCGTGAAGAAGCTGGATGATTACGCCGACGCGGCCGTCGGTTCTGATCTCGTGAATATGAAGACGGGACTCGATGGCGCCGGCGTCACAGTAGCCGTAATCGACTCCGGTATTTCAACCGACCCGGATCTCTCCGGCGATCGTGGAAGCCGGGTGGTCCAGGGTCCGAATTTCAGTGGCGACGGCGCCCGCCTGGATCGCTGTGGGCATGGCACATTTATCGCCGGGCTGATCGGTGGCAATGGCGCTATGAGCGATGGACCCCGCTTCTTCCGAACCTTTAAGGGCGTCGCGCCGGGAGTCACGCTGCTCAGTGTGAAGATCCTCAATGACGAAGGCGTGGGCAGCGTGAGCGGCGCTCTTAGCGCTATCCAATGGTGTATCCGGAACGCTCGGAGGGATAATATCCGAGTCCTGAATCTTTCCTTCGGCCATCCGCAAGGCGAAAGCAGCGCAACCGATCCACTTTGCCAGGCGGTGGAAGCGGCCTGGATGCGCGGCCTCCTGGTCGTCTGCGCGGCGGGAAACCGGGGTCGATCCGTAAGCTCGGACCCAAACAGCCCCACCGCGTACTTCACCATAGATTCACCGGCTAACGATCCCTTTGTCCTCACTGTGGGCGCTACCGATCCGGACGAGACGCCGGACCGCAGCGATGACCGCGTCGCCACCTATTCCAGCCGCGGTCCTACGCGCATCGACCATATCCTGAAGCCGGACCTCGTGGCGCCAGGAAACCGGCTCATCTCGGTGGGCAAGAAGAATACTTACCTCGCACAGTTCAGCGCCACCAACGGCGTCCTCCTCAGCGAATACTCGTACACCCGGAATCCAAACTACTCGCCGCACTATTTTCGGCTCTCCGGCGCCAGCATGGCGGCGGCAGTAGTGAGCGGGGCAGCGGCGCTCCTGATCGAGCGGGACCCATCCCTCACCCCTGACACGATCAAGGGCCGATTGATGGAATCGGCGGTCAAGCAGTGGAACTTTGCGCTTCCGCCCTACAACCTCTTCTCCCGCGGCGCTGGCCTCTTAAATGTGCCGGGGGCGCTGAAATGCTCCGACACCGTGCGAGGCTCAGCCATATCCCCCCAGGTCCGGTTGAACGACGATGGCACCGTTTCGCTGCAGGATATTTCGCAAGTCTGGGAGGGGAACGCGCTCTGGTCAGATAACGCGCTCTGGTCAGATAACGTGCTCTGGAGCGACAACGCGCTCTGGAGTGATAACGCGCTCTGGAGCGATAATGCGTTGTGGAGCGATAACGCGCTCTGGTCCGATAATATCCTCTGGAGTGATAACGCCCTATGGTCCGATAACGCGCTCTGGAGCGACAATGCTCTCTGGTCCGATAACGCAATCTGGTCCGACGTCTCCAACGTCGCTCTAAACGGGGATCGGTGATGGCGGAACCCACCAGCGCCTCGATCTGTCTAATGGCTGTTGTTCACAAAACAGGGGGCGCGCCGCCCGGCGGGAACTCCCTTATGATTGGGGGCCGGGGGCGCTGGGTTGCTCAGAAAAAAGGGCCATCCCCTGATCCTGCGTCGTCGCGGGTCACAGTCTGTTTCACTTCGAAGGTTACTGATTGCGCGCTTCAACCGCCAGTAAGAAGACAGGCCTGCCGTCGTACTGGGAACGGGGCCGGCAGACGGCCGCAGCGCTGCTTCTTGGCGCCGCGATCTGCGTCACTTTTGCGCTCCGTCACAACGCATCGGCCGATCGCCTGGACCAGCAGTGGCTGATCGCCCGCTTTACGGCCCGGCAGCGGCTTCATCCGCCCCTGACGCCCGACCCCAATATCGTTCTGGTTAACTTTGGCGACAAGAGTGTGGCGCAATGGCCCGAACCGATACTGGCCTGGGGCCCGCATTTTGCGAAGGTGATCCATCTTCTGCACGCGAGCGGCGCCCGTGTCATCGCGCTGGACTGGACTCACTCCCTTTCGGCCGAAACGTGGTTCAAGGGCAGCGACACCGCACTCGGCGAAGCCTTGACCGACGCCGGCAACGTGGTAATGATCAAGGTCCGCGATTATGAGCGCCATTGGGTTAATCCGACTGCCCAGATCTTCTATTCGCTTCCTGTCCTTCCGAAGCTCCCGGACCCCAACGACAATTTAGGAGACGCCGATCTCGGTCAATCCAGCGTGGTAGACGCCTTCACCCCGATTGAGCATGACGGCCAGGCAACGCGCACCTTCGCTGAGCGGATTGTGGAGCATTATTACGGCGCGCCGGGAAAAATCGAGCGTGGCGCGTTTGTGATTCCGGGAAAGCTGCGCGTTCCCCTGCGTCGCGACGGCAGCGCTCTCATCAACTACGAAGGTCTGCCCGCCCTGGCCTACGCGCCGAAGAAAAGCGCCCACCCGGCGTTCAGGAGTTATTCGCTCTTTGATCTTGCACAGCGCGACGCCCGTCCGGACCCCGCGTTCCGCGGCAAAATCGTCATTATAGGCGCCACTTTCGCCGGTTCCAACGACCGGAACTTTGTTCCCTTTATAAGCGGTCTCACGGGCGGGGCGTCCAGCGATGGAGATGAGATTCAGGCGAACATCGTACGAAGCATGCTCTCTTCCGGGCCGATCCTCGAACCCGGTTCAACGCTTGCCTGGCTTCTCTCGGTGATCCTGAGCATGGTTGCAGTGCTCGCATTTTACTACCTGCCCCTCCCGAAGGCGGCGGCGGCGACGGCTCTCGCCGCTCTCGCCTGGGCGCTGCTTTCGCTGCTCGTTTTTATTGATTGGAACTACGCGCTGCCGGTCGTATTGCCCTTTATCGGAATGGCGATTGTCGCCGCTGGCATGGCGCTGTACCGGGGACTGCGCGAGGAGCGGGAACGACACGCGGTGATGGGGCTCTGGGGTCGTTATCAGGATCCCCGGGTGGTCGATTACCTGCTGCAGAACCCGGATGCGCGCGGTGGCGAAGGGCGCGAAGCCGACGTCACAGTTCTCTTCGCGGACCTTAAGAACTTCACTAAAACGGTTGAGCATCTTCCGCCACCGGTCGCTCTGGAGAGGCTTAATTTCTATCTTGAGTTGATGGCTCGTATTATTATCGAGCACGGCGGTCTGGTGGATAAGTTTCTGGGGGATGGTCTCATGGCGCAATGGGGCGTGCCCGAACCACGCGCCGATCACGCCCGGGCCGCCGTCAGCGCCTGCCTGGAGATCGAGCGTCAGGCCGATGCGCTGACTCGTTCAATCCAGGAATCGCACGCTCAACGGGCCACTGTGGTGGGTGCCCACGGCGCGTCCAACAACGTCGCGGCCGGACACAACGTGACATTCGAGCTTCGGCTGACTCTTCACTCCGGGCCGGTGGTACTGGGGTTCGTAGGCGCCTCACGCCTGGAATTCACGATTATTGGCGACACCGTGAATGTGACGAGCCGGCTGCAGGAAACCGCCAAGCAGTTGGACTGCGGATTCCTCATCAGTGAGAGCGTCTACGGATATGTCAAAGAACGAGTTCGAACCGGCAAAGAAGATGAAGTGGAAATACGCGGCCGCCTGCAGCCGTTGAAGGTCTATGAGGTCACTGGGGAGAAGGAGTAGCGTTGGATGATAATGGAGAGCGGTGGATGAGGAGAATGATCTGGGGACAAAAAGCGACGGCGGCTGGCGCCGCCGCGCTCCTAATGGCGTTATTGCTCCTTGGGAGCACCGGCCCCGCGAGCGCAGCCGTAGTCGGCTTGGTGCGATCCAAAACCGGCAGTGTTGAAGTAAAGGCCCCCGCAGCGGAGGGCTGGTCGCCACTGAGGATTTCGCAGCCCGTGAGCCCCGGAGATAAGATTCGGTGCGGTGCGGGCTCGAGTGTGGTGGTATTGCTCTTTCAAACCCGCAAGATGCTCAGCGTCGGGGCGAACAGTACAGCGACCGTGAGCGCAAACAGCGTCACCGGTCCATCCGTAACGGCGGCGGGGAGCGTTCAGGGTCCAACCACCAGGGCGATGGCGACCGTGGGAGGGTTGATCGGCGGCTATCGCACCGACACTTCACGCGGGGGCGGACTGACTCCGGTGCGAATCTCACCCGACAACCCGGGATGGGTCACGAGTACCCGTCCGCAATTACGGTTTGTTAACGACAACACCAAGACCGGGGAGGCGAAATCGTGGACGTTGACGCTGTACGACCAGTCCGACAACGTCGTCTGGAGCAGCCATACTTCAACGACGGACAATGGCGCCGTCGTGTTCGATTATCCGACGAGCGAGGACACAAGACCGCTGCGCGCGGCGAGGCCGAGAAGCGCCTCCGAGACTGCGTTTCAAGCAGACATTGCTCCCGCGGTGTACCTCTGGCAGGTGACGCCTTTTGGCGCCACGGGCCTGCCGCTGGACGGTGGCGCCAGTTGGGGATTCATAACCGTGCTTTCGCCCCAGGACGCAGAACAGCTTCAGACGCAGGCGCGCACGCTCTTTGGTGACGTTGGGCAGCTGGAGGACCTTAAGGAGCGGGCGAACCAGCTCCGGCTGGATCCCACACGTGCAGACGAGCTAAAGACTGTCAAGGCGCAAGCCGACGCGCTGCAGCAAAAGGCAATGCAGGACCCGGATTCCTATGCCACCTCACTTATGCTGCTCGCCCAGCTTTATGAAGGCTACGGCGTGCTCCAGCGCGCCGAAGAGATCACCGCAGAGCTTCAGCCGCTCTTGGGTTCGGAGGCAACCGCTGACGCCCTCCAGGCGGTCTACCAAACCGCCAGCCCGTACGCCCGCGTGCGCGCCGGCCTGGAGATTCCCGCTCGTACAGAACCAGCGAAATGACCACTCGAAAGCTTACCATCAGGACCAGCGCAATGACCATCAGAAACCTTGTTTTATCAATCACCCTGGCGCTCTGCTGTGCGCTGCCGGCGAACGCTGCCGGAACGTGGGCAGTCATCGTGGGATGTGAGAAGTTTCAGAGCACAACCTTTCATCCCCTTCAATACGCCTCGTCCGACGCCGCCGCGATTCGGGACGCGCTGACGGACCCAACTCTCGGCGGCGTTCCGCCGGATCACGTTCTGCTGCTCGATAATGAGAAGGCGACGCGGGCCGCCATCAACAACGCGGTGGATACGTTCCTCAAACCCAACGTCAAGCCGGGCGACCAGGTGATCGTATATCTGGCGAGCCATGGGATTGCCAAGGGCGTCGGGCTGAACGCAAAGAGTTATCTTATATGCAACGACACCACGGGTCCCACCCGCCAAGATCTTGACGCTTCGGCAGTCGATCTGGCGGACCTGACGCGGCGACTTGCGCAGCTTCCCGCCTCGCAATTCGTCGTCTTCATGGACGCGTGTCGAGAAGATCCGGTCAATGGCCGCGGATCCAAGCCAAATCTTCTCAGCGACGTGTTGAATCGAAGCGCTCAGGTGCTTCCGGAAGATCATCCGGCGGCGTCGGTGACCTTCTTCGCCTGCAGCGTCGGTCAGCAGGCGCACGAAGATCCGGCCTATCAACACGGCGTGTTCACCTACTGGATCCTGGACGCGCTTAAGAAAGGTCCGGTGATTAAGGGGAAAAACGGCGCCGTGGATATGGGACTTCTGAAGTCGTACGTCCGCCAGAAAGTTGAAGACTGGGCCACGAAGGCGTCGGATGCCAACGGCATCGAATACGACCAGACGCCGGCGATGGTAGACGTGGGCGGTCCGGTCACGCTCATGCACGTCAAGCGGCCGGACGATGGCGCGCCCATTACCCCGGATCCTCCTCGCCTGAGCATCCTGACGGTTCCATCTCGCGCCCAGGTTACCATCAACGGCGAGACGCGCGGAGCGACGCCGTTGGAAGTCGAAGAAGCGCTCAAAGCGGGCGATAACAGCGTCAAAGTCGAAGCGCCCGGCTATCAGCCGTTCGCCACAAATGTGATGACGGATGGCGGCTATCACCAGGCGGTGATCGTAACACTGAAGCCCGCCGATACCACGGGAAGCGCTGATCCGAAGGCGCTGGATCTCTATCAGCGCGCCGCCGCCGAGGAGCAGCAGCAGGAGTGGGGCGTGGCGCAGGTCGGATTCAGCGCCGTAATCCAGCAAGATCCGAAGTTCACCGACGCCTATGAGCGCCTGGCGAATCTGCAGCTCCGGCAGGGCCAACCGGGCGACGCTATCAACACTCTCGTCGCGATGATGGGGCAGACCACACCGAACGCCCATGTTTACAGCCTGCTGGCGCAGGCGTATCAGGCCTTCGCCAGCGATCCCACGGCAAAACCTTCCTCAAACCACGTCGACAGCGTGAACGGTTTCGGATCGCCCAAGGACCAGAACGACGCTGGAGATCTATCACTCAAAGCCGCGCAGGAAGCTGTCAAGGCCGACGCGAACTCCGATGAAGCGCAGCGAGCGCTCGGCTTTGGCCTCATCGCCACCGACCGGGGATCGAAGAAGAGCGGGCTCTTTGGCCGCGGCAAAACGGAGCCGCCGGGTAAGAATAAGAAAGACGCGCTCGCCGCGTTCGATAAGGCTGTCTTTCTCGATCCGAACAACGCGTCGAACCACTACGGCGCCGGTTACGGGCGGCGTTACTACGCCATGTTTGAGGATAACGACGCGAAGAATCGGGATCTTCAAGAAGCGATAGTCGAGTTGAATGCCGCGCTGAAGCTTCGTCCCAATTACTACGAAGCCCACCGGGACCTGGCCTACTGCTATCAAATGCAGAACGACACCCCGCACGCGAAGGCCCAATTCCAGGACGCCGACGCCAACCGCGGGTCCGCCACTGACGAAAACGATGTGGCTGGAGATGAGCTGGCGCTTTCGGCAATCTACCGGAAGCTCGGTCACGCGAATGCC
The DNA here is from genome assembly GCA_035686845.1 of Armatimonadota bacterium. GTDB lineage: Bacteria > Armatimonadota > DASRZA01 > DASRZA01 > DASRZA01 > DASRZA01. The sequence continues at coordinate 2,574 of DASRZA010000338.1, read as the reverse complement.
GCGGATGGATTCATTGATGATGCACGGGAGACCACTCCCGACCTGAACGCGGCGCTCCAGATCCTGGCCGCCGCCGGCCTACGCACCAGCCTCAGCGCCTATCTACCGGGTCCGCTTCAGCAGGCATTTAGCGCCATTCAGGATCCCCTCGACTTTGGCAAAAACCAGGTTTTACAGCGCGTCCCGTTCCATGTTCCGGGCTTTTGAGGACGAAGGACGGAGGACGAAGGAGAGGGTTCGAGGCGCGGGGCGCGGACGGTTTTTATAAATGTCCGTCCGGTCCGAACCGGTCCCGTAGAGCGCCGAACCCCAGAGGGGGGTTTGCCAGTACAAACCGCCAATTCATCGGCGGAGCGTGAGGCACGAGGGGGGGTTGCCTCCGTCCTTCGTCCTCCGTCCGCTTTTTCTCTGCGAATCTCCGCGGATCTCGGCGTCTCCGCGGTGGGTTTTTCCGCCGTGATCCGTCCGCGAAGCTCCCATGCAAAACCTTCTCGATCTTCTAGATGAAGCCGCCGGTCGCTTCGGCGGCGGGCCGTTCGCGTTAGCCGAGAACGGCGAGACGCTCTCGTTTGAGGGACTGGCGCGTGCGGCGGCGGGCGTCGCGGCTGGCCTCGCCCGATGCGGGGTCCGGCCCGGAGATCACGTCGCGCTTTTACTTCCAAACTGCCTTTCGTTTCTCCCGGCGTACTTCGGAATCCTGCGTGCGGGTGCAATGGCCGTACCTGTCAACGTGCGGCTGAAGCCGGCGGAGCTGTTGTTCATACTTACGAATTGCGGCGCCAGGGTGATCTTCGTGCATCCGCGGACATGGGCGGCCGCGAAGGATGCGCTCTCCGGCTTCCCGGATCCACCTTCTCTGATCGCCGTCGAATTCCCGGATGACCGCCCGCCCGGATCCATACGCCTGGAAGAGCTCACCCGATCCGGCAATCCTCCGCCAGCGCGCCCGGCCCCGGCATCCGATGACCCTGCGGCTATTATCTACACTTCCGGAACGACCGGCCAGCCGAAAGGCGCGATGCTGACCCATGGCGCCATCCTCTTTAACATCATGGCCACAAAGGCGGGGCATGGTCTGCTCCCCGGGGACCGGCATCTGCTCGTAGTGCCGCTCTTTCACGTCACTGGATTGAATACCATCTTACCAACGGCGCTGGACCAGGGCGCCGAGATTGTCATCAGCGCCCAGACTGATCCCGCAGCGCTTATCACCATCATCAACCGGTTCGAGTGCACCACATTTTTTGGAGTGCCTACCACTTTCTATCTCCTCACCAGCCTTAAGAACCTGCCGGCGAATGCGGCGCCGAGTCTGAGGTTAATCTGCTACTCGGGCGCCCCGATGGCGGCGCAGACCATCGCAAAGCTGAGGGAGATCTTCCCTGGCGTGAAGCTTCATAACTTCTTTGGCCTCACGGAAACGACCTCGGTTTCAAGCGTGCTTCCCGATGACCAGGCCTTAATCCGCGCCGAGTCGGTAGGTCTCCCCCCACCCGGCGTCGATCTCGCCATTCATGACGAGGCGGACCATCGCCTGCCTCCAAACCAGGTAGGCGAGCTGGTAATACGGGGGCCCAGCGTATTCAAGGGCTATTACGGGCGCCCGGAAGCCACATCTGAAGCTCTCCGCGACGGCTGGTTTCATACCGGCGACGCGGCGTTCCTCGATGATGAGGGTTACCTCTTCCTGCGCGGACGCAAGAAGGAAATGATCATCGTCGCCGGCGAAAACGTCTATCCCATCGAGGTCGAGAACGCCCTCTGCGACCACCCGGCCGTGCAGGAAGCCGCCGTCTACGGGATGGTAGACCGCATTCTGGGCGAAGTCGCGCACGCCGCCGTTGTGCTGCGGCCCGGCGAAACAGCCACCGAGCGTGACCTCAAGGCTCATTTGAGCAGCCGGCTGGCGTCTTTCAAACAGCCCCGCTCCATCCGCATCCTCGCCTCTCTCCCCCGCAATCCCTCCGGAAAAGTCGTGAAGCGGGAGCTCATGGAAGGATGAGGGATGAAGGACGAAGGATGAGTCAAGTCAACGTATTCTCCGGCCGTGAATGCCGGAGGGACGACCGATCATAGCGAAGGGCTTCAGCCCTGGAACCACCGCGACGGCATATTCCCCGGCCCCGAAGTCCTGAAAGGACGACCGATCATAGCGAAGGGCTTCAGCCCTGGAACCACCGCGACGCTGAACCAGTGGTAGAATTGAATAGCTCCGGCGCCGTGACCGCACTGAATACGTTCGGCGCCGGAGGGCTGCTTTCCCGGCTCACATCGGCCGGCAGCGTGTTCTATCAATTCGATCCGCAGGGGAATGTCACGCAGCGTCTGGATGCGAATCAGAATGTTCTTAGCACCTCCGTGTTCGATGTTTACGGCAAAGAACTCTCGGGCGGTGCTACGGGCGAGCCGTGGGGATTCGGCGCGCAGGCAGGATACTTCACTGACAACGAGACCGGTCTGGTTCTCTGGACGCGCAGGTACTATGACCCCAACGCCGGGAGGTGGATGAACCGGGACCCGGTCGACTACCGCGGCGGCATGAATCTCTATCGGTACGTATCGAACGCGCCCGAC
>DASRZA010000337.1:0-27599 GCA_035686845.1 Armatimonadota bacterium | reverse complement strand
GTGTGAAGGTGAGAAGGGGGACGGTGAGTGTGTGTGAAGGTGAGAAGGGGGACGGTGAGTGTGTGTGAAGGTGAGAAGGGGGACGGTGAGTGTGTGTGAAGGTGAGAAGGGGGACGGAGAATGAGGGATAGATCGAAAGCGCCCTGCGCCTCGCGCATTCTTCGCGCCCGTGTTCATGTTTGAGACGCGAAGGTTGAGGGTAGATCGAAATTGCATCCATTCATCGAGCTGTCGGACCGCACAGCCTTTAACCGAGAGCCCGATTCACGATATTAATCCTGCTCCATCGCAGGAACATAGCGGCCCCTGAGTCCGCTGAGCATTGAAACCGCATAGTGGAGACGATAATGCGCATTGAAGTTGGCCTGCGTCCGGGCAGTTCTGCGGTGAAGTGTGAATGGTCCGGCTGTGAGCGTCACTCGAGATGCCTGGTCCGCCTCCGAGAGGTGGACGGTATCCGCTTCCTCTGTCTGAATCATGTTCTTGCAGCATGGCGTCGAGAGCATTTCGCCAGCCGTCGAGAATCCGCACGAAACTGGCTAATCACGCCCGAGAAACTGCCGAACGGCGATCATTCGCTTCCCGCTGACGCGGTCAACAGTTAACCGAAATCGCAAGTCGAGTCGGTTCGCCGACAAGGCGGATCCGGATCACCGGCCATCCTTCACGCTGCCGCAGCGCCACCGCTATTGGCGGAGAATCAATCTGTCGACGCCGCGGCCAAGGAGGGGCCGGGCACATGAGCGAGGGGCGCTTCTATACCCCCCGGTTCGATCGCGACCGTAATGGGAGTCCCGAGTCGCTCCGAATCCTTCACCGCGAATCCGGCATCGGGAGCGCCCGATTGGAACCAGTAGGCGATCCGGATTCCTTTCGCAGCGGAGGTATCGAAACCAATCCCGCCCCACGCGCCGCCCGTATCCCAGTAGGTAATTCCGCTCATGGTCGAAAGCGCAATGCCTGCTTCCGCCCAATCCCCGGTGTAAACAGCGAACCAGGCGGGATTCTTTGACCGGCCGGAGACTCCCTCGTCATCTCCCTTCCCGTCTACCTGGGCGTGCGCGCCGCCGCTATCTTCATAGGTTCCGGGGCGCTCGTAGTAGGCGCGGTCGAAAACTCCGACTGGCTTGTTCACCGAGCCGGATAGCTCGTAATGGTCGGGGTAGAAAGTGTACGTCTTATCGTAGATGACGCCGGCGTTGAGGGCTTTTCGAACACGAATCACCGTCCGGACGGGACCGGAAGACAATACTTCGAACCGCTCCACTTTTCCCGGTTCTTCGCTCCAGCCGGTCTGGGCCGATGAGTACATCAGGCGTGAAAGAAACGGATTCCCCTTTGCAGCGCCAACGTCTACGAGCGTTCCATTGATAAACCGGGCGTGATAGGTGGTGGCGGTAATTGTCGATGTATCACTATTCCAGATCGAACCGGCCGGCCGAAGGAACCGGGCGCCCCCTGCGGGAGCGTAGAGCAGGAGGAAGCGCCGTGTCGAACCGGCGGCCAGCGTACCCGGAATTTGAAAATAGAGCGCGCTCCGCCCGGAACCCACCCGGTCCAATTGCGCCGGAACCATCGCTAACGGCCGTCCCATCTTGTCGCAGGACGCGACCCGCACCGAGGCGGGATCACCGGTAAAATGCGGCAGTATCAGCACGGCAGTCCCATTCTCCCGATCCACCGGACCCGCTCCCACCCGCAGCCATCGACGAACGGGCCACCGCCTGAAGTCCGCCGCGACCTGAATGTCTCTGGCTGCCGCGTTGTTCCGGTCACAAAGCTCGATGATTGCGGGGGAGGGAGACGCCGATGCTATGAGTTGACGCCGGCCATCCATCCGGCTGGTGTCCACGATAAAAGTAAGGGTTTTCGACCTTCCTGGGGCCAGGGAGATCGTGTGGTCGCCGATCCGGTTGGCGGCCTGCATCGTGTCGGCGAAAAGCGAAACCCGGACATTCCGAACGGCGCTCCCACCAGCGTTATTCACGGTGACTCGAACCGACGTCTTTTCACCCTGCCGCAGTTTTGTGGAGGCGACCACAATATCAGCCGGTTCAATCTGCAGATCCGGAGCGTGGGCCTGCGCGCCGGAGACTATCTCAAACGCGCCGCCCTTCTGGGCAATCTCAATAAACCCGCCAGCGGCGCGATGGAATGGCAGATTCTCGATGCGGCGGCCCTGCGAATCGAGGAGGAAAACCCGTGTGCTGGCAAGATCCCAACCGGGCGCCGCGCTCGATGGCTGAAACGTGATGGAATTGCGATTCGAATCCGCATCCAGTCGCAGCCGGCCCGGGCCGGCGGATCGTACGGTGAGATTTGAGCCGCCGGCGTCGGAGAAGTAGTATCCTGCCTGCCGGATGGAAGTGACCGCGTGACCGTTTACCAGCGCGTCTGATTGCTGTATGTGCGGCCCGCTCACGGCAAAGCCATTCTGAGGCAGCAGGTATTTCTTCTTCGCAATCTCAACCGCGGCCGGCTTCGAGCCGAAGTTCACGACGCAGGTTGTGCCATCCGAGAAGCGTGTGCGCTGTACATCGTGATCCGGAGTCAGGAATTCGTGGCTTAGCATCTCGGTTCCGGCGATCGCCTCATGCAGCCGGCAGGTGTCACGGTAGGTTCGCATGAAGACGCTACGCGCGGATTTCCACGAGCCATCGGCATCTGCCCAGAGCAGCGGAATCGTTCCGTAGAGAATATTGAAAGCGTCTTTCTTCGCCGTTACGGCCGGATCCGCCTTCAGCAGCCAGTCACTGGAATCACCCCAGTACCAGGTTGAAACCACACAGTCGTGAAACACCAGCTCCCAGAGCGGGGCGCGCCATTGCTGCCCCATACTCCAGCGGTCATAGGTCTCCCAGCTTTCGGAACCATGCGGGCCTGTGAATTTCTCCTCCCGGCTGCTGGGGTGAATGAGATAGCCGGCGGGCCAGGCGAACCGGTTTCCGCTCATCATTCCTTCGATATAATCTTCGTAGGGCGCGGCCCACCAGATACCGTGCTCGCCGCCGGCTACGAGATGCTCGGAATCCACATAATGAATTAGATCCTCACCGCATTCCCGTTTTTGCGTTCTCGTGAGCGGGTGATTCGGATCGTAACACTCATACAGACCCTCCGCCGTCGTCACGTCAATGAACCGGCCCAAGAAGGGCCAGGTCTTCAGGACCTTTGGGATGACAATCTTAGCCGTGGGGACCCAGAATGAGGGACATCGCTTCATGTACTGGATTTTATTATCGTAGGTCTGCCAGGCGGTCATGCGAGTCCCATCCGCCTTGAGCACAGCGTGCGCGGGAAGCAGCTCATGGTTCGAATCGGGCGGCTGGCCCGGTTTTAGCGGCAGCACGTCGGTATAGTTGTCGTACTCACTCGTGAGGTATCCGAGCGCGTCAATCGCTTTCATCTCGGCCGGTGTTGTGCGGCCGTGAATGAGCATCTTCTCGACGCCGGCCGCTTTTGCCTCGCGTGCGAATTTGAGGCTTGCGTCGCCCCACACGTCGGGCGCGCCAAAGAGGCGGCGGATGTTTGGGTTTCGCTTGAGCTTTTGGGAAAACGGAACGATGAGGCCCTGCGTCTTGGCATAGGCCCGGTACGCCTTCGCGAGCGCCACGTAGCCGCCGCTCGATACAAAATGGTACCGGAGGCGGCGCGGGTATCTAAAAACCTTCATGCTTGGCATCCAACCCACTTGCGGCGCCATGACATCGCCCCGGGGTGTCGAATGCGGCACGCAGCGCACCACTGCGTCGTCGCTGGTCTCCAGAATCAAGGCATAACCATTGCCCCGATTGAGGTCACAAACGCCCACCCAGGGCATATCTAACCGCCCTCCATCGAACCAGGTGCGCGGGAACGGCTTGTAATCGAGCGGGTAGAGATGGCCGTCGCAATAATCCGCGACCGCAAGGACCCCACCCGGCGAATCCAGCACAAATGGCGGCAAAAAAAAGAAATTCGAGATCGGCGTCGTCCGGTTCGCCATGTCCGCTGTAACATCCATGTCTGAGTCCGCGTCCGGCAGCGACAGCGAGACGTCGACCATGTTGGGATGGCCGTTTGTGGCGCCGAAGTCGCCGGTAAAGGCGATTCCGTTGGGAATGGCATGAACCTGCCGGAAGCGGGGCGTGGCAGGAGGCGTCACGTCCGGCTGCCGCCACTCGAATCCCGAGGCTCTATCCAGAACCGTGATCTGACCGGTTGTCGGATCGAGGGTAACGAGCAGTCGCGTGTTTCGGACGGTCCAGCCGCCGCCATTCTGGCTGACGGTCGCCGCGCGAGAGCGCGACGCGCCCAGCAGTAAGACACCCAGGCACACACCTGCGGTCATTCGCACGATCCGGCCGGTTGCCGGCTTCTTTAACATTTCTGCTCCTCTCGTGGGAATATGATACCGCACTTTTCTCGGCTCTGGGCGTTTGTTTCCCCGTTATCGGGCGCCAGGGGGCCGGAACGCGGCGGCGGGCGTTCAATACCTGCGGCCGGTCATGAGCCTGGAGTATAATTATATAAATCAGGTTGCGAGCATTGGAAGAGTTTGAAGACGGGAACGAGGCGCTGTCGTGAGAGGATTTCTGAAGCCGGTTTTCACACTCATCCTCCTTTCACCGGTTCTCGCAGAGCTGATTTCGGAAAGCTCGCCGGCGCCTGTCTTTTTCAACCCCGGGACTTTTGTGTTTTTGCTCGTGTCGTATGGTGTCGCGGTGCTCGTCATTCGGGAGATTGCTGTCCGGCGCCGGTTGAGTTTCGGCGACATCTACATCATCGGGGCCGCGTATGGCATATTCAACGAAGGTTTTCTGGCAAAAACTCTGATCCGTAAGGATCATATTCCGATCCCGGCTTTCGACCATTACGGCTATTTCTTCGGGATCAACTTTCCGTGGACAGCGACTATCATCCTCTGGCATGGGATCGCCTCCGTGCTTTTCCCCATTCTTTTCACACACCTGCTCTTTTCCCGGCAGAGTGAAGAGTTATGGCTGAACCGCCGGCTGACCAACGTGATCGGAATTGTCCTCCTGGTCATCTCCTGCCTCAGTTTTTTGGGAAAGTCGAACGGACGCGGGACGCCCGTTCAGCTCGTGATTCTGCTGGGAATCATGGTGGTTTGTGTTCTGATTGTCGCATTCCGTAAACGGATCGCGGCGCGCGAGGCGGCGCCGGCAAAGCTAACATGGAAGCCTGTGCTCCTGGGCCTGGGCATATTTCTCTTTCTCGTAGTCACGTCGTTGATCGCCGGTAAGAAGCTGCCGGTCCCACTTTTTTTTGCCGCGCTGGGCCTGGGCGTCTGGATCTACGTTCGGATCCTGAGGCGCCGGCGATGGGTGACCGCGCGAGGCCTGGCGCTCTTCGGAATCGGATGCTACCTGGAATCGGCGATTATGGGAACAGGCCTGAGCGTGGTGATGCGCCGAGCGGCGCCCGAAGCGGCGATTACCGGAGTCATGGCCGTGATTGCTCTCGTCTGGTCTGCGAGACGAATTCTGCGCGCCGCAGACCTCTCTCCCAGCCTCTCCCCGAAACGGGAAGAGGAGCCTGCAACTCCTGCGTTTTAACCTCTCTCCCGGCCTCTCCCCGAAACGGGAAGAGGGGCCTGTAACTCCTGCGTTTTAACCTCTCTCCCAGCCTCTCCCCGAAACGGGAAGAGGAGCCTGCAACTCCTGCGTTTTAACCTCTCTCCCGGCCTCTCCCCGAAACGGGAAGAGGGGCCTGTAACTTCGGCGTTTCAACCTCTCTCCCTGCCTCTCCCCGAAACGGGAAGAGGGGCCTGTAGCTCCTGCGTTTCGACCTCTCACACACGCACCCACTCACACACTCACATTCTCACATTCTCACTCACTCACATTCTCACATTCTCACACACTCCCCGTCCTCCCTCCTCCGAGCGTTTCCCGTGGCATCTTCCGGAAGGTCTTCGGCGGTCGGTCTCGAAACAGAATTGCATGGGCAAGAAAAGTCGAGAAAAACAAGCGCGTCGTGAACAGATAAAGCAGACGGGCCAACGACCGGCGGCGCGGCCGGCGGCGCGGCCGGCGCCGGCGGCCCCGCAGCGATTGGATCCGCTCACGCAGCAGGTACGGCAGTTATTGCAGCAAAACCAGCCGGCGTTGGCGCTTGAGCTTATCCAGCGGACGCCGGCGGGTCCCGGAGCATCCCGCGATGATCGGCTTCGGCGTGACCTTACGGCGCAGTGCCTGGTAGCGCTCCATGACTATGGCCAGGCGTATCCGCTTTTGACCGCGGCCGCCGCCGAGCGCGGGTTGGATCCGGAGCTTTTTCTGGCGCTCGCGGAAACCGAAGCGAATCTGGATCTGCCGGCTCACGCTGAGCGTCGAATCCAGCGATTGCTGCTCAAATATCCGCACGAACCTGCGCTGACGCAGGCCCGCGCTTTCGCAGACGGCGTTCGCGAGCGACGGAAGGCGCTGGCCGTATCATTGAGAGTCGATCCCGACGTATTGGAGGAGGCGATGTTCCTCCAGGAGTCGACCTATCTGCCGTTCCGAGAGGGCCGCTTCTCGGAGGTTATTGAGACGGCCCGGCGAGCTATCGATCGGTGTCCGGAATTCGAAGCGTCCTATCTCTCGCTCGCCAACGGTCTGGCGCTCACGGGCGAAACGGACCAAGCGATCGTGGAACTCCAGCGAATCGCGGGACGCCCGACTTCGGCCGGCGCGCAGGCCGCGATGGAACTTGTTCGGCTCTATGTGTCACTTGGCCGGCGTGAAGAGGCTGAAGCCGCCGCCGAACCCATCCTCTCGGCGGCTACCACACCGGAGACACGCCCCTGGGAGGCGGAGATCAACGCCTATCTGGAGGACCATGCCGAGCTTAAAGATCTGCTTGGGTCGGCGCGGGACCTGAATGCGCGAGAGCGGTTCCTGCTGGCAGTTGCAAACGCGAACCTGGGCGACCTGGTTACGGCGCGTCGAGAGATGCAGGCCGCTCTCACCGCCGGATATCACGATCCTCTCGTGGTACGGAATTTCGAGCGGCTTCAGAACGGCGACGGCGCGATCCCCTACTTCCCCGCGGTCGATCTTGCCGGTCCGGCGGCGGGGCTCAGTATTCGAACTTACCTGGCAAATCCCGGTGAAAAATCGGCGGAGGCGCTGCGCACCTTAGTCCAGGAACAGCCGTCACTGCTGGGTCTTTTCGATCGGATGCTAACGGAAATTGCGCCGGACGCGGTCCGGCTGCTAGCCGCAGTCGGCACGCCGGAGGCGCTGGATCGGGTGCGGGATTTCGCGTTCGGTGAGACCGGTCTCCCCACCGATCGGCTGGTGGCTCTCGGCTTTCTGCGGGATGCAGGGCAGATTGCCGAGGATGAGCCGGTCGAGCTCATGATCGATGGAGAACCCCGGAGCGTTACACTTGGCCGCCATCGTGTTCTTCCGGACCGGCCGGTGGCGCTGCCGGATCAGGAGTGCGTGGATCTGTTTCAGGCTGGCGCCAACCTGCTGCAGACCAACCCTGAAGGCGCGTACGACCGGTGGGCCGCAATCGACAAGCGGTTTCCCAGCCCGCAAATACGGGTGCAGCTTGCACGACTGAGCTCTGATCTCGGGCGCCGGGAGGAAAGCCGCGAATGGCTCAACCGCGCGCTTGAGCTGAACCCAGGCTGGATGGAAACCCATATCGCGCTCGCCAACCTGGACCTGATGGAGGGAAACTTGCGCGGCGCGCTGGAGCACTCGCGGGCGATCGAAGATGCTGAGAGCCTGACCGCAACCGAGCTGCTCGCGTACCAGGCAGTACGCGAGAATCTTAATCCTCTCCTCGAAAGCCCGATCGCCGACGCGCTCCTGGCCCAGGCCGAGATGAGTGACAACCCCGAGGCCGCCGAAGCAAACCGGGAGTTGGCGGGGATGCTCGGCGACATGCAGAAATCGCTGGCCCTCACACAGTATCTACGGCAGCGCCCAGCGTTGAATTTGCGGGACGACCTGACATTCGCCGAAGTTATCGATCAGATGGATGAAGATGTCGTTCGTAATGCGGCCTGGCTCTTTGGGCTGCTCCCCACGCTCGAAGATCTGGAAGCCAGGATCCGCGCCGAAGAGGCGGCCCAGACTCCGGAAGAAGCGGACGCCCACGAAACTCTCGAAGATGAGGACGAGTCGGAACTGGAGGATGACGAGTTCTTCGTCGAAGATGATCCGGTGGCGGAACGCGTTCTGGGCGCCTCTCGATTGCTGCTCGCACGGGAACTGCTGGACCCGGACCGGTTGGCGGAAGGGCTGCCGGGCGTTCCCGACCGGGATCTTATGGCGCTGGCATGGCTGCTCGACCGGGGCGGAAATGCGCCGCTGGATGAGTACTTCAAAGAATTCCCCGTCGACGAGATGGCGCCGGGCGATATGCTGCTGGAAAATGGAATCGTTGCGGAGGGCCGCCTCGGCGGGAAAATGACTCGCTTGATTCCCGCCGATTTGCGCACTCCTCTCCACACTGCGCTGGAGCGGACGCTTTCCGAGATGGCCGCGCGGGATGGAGGCGACACGCATGATGAACGTGAATAAGCTGAGATACGTCGGGACGCTCTTCGCCGCTATGATTTTCGCTCTGATCGCGCTTCCCGCGCCAACTCACGCCGACAATCCTTCGACCACTGCCCCACCCGCGCCCTCCTCCGCCGCAAAACTGCCGGCCGACGCCGCGCCCGGTTCTGGCGCCGAGCCCGATTCGGCGGCGATTGTCATCCCTCCGCCTCCGGCGGTCATCGACGGGGGACCGTGGGCGAAACTCATCGTTGAATCGGACGACCCTCATCGTCTGTTGGATACGGATGGCGACGTTCCTCCCACTTCGCCGATACTACCGTTGGAATTTCATGGAAAGGTGGCGTTAGGCCAGCCGGCCGACGTGTTCCGCCTGACGATGAGCCAGTGGTTGGCGAATTGTTACGTGCTCGTCGGCGCTCATCGACAGACGATTGTCATTGATCCGGCGGACTGGCTGAAACCACTGCCCGACAATCATTGGGGACTCACAGGCGCCGACTCCGGTCAACTCGTTGAATTCCTTCACAAGCATCATCTTGACGTTCGGTATATCGTTTCCACTCACGGGCATCTGGACCACGTGAGCGGCGATACGGCGGTTCAGGCGGCGTATCCTCACTGCGTTATCTGCATGGGAGCCGGCGATATCGATGCGAATGGCCGGCCCAAAGACTCACACATGTTCCCTGGCGGGCTGCCGAAGGTCAATCGGATTCTGCGAGATGGCGACGTCGTCCGCTGCGGCGGAATTAGTCTCAAAGTCCTGACCACACCCGGTCACAGTCCGGGCAGTCTATCCTTTGTGTGTGGTAACTGGGTCTTCACCGGCGATACCCTCTTCTGGCACACCGTGGGACGCACAAATTTTAATGATGGCTCGGGCAATTGGAACGAGGAAATGAAGTCGATCCGAACGAAACTATATCGTCTGCCTTCGGCTACACTGGTACTACCCGGCCATCTCCAGTTCACCACGATTGGTGAGGAGAAGGCGAACAATCCATTTACCCGGGATTCGGCGCCTGATCCCACCGCCGCTCTGCCTGGCTTCTGAATTCGAAAGCCGGCTGTGTTTAGGCGGCGTGCAGACCGCGCCGGATCGCACGCTCATTTATAAGGGATCTTTAAGATTCCGAAGCGGAGACCCTGCGCGTGGACTGGATGCGACTGCCGATTGGCGCCGACGCCCCTCATACCGTTAACGCGGTCGTGGAAATCCCCAAAGGCAGCTCAAACAAGGTTGAGTTCCGGCCCGACCTGAACGCCTTTTTCATTGACCGTGTGCTCTTTTCGCCGCTCTATTACCCGACTGAGTATGGCTGGATCGCTTCCACGCTCGGCGAAGATGGAGATCCACTCGATATTCTGGTATTCTCCACCCAGCCCACATTCACAGGCTGCGTGCTGAGCGCGCGCCCTCTCGGACTGCTTCAGATGGTGGATGAAGAGGGTGAAGATACGAAGATTCTTGCCGTTCATACCCGCGATCCCCGGTACTCGGAAGTGACTAACCTGATGGAAGTCGGTGAACACCGGATGAAGGAGATCGAGCACTTTTTTCAGGTGTACAAAGATCTGGAGCAAAAGCCCGTGGAGGTGACCGGCTGGATCAATGACTCTGATCGCGCATGTGAGCTGGTGACGGAATGTCATCGGCGTCATCGAGAGATGTACGGAGAATGAGGAACGGAGGGCGGAGGACGGAGGACGGAGGAGAAGAGCGGCGGCCGATCATCGGGGTGCCGGCGGCGCTGGCGCGGCCGACCGAGACGGGATACGTGCATCAGCAGGTTGGATCGCCATATACGCGGGCATTGGAGGAGGCCGGGGCGCTAACGCTTGTGCTGCCCGTGACCGATCAGCCGGAGCTGATCCGGGAGATGCTGACGCTTGTGGATGGGATCGTGCTGCAGGGGGGCGGCGATATTGCCCCGCGTCTTTACGGTCAGGAGCAGCTTCCGATGATCACGCACGTGGATGAGATGACCGACGAGTTCGAGCTGGAGCTTTGCAGGCAGGCCGTACAGAACGATCTTCCAATACTGGCAATCTGTCGTGGTATTCAGGTTCTAAATGTAGCTCTGGGTGGGACACTGGTACAGGACCTGCCTACGGAACGGCCGGGTACGGTTCCCCATCGGCAGGCGGCGTCCCGGCAAACACCGAGCCATCGAATCTACGTTTACCGGGGGTCAAAGCTCGCCGAAATCTTAGGGCGAGAGGAGATCACGGTCAACAGTTTCCATCACCAGGCGATAGACGAGCTTGCCGGTGGATTGACGGTCTCTGCGCGTAGTGAGGATGACGTTATCGAGGGCGTCGAGGCAATCGATAAAGAATTTGTAATTGGAGTACAGTTCCACCCGGAGGAGACAACGCGATCTATTCCGGCGACCGCCGAGTTGTTCCGCCGGCTTGTGGAGACGGCTGACGCCCGCCGGGACGGCCGGCCGCCCGAATCGGAACGGTAACCCAAGACGCCTTAACTGGTTTCAGAGATTATGTCAGAGCAATCGTCCTTAGAACAATCACCGCAAGCCGAGGATCAGAAAATGCCAGAGCTACGGAAGAATCCGGTCACCCGCGAATGGGTTATTGTCGCGGAGACGAGAAGCCAGCGGCCGCTGGAGACGACAATCCCGCATGAGTCCTCCATTTCCAAAGGCCCCGCTTTCGATCCGGATTGTCCGTTCTGTCCGGGAAACGAATCGCAGACGCCTAGAGAGGTGCTGGCGTTCCGGAGCACGCCTGGCGCCGGAGATACGCCCGGCTGGAATGTTCGCGTAACACCCAACAAATATCCGGCGCTCCTGGTGGAGGGGGATCTGGCGAGGCGCGGGCTCGGGATGTACGATTGCATGAATGGCATCGGCGCGCACGAGGTGGTTATTGAAACGCCGGCGCATAATCTCCCGTTCGCCGACCTTCCCACCGCGCACTGCGCCGACGTTTTCTGGGCCTGTCGCGAGCGGTTCGTGGATCTCTCTCGCGACCGGCGGTTCAAGTATATCCTCTTCTTCCGGAACGAGGGCCGGGTGGCCGGCGTGTCACTGGATCACCCGCATTCGCAAATCATCGCCCTCCCCATGGTGCCGATGGACGTGATGGCCGAAATCGAGGGGATGAGTCATTACGCTGAGTACCGTGATCGCTGCCCTTACTGCGACATGGTGGATCAGGAACGGGAATCAGCCGACAGAGTGCTGTTCGAGACGGCGTCCTATCTTATTTTCGAGCCGTTCGCGTCGCGTTTTGCCTTCGAGACCTGGGTTGTGCCCAAAATTCACCAGCCTTCTTTCGCCGAGCTCGACTACGACGCGATGCCCGCTGTCGCGGAGGCGGTTCAGGGCGCTCTTCGTCACATTGATCGCTGCCTCGGCAGTCCACCCTATAATCTGGCGATGCACACGATGCCTATCAATACCAGTCGGCCGGAAGATTTCCACTGGCATATCCAGATCACCCCGCGGCTTGCGGCGACGGGAGGTTTCGAGCTGGGAACCGGCGTGTATATTAATCCGATTTCCCCCGAAGAATCCGCGCGGCGACTGCGAGAGAGCGCGGCCGAGACGCGGTGACTCCAGATTGACTTCTATTTCACATAGCTGCGACGAACGATTTCGCCGGCGCAGCGGACTTCGACCAAAGGAATATCCTATGAGCCGCTTCATCCCCACCCCCGCTGACCGGTTTACCTTCGGCCTCTGGACGGTTGGCAATATTGGCCGTGATCCATTCGGGGACGCCGTTCGCTCCCCGGTTTCGCCTATTACCAGTGTGCGCAAGCTGGCTGAACTGGGCGCGTATGGTGTTAATCTCCACGACAACGATCTGGTTCCATTCGGAGCGTCGGCGGCAGAGCGAGACCGAATCGTGCGAGAATTCAAGGCGGCGCTGGACCAAACGGGCCTCTGTGTACCGATGGCCACCACCAATCTTTTCTTCCACCCGGTCTTCAAAGATGGCGCCTTCACATCCAACGACGCCGGCGTTCGCGCATTCGCTATCCGTAAAACGATGGACGCTATCGATCTCGGCGCGGAGTTGGGCGCGAAGACCTACGTCTTCTGGGGCGGGCGCGAGGGCGCCGAGGTAGACGCCGGCAAAGATGCCGTCGTCGCGCTCAAGCGTTTTCGTGACGCCATCAATTTTCTTTGCGGATATGTAAAAGACCAGGGATACGGGATGCGGTTTGCGCTGGAGGCGAAGCCCAATGAGCCCCGCGGCGATATCTATCTCCCCACGACCGGCGCCATGCTCGGATTTATTCAGACACTGGATGATCCGGCGATGGTCGGCGTAAATCCCGAAGTGGCGCACGAGACGATGGCCGGCCTCAATTTTTACCATGCGGTGGCGCAGGCGGTGGAGGCCGGAAAGCTATTCCACGTGGACCTGAATGGGCAGAAACCGGGCCGTTTCGACCAGGATCTCCGCTTCGCCTCGGAGGATTCCAAGGGGGCCTTCTTTCTGGTGCGCCTGCTGGAGAACTCAGGCTATGATGGTCCGCGTCATTTCGACGCGCACGCGTACCGCACCGCGGATATGAACGACGTATGGGCATTTGCGGCCGGCTGCATGAAGAGCTACCTGATCCTCAAGGAGAAAGCGAGGCTGTTTGACGCTGATCCGCTGGCGCAAGATCTACTGGCGGCGCTCAACAGCGGGAGCGCCGAAGCCGAGCAGGCCCTGAAGGCGCCGTACAGTCGGGAGGCCGCCCGCCGGCTGCGGGAAATCCCGCTGGATCCCGACCAACTCGCCGCAAAACCCCTGCCCTACGAGGCGTTGGATCAGCGGCTTTTTGAAATCCTGGCGGGCGCAGAGTAACGCCAGCAGGCCCCGAATGAACAATTGTGTGCACATTCAACGCGTCGGGTACGCAAACAAGTACGCAAAAAAAGAAGGATACCACGGAACGGGCAGCGTATATTAGGACGAGAGCCATAACAATACGGGGCCGTTTCCCCCGACTCCCGGGCGGCGTCACTTCAGAGCGTTAGCTTTCCCGACGAAATGTCGGGAAGACGCTCTGAGACGCGCCGCCAACTCCATAGATTCGGCAAGGAAGACGATTCATGATGACCATGCGCAACCTTCGCTGTCTCGGCGCGTTTTTGCTGCTGATGTTTCCTGTCGTCGTCCAGGCGACCAGCAGCCCGAGTCACGACCATCTTCAAACGTCAATCGCTTCAGTCTCGCGAACGCGGGCCCGGACTCTTTATCAGAACCTGCCCCTGAGCTTTGAAGCCAACCGTGGGCAGACTGATCGGCGCGTCGACTTTCTCTCCCGCGGGCGCCATTACGGCCTCTTTTTAACACCCACGCGAGCCGTGCTCTCACTCCGCTCGGCCGACTCTCACCACCACGGGCGGGAAATCACCTCCGTGATTCAGATGAGGCTGGTAGGAGCGCAGGGCCGCGCCCGTGCCGAAGGGCTCGGCGAAATGGCGGGTAAGAGTAACGAGATGATTGGTCGTGTTCCCGCGCGATGGCGAACCGGGATCCCGATGTATCAGAAAGTGCGCTACCGGGGCGTCTATCCCGGTGTTGACCTGGTTTATTACGGCCGTCGGGGCCGATTGGAGCACGACTTCATCGTGCATCCGGGCGCGAGTCCCGCCGACATTCGCCTCCGGTTCGGTGTCGGATCGGCGATTAAGCCGGCGGCGCATCTGGATTCGCACGGCGAGCTGCTGATCGGCGCCCCGGCCGGCGTGGTTCGGCTTGGGAAGCCGGTGGTGTATCAGGAGAAATCCGGTCGACGCCATTTCATCAATGGCGGCTACGTCAGGGATAGCGGCGGGGAGTTCGGTTTTCGCGTGGCTGCCTACGATCACAGCCGGCCGCTGATCATCGATCCCCTTCTCTATTACACCACCTATTTGGGCGGTGGTGGTGATGATCAGGGCCTGGCGATTGCGCTGGATGGCATCGGCAATATTTATGTTACCGGCCATACGACATCCGCTGATTTTCCGGTTGCCGCGCCATTGAATGCCACCAACAGCCTCCAGGACGCCTTCGTGACGAAGTTGGATCCCACCGGAACGACGGTTATCTACTCCACCTACCTGGGCGGGAGCGGCGTCGACGAGGGGCGAGCCATCGCCGCCGATGGCGCGGGCAACGCCTTTGTGGCGGGGTATACGCAGTCGATCGATTTCCCGTCATCTTCCCCACTTGCCGGACAGACGGCTTTGCAGGGAGTACAGAATGGGTTCGTCAGCAGGTTGAGCTCAGATGGCGCCCGGCTCATCTTCTCATCTTATCTGGGTGGCACGGGCGTTGACTCGGTCAACGGAATCGCTGTCGATAAAAGCGGGAATGCGTTTGTGGCCGGCGTGACGACCTCCTCAGATTTCCCGATAAAGGCGGCTTTCCAATCCGCGGCCGCGACTAATGGCGACGCCTTCGTATCCGAGATCGGATTCGCGCCTGGTGGAGCTTCCAGGTTAATCTATTCTACGTACCTTGGAGGCGCGCGTCTTGACGCGGCTGATGGAATCGCCATTGATAGCGCTGACAACGCGTATGTGACCGGGCTAACGCAGTCGACCGATTTCCCTGTCACCAATACCACGAATCGCTTGCAGGGGTTTCAGGACGCGTTCGCGGCCAAAATCACGCCGCCGGTGGCTGTTGGGGACACCGCCGCGCTAGCGTACGCGCTCTATATCGGGGGCAGATTTACCTTCAACGCCTCGGCTCTCGCTACCACTGAGGGGAGGGCGATCGCGGTGGACGCCAACGAAAGCGTCTACATCGCCGGATCGACCAACACCGTCGGTTTTCCCGTCACGACGAACTCCTTTCAACCGTTTACCAACGATACGAAGGGAAATGGCGACGGGTTTGTTCTCAAGCTCAATCCGAGTGGAACGGCGATGGTTTACAGTTCTTATATCGCCGGGACATTGATGGACACCGCGACCGGTATTGCCATCGATAACATCGACGAGGCCTATGTTACGGGCTATACTGCTTCGCCTGCTTCGGATTTTACCTCTGTATATACGGTCGCTGCGCCGGTCACCGGAGCGAAGAGCGGCGCTGGCGAAGGCGACGCGTTCGTCCTGAAGGTCAGCCCTTCCGGGAGGCAGGCCGACTATTTCACACTCTTAGGTGGGACGGGCATCGAGGGGGAGGGCGCCGCGATTGGTTCAACCACGTTGGTCGGCAATAACATCGCGGTGGGAAATGGCGACATATTCATCACCGGCACGACGCAATCGAACGATTTTCCACCGGGTACGACTTCACTCTACGGAAAGGCGACCGGCGGGAACGACGCGTTCGTCGCCGAGATTCTAGAGGGCCCGGCGGCGCCGACCAATCTCCAGGCGACGGTTATTTCGCCAACGCAGGGATCGGTTGGTGGGTCAGCGCAGGTGAATCTGAACTGGGTGGATCACAGCAATAACGAGTTCAGTTTCTCGATAGAGCGTTCGGACGCCGGCGCAGCCTTTATGCAGGTCGGCACGGTGGGGCCCGGGGTGACAGCTTACTCCGACATCACCGTCATGCCAAACACCACGTACGCGTACCGTGTACAGGCCATCAACCCGGCCGGCTCCTCGAGCTACACCAATACGGCGACGGTTACAACGCCTCCGGTTCCACCGGCGACCCCCACGGGGTTGACCGCGACCGCCATATCAAGCAGCCAGGTGGACCTTCATTGGACCGACAACTCGGGTGATGAGGACGGGTTTGAATTGCTGCGCAGTGACGGCTCAAAATCGGTGACCATCGTCGTTAAAGATCCCAATCCGGCGCAGCCAGTGCGCTCCTACTCCGACACCACCGTGCTTCCGGCAACGGCTTACCAGTACCAGATCGTCGCTACTTTCGGTCAAACCGCATCGACGCCTTCAACGGCGGTTTCGGTGACCACCCCGGATAACCCGCCGGCCGCGCCCACCAATCTGAGCGCCACCGCGGTGTCCGCCACCGAGATTGTACTCACTTGGACATCCAACAGCTCGAATCAAACCGGCTTCGATATCTTTCGCCAGAGTGGGACTGCGGCCGCGGCGCTGTTGACGACGACAGCGAAGGACACGACCACCTATACGGATACCGGACTGACGCCGGGTACCACCTATACTTATACGGTGCGCGCCACGAACAGCGCGGGGCCGTCAGGATTTAGCACACCGTCGAGCGCCACGACACCGGTCAACCCGGCCTCTACGCCCACCGACCTCGTCGCAACGGCGGCTGCCAACAACGAAGTGGACCTGATCTGGACCGACACCGCCGGGGACGCCACAGCGTTTAAGATCGAGAGGAAAGTCGCTGGCGGAACTTACACTCAGATCGACAAGGTAACGGGCGATCAGCGGCGGTACGCCGATACTACCGTAAGCCCGAACACCACTTACACCTACCGCATTCGGGCGACGAACGCGATCGCCGATTCGGATTATTCCAATGAGGCTACGGCCACTACACCGCTGGCGCCCGCTGCGCCAACCGGCCTCACTGCTGTCGCCAGCTCGCCTGCCCAGATCAATCTATCCTGGACCGACAACGCGACGGATGCGACCGGCTTCCGGATCGACAGGAAGAGTGACGGTGGAATGTTCACCCCGATCGCGGTCCTGGACAGCAGCGCCCGCGCCTTCTTCGATAATACGGTGATCGCCAACACGGCCTATACTTATGAGGTATTGGCGACCAGCGCCAATGGCGACTCGGCGCCTTCAAACACGGCGACGGCGACCACGGCGCCGCTGCCGCCGGGCGCGCCTACTTCGCTCAAAGCCGCCGCGACTTCCAGCACTCAGATCACGATCTCGTGGATCTATAACAACAACGATCAGACGGGCTTCAAGATCGAGCGGAAGAGCGGGAACGGGAGCTTTGCGCCCGTTGCCCAGGTGGGACCGAACATCACTTCCTATACCGACTCCGGGCTGAGCCCGAACGTCATTTACACGTACCGGGTTCAATCGGTCAACGTGGGTGGCGCGTCGGCATATTCGAATGAGGCGAGCGCCGGCACGGCTACCAACCAGATATCCGGTCAGGTTACGCTGGCGAGCAGCGGGTCGATATCACCGGTGGCCGGTCTCACCGTTCAACTCTTCGACAGCTCGGGGGCCAACCAGATCGGAAGCGATACCACCGATTCCTCGGGAGATTATCTATTCCCAGGTCTCGCGAGCGGTACGTACACCGTCAAGATTGCGCCGCCGGGCCAAACAGCGCAGTCGGCGGCGATCACCGTAAGCCCGAGTCAGAACAACGGGGCCGCGGTGCAGAACTTTACACTAACTCCGCTGCACACGTTCCAGCAGGGTATCAGCCTGGTGAGCCTGCCGTTCGACTACAGCGCCAATCCCGTGGATGCGGCGGCGCTATTCGGGCTGCCCGTCTCTGCGAACGGCAGCGCGCCGCTCGTAACGTATGATCCGGTGTCGGCGGCGTATCTCCAATATCCAAACCTTCCCGGAGGCAACGGAAAGCAGATACTGCCGGGGCGAGGCTATTGGATCCTGGAGACCCAGGCCCAGCCGCTTGCTGATGTTGGCCGGGCGGTAACAAGTCCGTTCACCATCCAGCTCTCGCCTGGCTGGAACCTGATCGGTGACCCGTTTACCACCTCGGTCAGTCTGAGCAGTCTGCAGGTTGTGCTTCCGTTCCAGCTCGGGAATTCCGCGGCAAACAGCCCGATAACCCTCTCGACCGCGATTAGCAGCCAGGTGATTGGCCCGACTCTCTATGCGTATTCAACGGATCAGGGGCAGTATACAACCGCTACCAGTATCGACCCATTCGTCGGGTACTGGATTTACGTGAACCCGGTCGGCTCGAACAACCTACCGGTGATGTTAATATTCACCAACCCGTCGGCGCCGCCGGCAGGGTGACAGTCCGCCCGCCGTCTGTTATAATGGCTTCAGCAGACGGCGGAAACCGTTCCCGGCCTTCGCCATTAGTATCTTATCAGTTAAGTTGCGTTCAAAACGCGCAGGAATCGCGACTTGGTTCCGGCTATGCCGGGTTAGCGTTGCAGCGACTCGAAAGGGCCGCTGAGGATTGAAACGCCATCTCAGAGGCGACTGGCGTTGTAAAGGAGTGAAGAACCGACGGCGCCCCCCCGCCGGTTCGATTACTTCGCGGCCTGGCTCACGACAGAAGCAGCTCGCCTCCCCGAGCACGGCCGATCGAGATTCGAGATTCGGAAAAGGACTCCGCCATACATTCGGTGAAATAACCGATTCAGGATCTGGCGATCACCCGACCTCTCCGGGTTAATTTCGCCTTTATCTCTATCGTCTGTCCGAAAGAGCAGCTAACAGGATCTTCAGGAGGAGGTCCGGGCCGGGCTGTGAACGGCCCAATTTATCTCCCAGAGTGCATCGACGCTTCACGAGGGTATTCCTATGAATCAACCGGCTTTGCGACTCACGCGGCTGGCCATTACGGCTTTGTGCATCTTCTGCGGTTCTTTTTTTGCGTTCGGTTCGTCATTCGCGAGCGCCGCGTCCGCCGGCGCAGGTTCAAATCAACGTCTGGCGCCTCATTCGCGCCCAGGAATTGAACTCCCCGCCTACTTACAGCGAGGATACTTGGCCCGGTTAGCTCACGACCTCGCGCGGACTCCCGGCGGGCTGCGATACCAGTCGCAAGGTCTCAAGCCCAATGCCGGAGGGGGTCCAACGTCGGGTACCGGACCTGAGCTAGCGCAGCAGACACCCCGGGACCTGGACCTCACTTTCTTTGATTTCACCGGCCTTTCCGGGGATCCCAACGCCGTGCCGAAGAGCTCGCTGCTTCCCGCGACACCCTATACCGACACCGAACCGGTTTATGGCGCAGATCGGAGCACCGTTTACTTCGCTTCCAACCGACCTTATCCTGGCGATCCAGCCGGAACGCCGCCAAGTTTTCATCTCTGGGAAATGAAGAGCGACGGCTCGTTTCAGGTTCCGGTAGGCGTCAACAATGGGTCGACTTTTATGGGCCCCCTCGGAACCGACCAACAATGGCCCGCAGTTTCCCCGACCGGTACGTTTCTCGCCTACTCTTCTCGCGATGTGAATGGCGCCGACAAGGGAATCGCCCAAATTCATATTTTCAACCTCAATACCGGCGTTGACTTTCAGATCACCTCTGGCCCCGGGGATAAGACCCATCCGACGTGGTCCCGCAGCACGGTGCTGGCATTTCAGGATAATGAGCGCACGCCGGCAAACCCGGGAGGCGCCAACAAGATCTGGATCGTATATCCCGTGACATCCGCCGGAGTGGACCCCACGACAAGCCCGCGGCTCCAGTTGACGGGAACGGGCCAGGACGCGGCAAACGCCAACTTTGACGACAGCCAGCCGGCGTGGGAGCCAAGCGGGGTTCACATTGCTTTTACTCGCTACGATGGGACCCACTATCGAATCTGGATCATTTCCCACGTTACCGGCGGCCTCGACGCCAATGGCGACCTTGTGCTCAGCTCCAGTGCGTCGTACCCGTTTACAGACTACGTGAGCGCCGCGTCGGGCATCGGCAGCGACGATGAGTATGCGTCGTGGCGGCCGCAGGGAGCGGACTTCACCGGCGATAATCCCGACAACGACTCCCTGACATTCGCCAGCACTCGCAAGAGTTCCGCCGATCCCAACCTTGCGGAGCAAGGGGCAAACAGCGTCGGTACGACGTTTGGTATATACCGCGTGCCGATTGCGTACAAAGACGTTGTGCAGAGCATTCCTTACACCGAGACCGCCGCACGGGGCCAGGGCCTCAGACCGGCTGTCGTCGTGGCGGAAGATACCCAGCATCCCGGCTACTCATTCAACGACATTACTCCGGCATGGTCTCCGGAGACAAAGACGGATCCAATCACCGGCGACTCCGTGACCGCGAACCGGATCGTTTACGCCAGCAATTCCGGCGTTCCGTATGGAACCCAGCCGCCGTTCACCTCGCCGCAGGGATGGTATGATCTCTGGTCGACTGAGATCTACGACCTCACGCCGCCGGCGCTCGTGCAGCTGCCCACAGTCACCCCAAGGCTCACCGCGCCCGGTCAACCGGTGACGATCAGCGTTCGTATCGCTGACCTTCACTCAGGCGTAGCGCACGTTTACGCACAGATCAAGAATCCTAACAGCTATCTTCAAGATCCACGACTGCCGACGATCAGAAATAGTATCAACGGAATCAACCTTTACGCAGGTAACGTGAATAACTACGGGGACGCCTATCCAGCCCCGCTCGTCCTGGATGGACATCGTATCTACGAGGTCGAGTCCTTCCCTCTGCCGTTTAACCAGCCCAACTTCATAGGACCATTTCCTATTTATCGATCTTATGATGAGGTGGGGTATCAGCCGATCAATCCGGTGACCTACAGCTACACAGACGAGGGCATGGAAAATCTTCCTTTCGATTTGCAGACGAGCGGCAACGAGGGGCTTGCGACCGGTATACTCAGCGGGCAGCCTGCGGATAGCATTGAACTCCAGCCATCCACGAACGACCCGACTCTTTATTCGGCGACGTGGGTCACCGATCCGAACCTGGACACCGACTATCTGCTCGACGTCATCGCCCAGGACAATGACGGCAACGCCATCGACTACGATAATATCTGGGGTTTCAGCACCAAGGTATTCACCGCCGGCAAGAGCCCGATTCTACTAGTGGCGGATTATGTGACGCCGCAGCCGTTCATCCTGCGCCGGGGCGGCGACGTGTTCGGAACCATGTTCGGCGTGGAATCATGGCTCACCGACAATCCACTTGACAAGATTGGAACCGGACCGGGAGGCGGCGGGGCCCCGCCCCTGCCTTTCGTCGGATTCCAGACCCCTAGCAACGCTGTTGACGATCTCAACACCGTCGACTTTATACCACCCATGACGCTACCGAAGCCACCTGTCGAGGGCAATTACCTCTGGGGCTACACCAATACTCTGGGGCCAGGATCCTGGGTGGACGCGATGTACAACGGCCTCCTAAATCACGGCAACGACCTCTCAAATACTGTCGCCGGTGGCCCAGACGCCCCGCCGCCGTACAATATCGATGCACGGGTGAAGCAGAATAACACCGTAGGGTGGCCGGCTGAAGAGACCGAGTTTGAATCGAACTCGTTTCAGGCGGAGAACTTCGACGCGTACGACATCTGGCGGGTCGTCTGCAGGGGCGCGATTCCTCCGGATGCGCTGGACGCCTACGGCGCGGTGCCGGTGCTCGAAACCGATCCAACCGACGTGAACAAGTCGATTCCCGGAAAGAGCCATCCGAGATGTGTTGTCTGGGCGTCGCCGTTCACAGCGGACGAGTACGTTGGCGCGGGAACCATCCTGGACGGGAACATTCAGAAAGAGCTGCAGGATTTTGTGCAGGCTGGCGGGCGGCTTTACCTCACCGGGCAGGACATTGCCTGGGCGCTCTCGCTGGATGATCCGACTTCCAACGTTCCCTCGCACAAGTTCCTGCGCGAGAACTTCGGCGTGCAGTTCCTTAAGGACATCGACGGGCCGGTTGGCGGCGCCGCTACGGATAACGGCGGCAATCCGGTCGGAATCGCGAATCCCATCGGGGATCGGTGGGGGCCCGCTCTCGTCAATCCACTTGAGGGGCCAGACAGCCCGCTCACGCCGCTGCCGCACTGGTCCGACGGGGCTGGATTCATCAATGGCAGTTACTATTTCAACAACCCGAATGGCGTTTTTGAGGGCGCGCATGACAATGGCTTCCCCGACACCGTCACCACAGTAGCGCCGCCGGCATCCGTCACAACGGTCGCCGCGTACAACCAGAATGGTGACGCTGACGTGGTGTCGACCGAGAACAGCGACACTACCGCAAAGACCGTCTACTCGGGGTTTGGAATTGAGGGAATCAACGACGATTACCAGACATTCATGTGGGACTACAAAATCCCGGACCCGGCGAACAACCCGCTGGACTATACCAAAACGATCACGCAGCCGGTCGATCAGATCAGTTCCTTCAACAGGCGTGCGCTCTTGATGCACGGTATCGTTGATTGGCTGCGAGACAACACGGTAAACGGAATCGTTAACGTTCTGGAGCCGGATGGGCAGCTCAGGCCGCAGCCGAACGTGCTTGTGACCGCCAGTCTGATAACAAGTCCACCGTCCGCCCCTCCGATCGCTTCCGCGCTCAGCCGGGCCGACGGCACCTTCACCCTCTACGGCATCCCTACCGGCGGCGGCTTCGGCGGCGGCGGGCCACAAGAGGACGACGGCACGAGCATTGGTGTAACTGGCGCCGCCAGCACTGTCAACCGGAGGGAGGGTGGACCGGATACGGTACTTTACGCCACGGCGCCGGGCTACACCCAGATTCACAACAATCCGATTGTCCTGGGGAAGGCAGGCTCAGTCGCATTCACGACTTATGCCGTGCTCGTTTCAGCGGAGCCTCCCGGAGTTATCACCGGAAAAGTGACCGACGCCGTCACGAACGCGCCGATTGCCGGCGCAACCGTTACGGCGTCAAATACCCAGTTCCCGAGTATCAGCGTCTCGGGAGTCACTGATAAAAACGGCAATTACCTGCTGCCGAACGTGCCCGCTATACAAACCCCTCCGCCGCCTGGTCTTAAACAAGCGGCCTACGTAATGACCTTCAGCGCAAAGGGCTACGTAACCGCGACGAAGACGAAGGACGATACAAGCCTCGGTCCGATTGTTGTGCAGTCCGGCGCCACACTGGTGGAGAACCAGGCGCTTCAAACAATCCCTCCTCCGATGAACCTCACCGCGGTCGCCGGAGACACCACGGTCACCCTCAACTGGGACCCAGTGCCGGGGACCGGAGTCACTTACAACGTCAAGCGCTCCCTCGTATCCGGCAAGGAGGCCGTTATACAGGCGAACGTGAGCGGAACGTCCTATACCGACACTGGACGCACCAATGGCACAACCTACTACTACACGGTCTCTGCCAACGTTGGCGGTCTCGAAAGTCCTGATTCCAATGAGGTCAGCGCCACACCGCTGCCTAAGCCGAGCGCGCCGACCAATCTCACGGCGGTTCCCGGAGACATGACAGTAACACTGTCGTGGACCGCGGCGAGCGGCGCAGACACCTACAACATTGAGCGGTCTACTTCACCCGGGACCGAGACTTCGTACAAGACCCTCGTGACAGGCACGACCTTTACCGACACCGGCCTTACGAATGGCACAACGTATTATTACACGGTGTCCGGTGTGAATGGCGCGGGCGAGGGACCGGTTTCGAATGAGGCGAGCGCCACTCCCCTGCCGCCGCCCTCCGCGCCCTCTGGTCTGACGGCGACGCTTACGGCGAAAGACACCGTAACGCTCACCTGGACGGGATCCACGACGGCGGTAAGCTACAACGTCAAGCGCGGGACCGCCGCCGGTAAAGAGACAACGATCAAGTCCGGCGTCACTGGAACCTCGTACGTCGACACAGGGCTTACGGAAGGCCAGACTTACTATTACATTGTCACTGCCGTCAACCTGGGTGGTGAGGGAACACCTTCCAACGAGGTGTCCATCACGCCACCGCTCCCGCCCGCGGCGCCGGCGACTCTGACGGCGACCGCTGGCAAGGCGCAGGTGACGCTCGACTGGCCCGTGGTGACCAACGCGAGCAGTTATACCATCCAGCGATCTACGACGGCGGGCGCGGAGACAACGATCAAGTCCGGCGTCACGGCGACAACCTACACCAATACCGGCCTGACTCCGGGAACGACCTACTACTACGTGGTGTTTGCCAGCAACCTGGACGGCGATGGCCCCAATTCACCTGAGGCCAGCGCCACACCGCCGCTGCCGCCGGCGGCGCCCCTGAACCTGGTCGGCGCTGCGGGTAACGGGCTGGTGATGCTAACCTGGAACGCGTCGGCAGGCGCCACCAGCTACAACGTGAAGCGCGGGCAGGCCCCGGGGCAGGAGACGACGACCATCGCGCCGTCAATTACGGCGACCAGCTTCACCGATTCGAGCGTGACCCGCGGGACCACCTATTACTATGTGGTTACCGCGAACGGTGTTGGCGGCGAAAGCGCGAATTCCAACGAGGTAAGCGTTACGCCCCCCAACCCGCCGGCGCCGGCCGCTTCAGTAACGGCGACGGCCAATTCCAGCACCCTGATCACCGTCGCCTGGACAGATACGACTGGCGACGCCACCAGCTTTAAGCTGGAGCGGATGACCGCGGGCGGTTCGTTTACCGTGATCGCGACGCTCGGGGCCGACGTGCGATCCTACCAGGACAGCGGACTGAAGGCGAGCACCACGTATACGTATAAGGTGATCGCCAGCAATCCTGGTGGAGACGCAGCGGAACCGAATCCGACCGCCAGCGCGACCACGCTGACCGCTCCGGCTGCGCCGATGAATCTGACGGCGACTGCAGTTTCCGGAACGCAGGTGAATCTGATCTGGACCGATACCGCGGGCGACGCGACGAGCTTTGAAGTCGAGCGCGAAATCAGCGGTGGGACCTTCGCTCAGATCGCGACGGTGGGCGCTAACGCGAGGTCATATTCCGATACCACCGTATCTCCTAATATGAGCTACGTGTACCGGGTGCGCGCGGTGAACACGGCCGGTCCTTCGGACTATTCGAACCTGGCGACCGTCATGACCGGAACCGACCAGATTAAGGGCACGGTTACGGTGAGCGCGGGCGTCGTATCGTCGCCGGCGCCGGGCGTGACAGTGCAGCTCCTGAATGGCGCTGCAAATCTGACGCTCTCGACAACAACAACGGATAACTCCGGGCAGTACTCGTTCGCTAACCTGACTGACGGCACGTACACCGTTCAGCTCAGCCTCCCCGCCGGGCAGCCGGCGGTGGCCCCGGCCACCGTAACCGTGAAATCGACCGTAAATGGTGGTGTCACTGTCCAGGACTTCACGATTAGCCCGCTGGCGGTATTCCAGCAGGGAATCACGTTAGTGAGCATTCCGTTCGATTACAACGGAACGGGAGTGACCGCGGCCCAGGTGTTCGGGCTGCCGGTCGCCGGCGATGGCAGTGCGCCCATTGCAGGCTATGACGCGGCGTCAAACAGCTACAAGATCTATCCGAACCTCCCGATCTCCGGCACACAAACATTGCCGGGGAGAGGCTACTGGATCCGCGAAACGGCCGCGACCCCATTCCTGAATGCGGGCAAGCCGGTGAGCAGCCCGTTCGAAGTTGCGCTGCAGCCGGGCTGGAACCTCATCGGTGACCCGTATCTGACGCCGCTCGACCTGACGGCTCTTCAGATTCGTGCGGCATTCCAGGTAGGCGCGAACCCACCGAACACGCTTATAAGCCTGCAGGCGGCGATGAGCGCCAATCTAGTGGGTAATATCGTGTGGGGCTATTCCGCCTCACAGGGCCAGTACGTCCAGGCGACAAGCCTGCAGCCTTTCGCAGGCTACTGGATCTACGTTGATCCGCAGGTATCAATGAATCAATCGATAACGCTCCGGTACACACAGCCGGCGTCCTGATTGATTCGATCTCATCCCTACTCGCTCTTCGGCCGGCGGTAACCCGGCCGAAGAGTGACTCTGTAGACATGGCGATTTCAGGAAGGCATTCGTTTTCCAGTGGGCAGCAGTCCTGCAGGCAGAAGGCAGTGGAGGCCAGGAGTATGATGAACCGAGTCCGCTATTCATTCCGTTTTATTCTTGCAGTGCTATTGGCGACCCTCATAGGAGTTGCCGGCCGTCCGGCGCCCGCGAGCGCGCAGGCGCCCGCGAATGACAACATTGCCAATGCAATCTTTATTGGCGCCGGCTGCAACTCTCAGCCTGGATCGGTGACGGGAACGAATATCAAGGCGACCCTGGAAACTGGCGAACCGCGCGTTCCATTGGCTTCGGGATTCAGTATCTGGTACACCTGGGTCCCGAACAATAGCGGCGCCACGACGTTCCTCGCCAGCGCCGGAAACTTCAATGTCACCATTGGCATTTACACTGACTCGGCTAACCCCGCGACCGTCGCGGCCCTGACGCCGGTGACGGCGACCACCGGCTCCGAGGGGCAGGTTCAGTTTAAGGCGGCGGCGGGGACACAGTACTTTATCCAACTCGACAGCGCTCGCAGCGCAATTACCGGTAGTATAACGCTGAGCTGGAGCCAACTCAACGCTCCATCCGGGCTCACCGCCGCGGCGGGTAACACCACGGTTCAGCTTAGATGGCGCGCCCCGACGTCGCCGGTAGACGGTTGTACCGGCAATCCCACCTGGACGTACGACATTTTACGCGCGACCGACGGTGGCGGATTCCAACTCCTGGCGATGAATATTCCAGGTAGTCAACAGAATTACACCGATACACTGCTCACCAACAGCCAGAGATACACCTACGTGGTGATAGCAGATGACGGCGTGCTGCTGACGTTTTCCAATATTATTTCTGCGACGCCGCTGCTCCCCACGCCAACGGGAGTCAAGGCGTTCCCCGGCGAGAAACAGGTCTCTCTACAGTGGAATGTGGTACCCCACGCTCTCAGCTACAACGTGAAGCGAAGCGCCTCATCCGGCGGTCCCTACACGACAATCGCGAACGTAACGACCAATTCGTACACCGACCTTCCCCTTACAGATGGCGTCACCTACTACTACGTCGTTTCGGCGGTCGACGTGAGCTCGGAGAGCGGTAATTCGGCCGAGGTCAGCGCGACGCCGGAGCCTCCCGGTCCCAGCGACCTGGTCGCGTCGGTCAACGAAGGTGAAGTCATCCTGAACTGGAGCGCGACACCGGGCGCCACCAGCTATAACGTAAAGCGCGGAACCGTGACCGGCGGACCCTACACGACGATCAGCAGTGGGCAGAACGCCACGACCTATACCGACAGCGGCGTGATCAACGGCAACACCTACTACTACGTGGTGACATCCAACTACTCGACGGGTGAGAGCCCGAACTCCAACGAGGTAAAGGTCGACGTTCCGACGCTCGACGCGCCCCAGAATCTGACAGCTGTGGGTGGGAACATGGTGGTGGATCTCACCTGGGACGCGTCCGCGGA
Source organism: Armatimonadota bacterium (assembly GCA_035686845.1). Taxonomy (GTDB): domain Bacteria; phylum Armatimonadota; class DASRZA01; order DASRZA01; family DASRZA01; genus DASRZA01. The sequence goes on along the minus strand of DASRZA010000337.1, from coordinate 93 downwards.
GGCAGCCAGTTATTCTGTGAAGCGCGGGACGGCAAGCGGCGGGCCCTATACCACCATCAGCGCGGGGCAATCCAACACATCCTTCCACGACAC
>DASRZA010000336.1:0-10489 GCA_035686845.1 Armatimonadota bacterium | reverse complement strand
TGAGTGGGTGAGTGGGTGAGTGGGTGAGTGGGTGAGTGGGTGAGTGGGTGAGTGGGTGAGTGGGTGAGAGGGTGAGAGGGTGGGACGGAGGACTTCTCAAAGAATGAAGGATGAGTTAAGCCAAATAGCCCGCGCCCCGCGCCCCGCGCCTCGGGCCCCGCTCCTCGCGCCCCGCGCCTGTTTTTCAGGACTACGCGGCGACGGCGCCGTCGCTGGTCTCCCCATCGGGGACGCTGTTGGCGGAGAGGACGGGAGACGCGGCTTCGCAGGTCGACGAGTGTTTGTGAAGGATCCCGTCAATCCGACCGGTGATCACGGGATCGCATCCCGCTTCAATCAGGACCCCGGCGCGAGCATTACTGCGAACATCACACTCCTCGAGCGAACCACCCGCCCCGGATCGAAAGGCGACTCCGGCGTCCAGGCCATGATGGATCCGGCAGTGGCGCATCCGCGGCGCGGCGCCTTCGCTGATCTCGACGCCAGCCCAGGCGTTCCGGCTGAACTCGCAGCGGTCGAAGTCGGCCCGGGCGCCCCTTGTAATCTGCACCCCATACTGCGGCCCATCGTGGAAATGGCATTCGCGCAGCGTGGGATTACTGGCGCGGGTGACGAGGGCGCCGGCCTCGACATTCCCATAGATGTCGCACTCAACAATGGTTCCATCGGCGTCCGAGATAAGAATTCCGTTCTCGGCGCCATTATGAATTCTGCAGCGAACGACTTCCGGAGTACTGTTCCCCAGGATAGCGATGCCCGCCCACCCGTTGCCGAAAACTTCGCACTCTTCCAGGACACCGCGGCCGTACTGGGTGAAGTAGACGCCCTGGCGAGCGCCGTTGTGGATCTGAGTGCGCCTGACGATTGGATTTCCGCCCTGCTCAACGTCGACATTGGCGCCCGCGTTTCCAAAAACTTCGCATTCCTCGATGACGCCGGCGCCGCCGCCGGTGACGTGGATGCCGCTCGCGTTGCCGTCATAGATCTTGCATCGTCTTATGAGCGGATTCGCGCTCCTCTCCACCATCACCCCTGCCTGCGTATTCCGATAGATCTCGCAGTCTTCAACAATGCCACCGGCATGTTCCGTGAATACAATTCCTCGCTGCTGACCGTCATGGATATTGCAGCCGCGAATGGTGGGATTAGTCCCATCTCCCTGGGCTACGATGCAGGCGAACCATCCGCTCGAGAGATCGCAATCTTCCAGAATCATCTCGCCCTCACCGATCTCGACGGTGAAATGTTCACTGGATCTCATGGTGAGACCCCGGACGAGAGCGTGCCCCGTACGCGCCAGGATGCAGGGAGCGTCCACGCTCTCGATAATAATTTTATCGGCCGGCCCGTCACCGATAATTTCAACCGGTCTGTCAAGGACAACGCTTTCACGATACCAACCAGGCCGCACCAGGATTCGTGTACCGGGGACGGCGTTCTGAACCGCATCGGAAATGGTTTCGACGGCGCCGGGACCGGCGCCTCCGACCACGACGCGCGGCGCGCTGCAGCCCATTGCCTTAGTGGAGGAAGACGCTACTAATCCTTCACCAGGGCAGCGGCGGTTTGAATACTCCGTGCTCATCAAGCAGCCCACGGCGAGCGCCCATGATTCGATGGTCCAGAAGGATTCGTCCACGTGAACCCGCCTCCTACGGCGGAAGCGCGTTACGAACCGGCGGAGAAATGACGTCCGGGTGGTCGCCTGCTGATCTTCGGGGGATTTCATTGTGTTTTGCGCTTCAGTACCCGGCTGCTCAACCGACACTTCGCGCACGTGCGACCGGCGATCATGGTCGAAAAATGGTTTGCGCGGTGATCATCGGTCAAAAGCTTCCTCTGCTAAACGATTTGCTTCTCCGCGATTTCATTCCGACTTTCGTTATAACCGCTCGCCTTTAATGAGATTTTTCAGCTTCGCGGGAAGGGATTTCCTGAACCGGGCAGCAATCTATATTGTCGGCCATCGCGATAGAAGTTGGAATCGCTGCGGTTACTCGTGGCTCAATTGAGCCTTCAAAAGTGTTAAACAACTGAATCAATCGTCTATCAGGGGAACCTTTGACTCACGAAAATGCCGGCTTATCATCAATGGATGACAGCGAAAAACGGGCGCACCCGCCGCGCTCACCTTCAGCGGATATCAAGCGCCGTCGGGACGGTACTCTCCGACGACCTTCCCAACGTGATGTTGGGAAGGTCGGAGAAGCGAGAAAGCGGCGCGCTAATGATCTGGAGGGGCGGGAATGGACTCGCAATTCTATTTCGGTGTGGAGCGACCTCAAGCGTGATTCAGAGGAATCAACGCTCAAACATCCGGCTATCTATCCGAAGGCCATGGTGAGCCGGCTGCTCGACTGCTTTACGACTTCCGAAGATCAAACGGTGCTGGATCCTTTCTCCGGCAGTGGATCGACCCTGCTCGCCGCTTGGCTGCGAGGAAAGGCCGGCGTGGGATTCGAAATCAATCCCGAATATGTGAATCTAACTCGTACACGTCAGGAGAGCTTGCAGGTCGAGAAATCAATACCGGGCGGTGAGATTAAGTTGTTCGGGCAGGATGCGCGCGCGCTTCCGGAAAAACTCAAGCCCGGTTCAGTCGATATCTGCATTACATCGCCACCCTACTGGGATATCCTTACCCAGCGGCGCACGGCGGATAGTAAGAGCATCCGGCATTATGGCGAGATGGATGAAGACCTGGGACGGATCAAGGATTATGACGAGTTCCTGGCTGCGCTCACGGAAGTCTTCACCGGCGTCCTTCGGGCGCTCCGGCCGGGAGGTTACTGTCTCGTCAATGTCATGGACCTGCGAAAAGGTCCACACTTTTATCCACTGCATTCCGACCTGGCGAAAGAAATGCAAGCTGGCGGCTGGACCTGGGATGATCTCATCATCTGGGATCGGAGATTGGAATATAACCACATGCGACCGCTCGGCTATCCGGCGGTATTCCGTATCAATAAAGCGCACGAGTATATACTGGTTATGCAGCGTCGGGAGGAGACGAATGGATAGCGCGCGGGTGGCTCGAATTGAGCATGGCCGGCTGGATGGCCTGCGACCACGGCGCGCGGGCAGCAACGCCCGGCTGGGCGAGCATGGCAGCCGCATCCGGCTGCCGCTCGTTCGCATCACCACGGATAACGGCGCCCGTGGCTTTGGCGCGTGCTGGGCCAACCGCGACGAGGCGGCAGCGCTTGTAGGGCGACGCATCGATGAGCTGATCGGCGTGGAACGAGGAGTGAGCGAGACGGGACGCCGGTTCGAGTATCCCCTCTGGGATCTGCTTGGACAGTTGACCGGACGACCCGTGTACACGCTGGCGGAAGCGATAACAGACGCTTCGGCGCGAACCGACGCGTTAGCCATCGCTTCCAAGCCGCGGCGCGCCCCCTGCTATGACACGTCCCTCTATTTTGATGATCTGTCGCTGAATTCAATCGGCGAGGCGGCCGCGCTCATCGCTTCTGAAGCTTGTGAGGGCTTCGAGAGAGGACACCGCGCATTCAAGATCAAAGTGGGACGCGGCGCCAGGCACCTCCCGCAGGAGGAGGGCGTTCAAAGAGATATTGCGATTGTGCGGGCGGTGCGTGAAGCGGTAGGTCCGGCGAGTGTTTTGATGCTGGACGCTAACAACGGTTATAATCTGAACCTGACACGGCGCGTCTTGAGTGAGACCGCGGATTGCGGCGTATTCTGGATGGAAGAGCCGTTTCATGAGGATCCGGTGCTCTACAGGGATCTCAAAGAGTGGATGGCTGCGGCAGGGATGGCGGTTCTGATTGCGGATGGAGAGGGCGAAGCGTCCCGCTGGCTGATCGACTGGGCTCGCGCCGGACTCATTGACGTGATCCAGTACGATATCTCCGGTCACGGCTTTACACGCTGGCTGGAGACCGGGCGGGAGCTGGACGCATACGGGGTCCGGTCAGCGCCGCATCACTATGGCGGCCTCTTTGGTAATTACGCCGCCTGCCATCTCAGTGGCGCGATCCAACATTTTGCGTTTGTAGAGTGGGACGAGGCGGCGGCGCCCGGTCTGGACGGCTCGGCGTATCAGATTGTCGAAGGGAAGGTAATCCTGCCCGATGAGCCGGGATTCGGTTTGCGACTGGATGAGAATCGCTTCCGAAACGCCGTTGCGGATGGGGGATACGATGTACGCTGATTCAAGGCGTCTGCGGCGCCATCGCCCCACACTGGGCTTCGGATGCCAGAGGAGAAACGTCCGGTGAGCGAGACCATTCCATTTTTTGATGGACACAATGACACACTTCTTCATCTCCATTTCCCGGATCGGGGTGGGGGCCGCAGCTTTTTCGAGCGGAGTGACCACGGCCATCTGGATTTGCCCAGGGCACGGGAGGGTGGTTTTGGGGGAGGATTCTTCGCCATTCATCTACCACCGGACCCCACGGCGCCACCCGCCGCGGCATCGGAAGCCGGTCCCTCGACCACGCTGCGACTGCCCCCCGCCCTGGAGCGCGCCTACGCGCAGCGGCTGGTCATCGCGATGTCGGCGAAGCTGTTCCGGATGGAGGCGGAATCGCCGGATCAGTTTCATGTCGTCAAATCAGCAAGTGAGATCGAGCAATGTCTTGAGAAGGGCGTTCTGGCGGCCATTCTCCATTTTGAAGGCGCCGAATCCATCGATCCTGAGATGGAATCCCTGGAGGTGTTCTATCGCGCGGGTCTCCGTTCGCTCGGGATCGTCTGGAGTCGCCCCAATCTCTTTGCCGAGGGAGTCCCTTTTGGATTCGCCCATTCACCGGATACCGGGCCGGGCCTCACCGACGCCGGCAAGGCTCTGGTGCGGGCCTGCAATCGACTTGGAATCATGGTCGACGTTTCCCATCTGAATGAGAAGGGATTCTGGGATGTGGCCGCTCTCAGCGACGCGCCCATCGTGGCGAGTCACTCCAACGCCCACGCCCTCTGCCCGGCGACCCGGAATCTCACCGACCGGCAGTTAGACGCGATTGCCGAGACGCACGGCATGGTGGGAGTCAACTTCAGCGTTACATTCCTGCGTGACGACGGGGCGCGCGATCCCCATACCCCGATCAGCGTCGTGGTACGGCATGTTGACTACCTGGTGAACCGGATTGGGATCGATTGCGTCGGCTTCGGATCCGACTTTGACGGCGCAACAATCCCGCAGGAGATTGGCGACGTAACCGGTCTCCCCCGGCTTGTCGCAGCGCTGCGAGAGCGCGGATATGATACCGCGGCGCTCCGCAAACTGGCTCACGAGAATTGGATTCGCGTCCTACGAGAAACCTGGCGCGACGCCTGAGTGTCCGCAGCAGCGCCAGGGCCGGCGGCGCGCGGCTCGGCCTTACGCGCAGGCTCCCGAGCGTGCTCCGCAACTGAACCCAGTTGGGGCTAACCCGCACGCGCGCGGCGCGGCCGCATCACCCAAGACCTAAGACCTAAGACCTAATACCCGGCTGCTAATGATACGCCGCGAGATAAGAGGTCGCCCCGGTTGGATTGGCGCGATGGTAGGAGGCGACGACTTCTCCATCACCGACAACGCAGTCTTCGAGTCCGGCGGTAGCGGATCGCCATAGAACCTGCCCATCCACGCTGGACCACACTGCGATTTCGCCTTTTTGACCCTTGCCAATGATGATGCCTGGCGCGGCGGCCAGAGGAATCCCGGCGTCACCACCCCGAACCGCCCAATCAGTGTGACCGGTGATCAGATCCTGCCGCCAGAGAGCGGGCACAGTTTTCCCCTGGTAAAGCACGCGGCGCCCCACGAACAACCGCCCGTCTTCCACCGGTCCCGAAAGCGACGACGCGCCAGTTTGACCCCAATCGACCAGATGCGCCGCTCCGGGCATGGAGAGTACACAGGCGCGGGTGGGCCAGCTGGTGTCACTTCTCAGCCGCTTCAGATCAACGCAGCAAAGACCGGTGGTCGGATCGGCCCAACCGACCTGCGAATCCCAGATTCCGGCTTCCCAATCCACTCCCTCGCCCGCTGGCGCCGCCGCTCTCGCCGGTCCCTGGCTGCCATCCAGGAGGAGCGTGGTGCGCAAAAGCGGGCGTCCGGCGGCATAGCCGGCCGAAACGGCAAGCGGCGCCAGCGGCCCGGTCTCCAACACCGCGGGCAAATCGCCTCCGGTGTGGTCCGATCTCCACTGGAGCGCGCCCGAGGCAGCGCTGAATGCCAGCAGCGGCGGGCGCCCGAAGAAATCCGGCGCCACCAGAAAGAGCGTCGACGATGAGACTACCGGTCGAAAGAGTGTGTGCGATCCTCGCGGCGCTTTGAGCGCCGCCGCAAATGAAAGTGGACCGGTTTGCCACTTGACGCGGCCGTCGGCAATACCGAGCCGGTAAAGCCCCCACTGTCCTCCCGATCCACCGTGCGCCGGCCCCTGGTTTACGAAGAGACCAATCCCGTCACCATCCACGGCCGGATAAACGCCCGCGTCATCGAATAGCTGCGGCGTTGGAAACGCGCGCTTCCACCTCAACTTGCCGTTCGCGGCGTCGACGCCGGCAAGCGAGATTTTCTCGGGCGTGTCCATCTCCACGATCACCATTCCCCGGGCCACGATCCGGGGGTGGAGATACGCGGGCTCATTTAACGGCGCTCCCAGCTCCGCAGCGCTGAGCCGCCACGCCGGGCGCAGCGGCATTTTAAGCGCGCAGGTTACCGAGGCGGTATGCCCGGCGTTGGCGCCATCCATGCGCCATTCCTCAGAAGGCGCCCAATGCCCGGCATAAGGCGGCCAATGCCCGGTGGCAGCCGCCGGTTTCAATCGCGCGCCGGACCCGTGCGCCCGAACTGAACTCAGGGCCTGCGCGCGCCGTTGGGCCACAGGCGCGCGCGGAACGCGGCGCCGTTGGGCCGCACTCGCACGCGGAACGCGGCGCCGCAGCAATCGGGCGGCCGCAACGGAGCGACGCGACGCGAGCGCAGCAGGTTTATATCGGCGACCGTGAGACGCCAACCGAGTGTGCTTGCTCGTTAGCTTCGCCCGTCGCAAATATCGATGTGGCAATCCCGGCTGACGCGGGCGCCGCGTGAGTCGCCGTGCTGGAGCGTACCGGCGAGATAAGCGCCCCGGCGCGATCGGGCGCGGGCGCCGCATGGTTAACGGCCGGTGTGACGCGGTCGGGGCGGCCAGGAGAGCGCCGGCGGCGGCAATCATCAACATGGACGCCACGGCCGCCCTGGCGGCAAGTTTGAGAAATCTACGCATCTGGTTCTCGTTCAGGCTCTTGGATGGGACCGGTCGTATTCTTCGCGGAGCCGGCCTTCCGCAACGTGGGTGTAAATCTGGGTCGTTCCAATCTTCGCGTGACCCAGCATCTCCTGAATGGATCGTAAATCAGCTCCGCCATCCAGAAGGTGTGTGGCGAAGGAATGGCGGAGCACGTGCGGCGAGAGATGGGACCGGATGCCGGCCCGTTCAGCGCAGCGCCTTAGAAGCTGCCAGAAAGCAACACGGGTCATGGAGCGGCCGCGGCCGGTGATAAACAGGCTGCCATCATCCGCCGAGCGCGCCAGCCTTGTCCGAGCCGACTCCAGGTAGCGCGCCACGCGCTCGCAGGCGATCTCCCCCAGAGGGACGACCCGCTCCTTGTTTCCCTTCCCCCGGCAGCGAACCAGGCCGTTCTCCAGATCGGTATCGGCCAGGGTCAATCCTACGAGCTCAGAGACCCGGAGACCGGTAGAATAGAGCGTTTCCAGCATCGCACGATCGCGCAAAGCCATGGGATCGCTGCCGGACGCCGCTTCCAGCAGCCGCTCCACCTCCTCCTGCGATAGCACCGTCGGCAGTCGATGGGGAAGCTGCGGAAGCTCGAGAGTCTCTGTTGGATCTTGCTCGATGCGCCCCTCAATGAGAAGAAAGGCGAAGAATGCCCGTACCGCGCAGAGCCGACGCGCCCGTGAGGACGCCTTCAGTTTCGATTCGGCGAGCGATGTACGATAGACAGTCAGCGTGTCCCGGTCCACCGCGAGAGGCGGCGTCTTCCGAAGCTGGATGAATGCCAGAAAATGAGCCAGGTCCTGCCGGTAGGCCAGCACGGTATGGCGCGAAAGTCCCCGCTCCACCTGGAGATAGTCGCAAAACTGGGTCAGAAGATCAACGAGACTCTCATCCCGGGTCAAGGCTGTTGACCGCTTGCCCGGCGTTTGCGCGGCGGCTTTCGCCGTGGACTGAGACGATCGCGCCAGTCGGGGGGAAGCAGATCCGGCCGCCACGCGGCGGTTCGCAGGAGAGACTGTCGTTCGCGCCATTGCTGAACCTCCTGATGATTCCCGCTGACCAGTATCGCGGGCACCGTCTCGCCGGCGAATTCCGGCGGACGGGTGTACTGAGGGTATTCGAGTAGACCTGAGGTAAAACTCTCATCAATCGCCGACTGGTCTTTGCCCAGAACACCCGGCAAAAGGCGCGCCACACCATCTACCAGCACCGCCGCCGCCAGTTCCCCTCCGGTTAAGACGAAGTCCCCGATGGAGATTTCGTCGGTAACCACAAGCGACCGGACACGTTCGTCCACACCCTCGTACCGGCCGCAGATCAGAACAAGATGCTGTTCACGAGCCAGCCCTTCCAGAATGGTCTGATTCAGCCGCCGTCCCAGTGGCGAGAGCAATATCACCCGGGCCGGGATCTCAGAGGCCGGCCCATCGGCGAGGCACGACTCGACAGCCGCAACCACCGGCTCGGGCTTCAGGAGCATCCCCTGCCCACCACCATAGGGCGGCTCATCCGCCGTGCGATGCCGGTCGGTGGTAAAGGAACGGATATCAACGATCCCGATTTCCACCAACCCCTTCTCACGCGCCCGCTTCAGAATGCTAAATTCAATCCAGCTTTCCAACGCGTTCGGGAAAAGAGTCAGAATATCGAAGCGCACAGTTGAGCATCCAGGCGGAATCAAAGATTCCGCGAGCGCGATCATCGAGAGCGACGCCCGGAAGGCTAATCCTCAACGATGAGATTCGATTGAACCACCATGCGCCGGCCCGGAACGTCCATCGTGGTGACCGCCTCGCGAGTGGCGGGAATCAGCGCCTGTTCGGTGCGATAAACATCATTACTGCCAGTCTGCAGCACCTCCCGAACACGGCCGATAGAGCGGCCATCTTCTGTGAACACTTCCATTCCAACGATGTCGCCCACGTAATAGTGGCCGGGCGGAAGCGCATGAGCCTGGCTCCTGGGAATCTTAACCTGCATCCCGCGGAGCGCCTCGGCAGCCTCGAACGACTCGACTCCCTCAAACTGGAAGAGCAGGAGCCGGCCGTGCGTCTGAACCTTCAAAAGCCGGACGATCTCTCGCCTGGGGCCATCCAGAATCACTTCCTTCAAACGGTCGAGGTCTTCCGGAAACTCGGTGAGCGTGAGACCGCGCACCAGGCCATTCACACCATGCGGCGCCACCAACTCCGAGATAATGATCTCGTCGGACGCTTCCGACCCCGGCAGCGCCGGGCGAGTGCGCTCGGCGGGCGGCGATCCCGCCCGTGGCGATGCCGCAGACGGTAATCCTGGGGGCCGTGATCCCGCAGATGCGGAAGCGCCGCGGCGGCCTTTTGGGTGAAGTCGTCTCACCCCGCGGATTCGGTCTCCAGATCAAGGGCAGGCTGCATCGAATCTATCAGCTCCAAGGCACGCGCATAGCGAAGCTCCTGAACCACGCCGTCCTTCATGACCAGCTCGGCGCCATTCAAAAGCTGCATCAGATTATCGCCAACCGAAACCTCGACCACGCCCTCCAGAGTGCCTCGCCTGAATTCGGAAGCAATCTCCAGCTTGCCAACATCTTCGAGCTGGCGTGTTAACTCCGCGCGAACAGAGGCATGCTTCTGCCGCTCCTCATCCACCCGCTGCCGCAGGGCCATCGCCTGCTGCAAATTGGTCCTCTGAAGCTCAAGCAGATAACGGCGAGACTGAGAGTCAAGCTGTTCGACGGTACTGTCCACTTCGTCGATGGCAGCCTGGATTTCGGCTGCGAGCTGCTCTTTGAACTCTTCGGTAACAATTGCAATAAGTGTTACCCCGCGCTTGAGTGTAATCGAATTCATCCGGCTGCCTTTTCTAAATGCTTCGCTCTTCTATGGAAGTTCGAGCACGCTCAATTAAACCCTGGTGAATCTCATCGTTCTGTGAAGTTTGAAGGCGCGAGCGCTCTCCCCTCGCATTCCGGCTTTCCAATCGATCGGTCCCGATCAACGCGACCGGGCCACAATAGATGGGTTAGTCGTCGGGAACATCGATGGTGACGCGCTGTCCCGCCTTGACTGCGGCGACACCCGCCACCGAACGGATGGCATTGATCACACGCCCGCGGCGTCCAATGATTTTGCCGCGATCGGAGGCGTCAACCCTCACCTGGATGTGGATATTCTGACCCGAGTCCTGCTCTTCAACATAGGCCTGGTCGGGCTGGCTCACCAGCCTGCGTACCAGCAGCTCTACAACATCTCGCACCATGGAATCTATCCTGATCG
>DASRZA010000335.1:0-11589 GCA_035686845.1 Armatimonadota bacterium | reverse complement strand
TTGTGACCCGGATCGCGCTCTGGCTGGTGGCGCTCATCTCCTATCAATTGGTTTCGCCTTTTCACCCGCGCGCCGACGCCATGCAGCGATGGCCTTATCCCCATTCGCTCTGGCTCCAGGTATGGTGCGCGTGGGACAGCGGCTGGTACCTGGACATCGCCCGGCATGGCTACTCCCTGCAGACTCATCCGCCGGGCGCTCTCAACACGAATTATGGCTTCTTCCCGCTCTATCCGCTGCTCATCCGGCTGTTGAGTCTTGTTGTGCGGAGCGACGCGCTCGCGGGCGTTCTGATTTCGAACGGCTGTCTCGCCATTGCGTGCGTCTATCTCTTCAAGCTGACGCGGTTGGACCACGATCGGGAAACGGCGCTCCGTGCCGTAAAATACTTCGTGCTGTTCCCCACGGCGTTTGTTCTTTCCGCCGTGCTCACGGAGTCGCTGTTCACCGCGCTCGCCATTCTCTGCCTTTACGCCGCGCGTCGAGAGCGGTGGGCCGTCGCCGGCGCGCTCGGCTTTCTAGTTGCGCTGACCAGGCCAAACGGCATCTTTTTGCTCGCGCCTGTACTCTGGATATACCTGCGGCAAAAGCAGTTCCATCTGAATCGCATTCGGTTCGATGCTCTCTTTATGGCGCTCATCCCGCTCGGGTTGGCGTGCCTCGCGTTCTATGACTATTATCGGACAGGCGATCCGCTGGCGTACGCCCATGCCCAGGCGGCCGGCTGGGGCCACCATTTAACAAATCCGCTCGCAGTGCTGTTTGCCGGCATGGCGAGCGGCCAGATAGACCAATCCATTTCAGCCTGGTTCGGCGCCGCGGCGCTGGCGCTGCTCATCATTCGTTTTGATAAGCTGCGGATGGAGTACTGGCTCTACGCTGCCGGGATCATCCTGCTGCCGCTCATGGCGGCGACGGTCCTGGGGCTGCCGCGATATCTCGCGACACTGTTTCCGCTTGCCATCGTTCTCTCGCAGTCTGATCGCAGGCCCGGCGTTGACCGCGCGATCACTCTTATCTTCGCATTATTGCAGGGGTGTTTTCTCCTCTTCTGGACCAACGGGTACCTCTTCATGAGCTGAAAGGGCAGTCTGATTCTCAATGGCGGAGGTGTAAGAAACGGCGCGGCGCAGACCGACGAGCGAGCGCAGCCCTTGTGTGATTTCACGGAGGGAGTTCTTGCTCTTGCCCCGCCGCCGCTCAGAGAAAACGATCGGGATCTCCAGCACGCGCGCTCGATGACAGCGCACGGCCCGGTACAGAAGCTCGACCTGGATGCTGTATCCTGTTGAACGCAGCGGTTGTTTAAGCAGTTCTGCGATCAGGCTGGCCCGGTAGGCCCTGAAGCCTCCGGTGCAGTCATGGGGCTTGAGGCCAAGCCATCGCCGGGCGAACTGATTGGCGGCGCGGCTCTGGAGGCGCCGAAGAATAGGCCAACCCTCGGTTCCGCCACCGGAGATATAACGAGAGCCGATAACAATGTCGGCGTCAGCAAGGCCCGCCAGCAGTCGGGGCAGATCCGCCGGCGCGTGCGAGAAGTCGCAATCCATGGTAACTACGGCGTCGGCGCCCTGGCAGATGGCCTCCCGAAAACCGGCGATGTACGCCGTTCCCAGACCCTGCTTTGAGGCGCGATGAATTGTGGAAACCTGCGGGCAGCGGCCCGCCCATTCATCGGCTATCGCGCCCGTGCCATCCGGGGAGTTATCGTCAATAATGAGAACGTCGAGGCGGGGCTCAAGCGCCAGCAGCGCCTCAAGCATCGCTGGAAGGTTTTCGCGTTCGTTGAAGGTGGGGAGGATCACAAAGGACCGGCCCCGCGAAGGCAGCTTTCTCACCCGGCATACCCGTGAACGAACAGGGTCCATAACGCGAGGAGCAGTGCGGCCGAAAGGCACAGGGCAAGCCTGTGTACCGCGGGACGCCAGGGCATCTGAGCCAGGACCATGTAGCCTGCGACCAACACCATAAGGAATCGGTCCAGGTTCCACCAGGGCACCGACTGTTCTGGCGCCGCCAGGCACAGCAGAGCGGCTCCGGAGGCCAGGTAGACCAGCAGCGGAGTCCACAAGACCCTGCGCCCGTGCCACATCACGAACGCCCACCCTAGCGCCCAGACAAGCTTGTCGAGGTTTAAGAGGCAGAGCGGATAGTCCCGGACGAAACACATCGGAATCGTCATCCCCATTCCGGCCAACGGTAGAGTGAGCGACCGGCGAAATTGCTCGTGTTCCACAACGAAGACTTCCAGCAAGTTCCCCGATGAGTGCCCGATGAAAAGTACCCACGCCAACCAGGCGAGGGGTACGAGCATAATACCGGCCACGTCTTGCCAGCGTACGGGCACCGAACGTGTGGAGACGCAGTGTTCGATGTACGCGGCAAGCAACGCAGGGAAGAGGAAGATGCCCCAGAGTCTCGTCAGACATGCGGCGGCGCCCGCGATGCCCGCCCAGCCCCACCGAGCGCGCGAGGCGCAGAGCAGGCAGACGGCCGCGAGCCCGAAGAACAGCCCTTCGGAGTACCCGTTCAGAAGGTAGAATGAGACCGGGGAAAGCAGCGCGTACCATGCCGCGCGCCGCGCGATAATATCACCATAGAAGCGCTCCGTGAGGGCGGTGAGAGCCCAGAGGCCTATGGATGTAGCGATGAGACTTATTACGATGGCAGCTACAGCGCGGTGTCCTCCTACAACAGGCGTCAGAAGACGGATAAGGATCGGATACAGCGGAAAAAACGGCGCATATCCGTGGCCGGCCCACGGCCGCACACTCAGGTCCCGAAACACAACCGCATCACCCACCCCGGGAAAAACTGCGGGCGCGCTGCTGTAGTCGATACCTCCCGGGAAGGCCGAGCTCGCGGCGAGAAGAACGAGGCCGAGACCCACCGCCATGGCCGCGCAGGGCAGGAGCGCCCGCACGCCGGCCCCCCCCATACGAATAGCGATTCTGGGCGGCGCCGGGAGGGCCTTCATCGAGTTGAGACCAGGCCAGCCTCAGAGGCCGGTTGCTTGACAGGGACTCCGTTCGTTGAAGCCGGGCCCGGCGCGATGCCGTCTCCGGTATCCGAGCTTTCGCCGCCGACAAGAAGCGTGGTCCCTAACAGTACTCCGACCAGAAACGGCTCCGCGGGGTTTGGAGAGTACAGGAGGACCCCTCGGAAGAGGGCAACGACCCCCAGGACCGCCCACGCGGCCAGCGTCGGCGCCCCGATTCCCGTACGAGACGAACGCAGGGCATGAGCCGCGTCGACGAACGCGAATAACAGGAGGAGGAGACCCCCAATCCCGAACTCGTCCATCCAGAGCAGCGGCTCACTATGCGGATCCAGCCCGCCAGTCCCCCCCTCTTCCTGCCGGCCTGGTTTTTGGGGCGCCCACCGCGGAATCCGCCCGGCGCCAACCCCTGTCATCCAGTGCGTACGGAACGTGCGCACACCGACGCGCCAGTGAGTCGGCGTATCGCCGACGAGGTCCGGCTGCATCGCCATACCATCTGGCGCGCCGGCGTGCAGAAACACAACGCAGATGAGCAGCGCCAGCGGCAGCGCCGCCTGCGCGACCGCCTTGCGGGCCGGCAGGGTGGATACGCCGAGCGCCGCCAGCCCCGCCGCGACGCTCAGAACGCCAACTCGAGACCAGGTCAACAGAAGGCCTGTGAGGAGCACCGCCGAGCAAAACGTCCAAAGCGCAAACGCTTGCGTCCGCCGCGCGCTGCATGCCAGCCAGAGGGCGGCGACCGCGGCGACCGCGAGCACCGGATATAGCGTTCCCGGGTCGGCGAAGCTTCCGGATGCCCGGGCGAGGCCACCACCGACATCAACCATGTCGCCCCGCGCGAATCCTACGACCGCGATCCCGGATTGTACGGCGCCCAACAGTGCCAGGCAGCCAAACGTGGCGGGGGATCCATCGTAGAGACGCGCCGCGGCAAGTCCGACCCCAAAAGGGATCACTGCCATCAGGCATCGAAGTTCTACTACGGAGGAGGCGCCGAACAGGTATGGCGCAGTTATCGCGACGACCAAAGCGAACGCGCCAATCCACAACCCCTCCGGCGCCTGACTGCCCCGAACACGGCGCACGTACGCAAGCATGATAAGCACGAATACGGCGAACGCCACGAGCCCTGCCCTGAGCGGGTGCAGCATAACGTCAACGGCTGGAAGTACGTTATGGAGTGAACGGTACGTGCAGGTCGTCCCGGGCACCAGATAGTAAGCCGCGAGCGCCCCGGCAATGCAGACTTGCGCTATGCGCCTCACGCTCGAACTCATCTGGTCTGAGCCCTGGTTGACGCCTGGTAGGTCTTGTGTACGGCTCACCGTTAGCGGCGCCTGCGCCGCCGAGCGATCCGCAGCGCGAAGAGTGCGATAGTCGCGAGTATGAACGCGGCGCTGAAGTAGTTCCCTTGCAGACTCCTTTGACGGGCCTGCCGTTCTGCTTGCTCATGCGCGGCCCAGTGCCCCGCGATCTGATCCTCGACCGAGCCGTCGCGGGGAGCGAAGGTGAACGTGTAAGGCGATTGATTCGGGATATTGAGCTGAATGTCTCCGCCTTTCAGCAGCCAGTTGTCGAGCCGGAACCGGTCGGCCGGCAGCGATTTGGCAGTGGCGGAGAGGAGCCGGAAGGTCTCCACGTAGATGCCGTTCGAGAAGGTCGTTCGGCCGGCGATTGCCACTCCGGCAAAGGGCCTGAAGCCCGCATAATCCCACCTTTGCAGCTCGCGGCCGTTCGGAAGAAGCAGTGTGCAGCTCATGGGGTGACCGCTGCCGCCCTTCCCCGCGAGGCGGAGCACAGAGGGCCACCCTCCGTTGGGATTACCTACCCCCATGCCAAGCGATTCTCCGCGTATCTCGGGAGCGCCGGCCGAATCGGTTGTGCGGTGACCGTTCCTGAGCAGCGGCAGCTCAGGAAAGCCGACCCCCGGCAGCGGAAGGATATCCGTCATAAGTGTTCCGCGATTCACGAAGAGAAACCCGCCGGAAACAGGATCCCACCGGCCGCTGCGGGCCGCCGCCGCCGACTCGAAGAAATCCCCCCTGTACGTCATGGCGCCATCCAGTATATACGTCGTGATGTGGACCTGCCCTGGCTTCCCGGCCACAGCGTCTTGCCAAAACGCGAGCAGCCGATGGCCGCGTCTGGAGATCGTCATCCGCACGGTTTTTGTCGGGAACACCCTGGCCGACTGTTCGGCGGCTCTTTCGCGCTGCAGCGCCTCGGTGTCGCGTCCGCGCTGCTTCAGCTCGGCCGAATATCGGCGGTCGTTCGAGGCCTGCCGGGCCCTGACAACAGCCGAGCGGACGTCCACCGTGGTCGCCAACCACGAAAGGGTGAAGTCTCCCTCCAGCGTGAAGGGTACCGCGCCCGCCGTCGGCGTCTGTCCTAGCGCGCTCTGGCGCGGGCACAGCAGTCCAGCCATCATACACATCGCCGCAGCCGCGGGAACCAGAACTCCCTTACCGTTCTTGATCATCACGTCCAATCCCTCCTCAATTACCGAGCGCTGCCGGGACAGCGAATCTGGACTCGGATGCGCCCACGCGCGTCCCGGCCCATCTCTACGCTGGTGAACATTCGAACCGCAGGTTGGGGTGCGAAGCACACCCCAGCCCGGTATCGATCGCGCGCCTGCGCTGCCGTGCACGCCGCTCTCCGGCAACCGCCTAAGGGCAGGGTTGGCCGCAGCTGTCACGAGTTGTCGGGTCCTTGACGGTCGGATCGGGGCTCACAGGGTTCGTATCCCTAACACAAGGATCGGTATCGCTGCACGGCTTTTGGTCGGCAGTGCTGTAGTTGTACGCTATAACCGGGTGCGATAATTTGGAGGTAATGACGTAGCACGTGGCATAGCCATACGGGGCGCCATCGCTCGCGTTGCATGCGCCGTCAACCGCTTCGTCGTTTTGGCACGTGTTTGCTCCGAAGAGGTGCGATTGGCACCCGCCAGGATTTAGGTTGACTACATGTCCATTAACAGGACACTCGCAGTCTGTCGCGAGCGCGACCCCAACAACCCCGAGCACCAGGGCGATCGTAAACACCAATCGCAAAGATCTATTCATCACTATCTCCTTTCGAGTCGACTGAATCACTATTGATTCGTGGCGACCTGCGCTTCGATGCAGATTGCACCGAGCGAAACACCCTCACCGACCGTACTCGCCTGAACGGCCGCCGCTCCCAGCGATTCCCAGGAGGGGAGTGGTAGGGCCCGCGGCGCTATCGCTCGCGCGCGCCGGTCCCCGGCCCAGCACCCCGGGGAGTTGATTTAACCCGCTCAGAAGAACAGCGCGCCCCGCGGGATCGCAGACGACGAAGCTCGGCGTGAAGTACAGGTGCAGAGACGATGCCTCTCGCTCATCCGACTCGACGCGGCGCCTGGCCGCCCGCACCGCGGCGGCCCGGAGCAAGGAGTCGGGTCCCAGGGAACGCTGCAGATGATCGAGGGCTGCCCGGTCCAGCGGGCTCGAGTACAGCCTGTCGTGGACAGTCCAGAACTGGCCGCGCGCCCGTGCCATCTCTGCCGCGATCGCCGCCGGGAGCGCGAGCGGGTGGATGTTAACGAGGGGCAGGTTACGAAAGGCGAAGCGGAGCCTGCCGGGGTAACGCGCCAACAGCGTGCTCACTTCAGGGTTCGCAGCGCGGCACGGCCCGCACTGGTAATCGCCGAACTCCACCAGCGTGTAAGGGGCGTGGGGGTCTCCGCGAAAGTCGGCGGAGTGTGAGATGATTTCAGCAGCCGGGACCCTCAGTGGCTGCGGATCGGGCTCGCTTTGCGCGCCCCGACCGCTACGAGCCGGGTGGAGCGCCGCTACCACCAGGCAAATTGCCCCAATAACAGCAGCGCCAGACCACACCGACCATTCGTCTCTTACCGCGGCCGTGCTGACAAACCGGTCTGTCCACGATGGGCCGCCGGAATGGTACGGGTCCGAGGTCCTCCGGCATTGCCACAGCAGCCCTGCGCTCGCCGCCAGCAACACCATGTCCGCCGCGAGCATCGCGGCTGGGGGGACTTGAAAAATGGCGCCAAAGCAGGTGCATGGCACGACTATATGTTGGCACCACCTCCAGGCGTTGTACCACAGGAACACCCAGCAAAGCGCGGACGAGATCCAGAGCGATTTGGAGCGCCAGCGGGGGATCCAGACGCCGATGGCGACAAGGATTTCGGCCGCTATTACCAGCGCTGCCGCGGCTGGGCATAAGGCATCGGGTACCAAGCCAGAGACGCGGATCGCACGGACGAGCTGATCGAACTCGGCGATCTTCGCCACAGATGCCGTCGCAAAAGTAGCGGAGAGCACCGACTGCGCCAGCCACGCTACGGCTGAGGATTTGTCCACACTCATGCGCGGCGATCTCATCTGCGATTACCCTCCTCTGCGCCCCATCCAGCCAACGGTGAGGCCAGCGCGGCTGCAACTTTCGGCCCCCGTGTACGCCCTGGGCGCCCGGTCCGCGGCGAACTACCAGGACGGCGTTGAGCTGATTGAATGCCGGCTGGTCATCTCGAAATCCCGCGCCGGTCCCGAGCATCCTGGCAGCGGGCGTCCCGCCGTTTTTTTGGGCCTCTATCTATGTAACAACTCTCGGAGGCCGCGTCTTACGCGATCAGCGCGATTATTTTTTGCCAGCCGGTTCCGGTGCATGGCGCCGCGGATCTATCGCTCGTCCGGCTCCTCCGGCTCCAGGGTCCTCGTGCGAGGTTTTTGGGGTGGGGGGGGCGATATCGTTGCGATATAGTCGCGCAGTTCCTCTTCGGTCAGTCCGTCCCGCTCCAGCTGCGCTCGCAAATGTCTTCGCATTCGATGAACCGCCTGGTCGACGCTGTTGCGCGTCTTCCCTCGATCCCTGGCGATGGCTTCGATTTCCTGTCCATCAATGTGACAGCGTTGGTAGAGATCCTGTTCGCCCGGCGGGAGCTTCGCCACAGCCCGCGCGACCCGTTTCCTGAGTTCCTGGTGGACCAGCTTTCGCTCGGGCAAGCCCTCGTCCTGCGTGAGGCCATCTCCGGAGCGGGAACCGTCTTCGCACGAGGACGCGAATGCCGCCTCGCGCGCCGCCCGGCGCTGCTCTTTCTTCCGCCAGTTGTGCGCGAAGTTGGTCGCGCAGCGGTACAGCCAGGCGGCGGGGGGAAGCGGCGCGTCCGGGTTAGCGATTGCCAGCCGCCCCTCCACGAACGTCATTGCGCAGTCCTGGATTTCATCGGCCCCGACGCCGGCTTTTCCGGCGCAGTACGCGGCGATCTTTTCGAGCGCGAGAACCCTCTCGTCCCGTATGGATTTACACAGCCTCTCGTCCGGGCAGTCCATGCTTCATCCTCCAGTGCGCAGCCCTTTACCACGCCGGCGTTGCGCTCGCGGATCGCGCTGTATCAATCGGACGCTCGCAAGTTTTTTTGGCGCGTTGGTTGGTAATCTCCCGCGGCCCGCGCTTAAAAGCTGCGTCGTTCAGTAAGAGCGCTTGCATCCATGTTAGGTCGCGAACGAGATTATGTCAAGGGCTGTGCACTCTGGGTAACAATCGCGCTTCGCGCGCTGTTACCGAATCTACCTCCCAAACGGCTGATCCAGTCGTTCGAGCTGTTCGACCAACAGGCTGAGAAACAGACCCACGTCGGTGACGATGCCGGTGGATTCGATGGATCCCCGGTCGCTGAGCTTGGTGACTACGGCCGGGTTTATGTCCACGCAGACGAGCTTCACGCCGGCCGGGGTCATGTTCCCGACACCGATGGAATGGAGCATGGACGAGAGCATCAAGATCAAGTCGGCGTCTTCGATTAACCGGGCGTACTCTTCCTGCGCCGCCACTAAATCCATCCGGGTATCGGGCAGCGGACCATCGTCTCGGATGGACCCGGCGAGGGAAAATGGGACACCGGCCTTCACACACTCGTAAAAGATGCCCCGCGCGAGAATCCCCTGCTCCACCGCCTGGGCGATACTTCCGCAGCGCCGTATGGTGTTGATGGCCCGAAGATGATGCCGGTGTCCGCCGGGCACGGGGACGCCGCGCTGCAGATCCACGCCGAGCGACGTGCCGAGCAGCGCCTGCTCGATATCGTGAACGGCGATGGCGTTGCCGCCCAACAGCGCCTGCACGTAGCCCTCGCGAATCAGGCGGGCCACTCGATCGGCGCCGCCGGTATGAATCACCACCGGGCCCGCCACCACAATCGACCTACCGCCCCGGTCTCGAATCCGCCGGAGCTCCCACGCAATCTGCTCGACCGCAGTTTCCACCCGCCGCTCGCTGGAGACTCCAGCGCCCATAAACTCGAACTCGCCTGCCGGGCGATTCTCCCGGGCGTCGGATCGCCGCACTGTACGGATGCCATCCACACCGGTTACCACCTCATCTCCCACGTTCAGATCACGCAGCAGCTTGCACCGGGCCGTCGTCTCCGAAGGCGATCGATGAACGGCAATCGCGGCGTCCATCCGCTGTCCATCCACGCGGATCCATTGGCCGCCGACCCGCGCCTCGGTCGGGTAGATGGTGGTGGCATAAAAGTCATCGGGCGCCACACCGGCTTGAATCACAGGCTGAAACCGGGCGTCTTCCTGTTCTGCGTCGGGAAGAGCCGCGCCGATTTCGATTAAATGAGAAACGATATGGTCCAGAGTTTCCGGATGCGGCGCCGATATCTTGATTTCGGCCGTGGAGGCGCTCTGCCGCTGCTCGCCAAGCTGGAACTGGAGGACCTGAAAACTGCCGCCCGAGTCCACCACGTGATCCAGCGCCCGGCTGAGCATCCCGGAATCGAGCAGGTGGCCCTCCAGCCGAACCACCCGGCTCTCCACACTCGCCGCCGCCGCCGCACGGACCGGGACCGGTTCATCCAGCCGGAGGGTCAGGCATTTGGCGGATCCGCCGGCCTTGATAAACTCGCTGAGCGGCGTCTCGATGACCTGAAAACCGGCCCCTTCAAGCCGGTCCTCGAGATCCCTGGTGGCGGCGTGCATGAAGAGCGTCCGGTCAACGCAGATCGCGTTGCAGGCGAAGTGCAGCGCGTCCGTTTCGTTGATCGCCAGGCGCCGCTCCTCCGGCACGCGCGCCTCAATCAAGTGGTTGGAATAGGCGTCGAACGCCGGGGGATAGTAGAGAAGATAGCCGTCCGGAAGCGGAGAGAAGCAGGTGTCCAGGTGGTAGAAGCGGCGGTCAACCAGCCGGAGCGACAGCGTCTCCAGATCCAGCCATTCCGCAAGATAGGGATGCGAATCCAGCTCGGAACGGAAGCCGTACGCCGCCCAGAGCCAGCCGCCCGCCCGGTCGATCAGCGCGTCACCTGCGCCCTCGAATGGAAGGTCTTCCGGCAGTTCCCGGACGGTGAATCCCTGCTCCCTGAACCAGCGGGCGAACAGCGCTTCTTCGCCCCGCCGCTCCGGGTGAAAGAACCGGCTTAGAATCACCGTCCGGTCAACAATAAGGCCGGCGTTGGCTGTGAATGTCATGTCCGGAAGGTCCGGTCCGGGCGCGACCAGATCATTCGACGCCCGATCGCTGAGCAGCCGGCGCAGAGCTTCCCATTGCGCGATAGCGCGCGGCCGGGATACTTTATGAACATTCCCTTCCATCCAGGGATTGATGACGTACCGCACCTCAAAAAAGTCCGGCCGGCACATCAGAAAACGCATTGATCCACTCATCGAACCCCTCACCTTTCCCGTCCCAACTATGGAAGACGACATATAATGATACGACCCGGCGGGACGATGTCCGGTTTTTGGAGCATGACGTAGACGGTGGGGGGCTGCATCCCTGGCCTCCTGCTAAGATGCCTTACATCGTCGCGTTTTTCCGGCAAAAAGACGAACACGAAGGGCACGAAGGTCCCACGAAGACCACACAGAAAAGCGTTGAGAAGTGGCGGCAAACGAAAAGCGATCAAGAAGGGCACGAAGGTCCCACGAAGACCACACAGAAAAACTTAGAAACGCAAAAAGGAGCCGCGAGGCGCAGATTGCAAGCAAAAGGCCCGGAGGCGGGTCCGACGGCCGGCGCGCCGATGGGCCAGTGACCGGCGGGGCAGGGCTGCATGGTCCGATTTACTCTTCGCGCGCCTGCTGTGCACCGTTGCTTTGCTCGGCGCCGTGGGCGAGGAGCCAGCGGACCATGCGGGTTTGGCGGTAGGTGGTTGCCGCGTCGAGGGGAGCGCGGCCGTCCGCAGACCGGGCGTTGATGTCGGCGCCGGCGCGGAGCAGCCGGCCGGCCGGCGCGATGAGACCCCGGGAGGCGGCGCAGTGCAGCGGCGTATGGCCGTGCTGGTCCGCCTGGTTGGGGTTGGCGCCGGCTTTCAGCAGCAGCGTCGTCGCCCGGGCGGCAAAGGGCCGGAATCCCCAGGGACGGCAGGCTGCAGCCTGGAGAGGAGTCGTGCCGTCCGCTTCCGGCAGGTTGGGATCGGCGCCGTGGCGGAGGAGTCGATCCATCAGGTCGATGATCCACTCAGGGTGCTCGCGTGGTGTCGAGCTCGCTGAGGTGAGGCACGCCACCAGCGGAGTGCGGCCCTTCTGGTCCTGAACATTCACCGCCGCGCCGCGGCGCAGCAGCACCCCGGCTGCCCCAACGGCAGCGTT
>DASRZA010000334.1:0-5800 GCA_035686845.1 Armatimonadota bacterium | reverse complement strand
CGTGGGTTTACAGGCGACTCTTACCGGTTCGTAAAACACCCGGGCGCTCCTAAACGCTCGAACATGGGCACCTCTCCCCTCGCAGGGGAGAGGCCGGGAGAGAGGTCTGCCGAGAAGGAAGATACGGCCGGATTCCGAACCAAGTTCGAAAGAGTGACGTTCCGGCCTGGCGACCGTAAGGAGTAGGATGCACGCCGGCATGACTGGCTGGACTGCTGATTTGGGTTTCCGTCGATTAGGGGCGGAGCGTCAGGAACCTGATTGTTGGACGGAGGTTGTAGGATGATGGATTATGATTAACTGGGCGCATGCGGGACCCTCGGCGCTGGCGGCATTTCTTGCGTCTCTGGTGGAGTTTGTGGAGGCGCTGACCATTATTCTTGCGGTGGGAACGGTGCGGGGATGGCGGCCGGCGATCATCGGAACCATCGCCGGCGTGGCGCTGCTGACGCTGCTGGTGCTTATCTTCGGACCGGCGCTGCAACAGATTCCTCTGCACGACCTTCAGCTCTTCATCGGGACGCTGCTCCTGTTGTTTGGAATGCGCTGGCTTCGCAAGGCGATCTTGAGATCTGCTGGCCTGGTCGGCCTGCACGATGAAGAAGCCATCTACCAAAAACAGACGCTCAAGCTGAGCGAGGGGCGCGAGATCGTGCGAGAGCGGCTGGATATGGTCGCTGTTGCGACCACTTTCAAAGCGACCGTGCTTGAGGGATTGGAAGTGGTGTTCATTGTCATCGCTGTTGGCGCGACGGGACACATGCTCGTTCCCGCTGGCCTGGCGGCGGCGGCGGCGGGAATCGTTGTGATCGTTCTTGGCTTTATACTGCACAAGCCGCTGGCGCTTGTGCCGGAGAACACGCTCAAGTTCGCGGTCGGCATTATACTTTCCACGTTCGGAGCGTTCTGGATCGGTGAGGGGCTCCAGTTCCACTGGCCGGCTGAGGACCTCTCATTACTGGGATTGGCGTGCGGCTTTCTGATCGTAGCGCTTCTCGCCGTGTGGCTGGCGCGGCGGATCGACGCCGCGTTCACTCTTGAAACCGGGTCGGTAACATCCAATGGCGCTCAAAAAATCGAAGAGGGAGTCCATTCATGAACGCGCTGCGCACGACAATCGAAGAGATCTACGGCCTGTTCGTAGATGATGGCAGCTACGCCCTGCTCATTCTCGTATGGCTGGCAGTCGCGGCGCTGGGGTTTGGGCGGGCGCCGGGCGGCGCTTCGTGGGGCGGCCCGGTGTTTTTTCTGGGGCTGGCGGCGCTGCTGCTGGAGAACGTCATTCGATCCGCACGGAAAATCGCCCAGGAACGCGCCGGGCAGTCGCTGTGAACAGCGTGACACCCACGGCCTTCGCCGACACCCTACTGAGCGTTGCATAAATAGGTGAACCAGTCGGCCTGCTATAATCAAGCATGTGTCCGAAGGCTTTTGAACCTCATGACTGGAGGGAGTGGCGGCGGCTCAGAGCGCTGGAACTCGCTCGTCTGGGCTGGAAGCAGAACGAAATCGCTCTCGCCCTTGATGTCTCCGAGGGTGCGCTGAGCGATTGGCTGGCGGCAGTCATCTCGATTGGCCCAAGCGCTCTCTATTCCCGGCCCAAGCCAGGCCGACCGTCCAAACTCGACGCTGAGCAACTGCGACGGCTGCCGGGTTTTCTTTTGCACGGTGCAGAGGCATACGGGTTCCGAGGGGATGTCTGGACCTGCCAGAGAGTCGCCGGTGCTATAAACGAGGAGTTTGGTGTCTCCTACAGCAAGAGCCAGGTGTCGCGGCTCCTCAAACGTATGGGCTGGACCCCTCAGAGTCCGATCACGCGGGCGATCCAACGAGACGAAGAGGCCATCGAACGGTGGCGAGACAATTCGTGGCCAGCTTTGAAGCAGAAGGCGCTGCGTGAGCATCTTACACTCATTTTTGTGGACGAATCGGGCTTTTACCTCCTGCCGGGGGTGGTTAGGACGTATGCTCCGCGCGCTCATACACCAACAATGGACGAATGGCAGACGCGAGATCATCTGTCGGCAATAGGCGCTGTAACATCGGGAGGCAAGGTATTCTCGCTGGTCCGGCCTGAGAGTCTGAACGGATCGCACACCGTCGCCTTCCTTGAGCACTTGCTGCGGCTTTCCGGGAAGAGACTGCTGGTGATCTGGGATAATTCTCCGATACACCGCCGGGCTATGGTACAAGCGTTTCTGGCAGGTCAAGCGGCCAGGTATATTACGGTGGAGGCTCTGCCGTCCTATGCGCCGGATCTTAATCCGGTCGAATGGCTGTGGCAACATTTGAAGGATACCGAGCTGCGTAATGTAGCCTGCCTGGATATGGACGAATTGCATCTGGAACTCCATCTGGCGATCGGCCGAGTTCGGCAGAGACCGACCCTCGTTCGGTCCTTTTTCGATGCTGCAGAACTTTCACTGTGAAGCCTGGGCTAGATCTTCAGTTACTTATGCAACGCTCAGTAAAGAGGCAGCCGACGGTCTCACAGGATTCTTTGGGATGCATTGCGGCGAGCTGACGTGACGAACAGATGAGGGTCCGAAAGGCGTGCATTGAGAGGCGCCATCGGCAGATAAAGGGGCGGAGAGGCGCATAAGATCGGTGCGCCGCGAGAATGGTTTGATTTCTGCTGATGCAACCGATAAAATGAGGTAGATACTCCCCCGGTTCGCTTCGGCGGCCGGGTCTGAAGGCGTTCATTGCTGGCATAGGGTGAGCGCCTTCAGCGTCCCTGGATGCTCGGGGCGGGACTGGAACCCGCAAGCCTCGCGGCAGTTGATTTTAAATCCGTTCGGCGATGCCATTCTCTGCAAAACGCGTCGTCTTCCTGCCCCGGTTTTGTGCCCGGTAGTGTCTTTTGCGCTGCCTGATTCCGCCACCTTTTTTAAAGCCGGTTTAGTCAGATCGAATTAGAGACGAAGTACGACCCGGACCATAAGTTACAACACTCGCAGGCTCTTAATCACTTCTCTGGCATCATTAATCGTGGCCCGAACGAGTTGGTGTGACGCTCGGAACATGGTTTCGTCCTCGTAATCAGCGCCGATGCGGCGGTCCTTCATCCTCTGGCCGAGCTCGCTCACTCGCCTGCTCAGC
Source organism: Armatimonadota bacterium (assembly GCA_035686845.1). Classification (GTDB taxonomy): domain Bacteria; phylum Armatimonadota; class DASRZA01; order DASRZA01; family DASRZA01; genus DASRZA01. The sequence goes on along the minus strand of DASRZA010000334.1, from coordinate 2,698 downwards.
CGCTGCCCCGAAACCCCGTATGCCCCCCAGGTAACGTCGTGGCTGCCAGCTTTGGGATTCCTGCGCCTTACCTCCCGCGCCAGGTCGTTGAAGTTTCTCTTCGCTAGATTTTTGTTGCAAGCCGGGATGTAGGCAGCGTAGTACGCTCGGCTGATCGCTGACCTGAGTACCGCCTGCCGAGGATCGACGCTCCATTCCTCAGCGAGTTGCAGGAAGTGATCCCATTCGAATGGAGTGGTCGCCGCGTCCTCTCCAGTTCCCGCGGTGTCAGTCATGGTTCAGGAGCAGCGTCATCGGCGCATCTGCCGCGGCTTTGGCGTCGAGCCACCATTCATCATCCAGCCGGGCAAGCGCATCGACCGCATCGTCCCATCTTGCTTTGTCCACCCTGATGTCGCCGTAAAGCCAGGGGCATTCCGACTCCGGGTCTACTCTCACTCGGGCGTTAAAGGATGCTTCGGCGCCAAAGTACTGCCTCACCTTCTCTCGGGCTTCGACGAGAAGCGGCTTCACCCCGGGATGCTGCCGGATGTAGGCGTCAACTTCTGAATTCTCCGATTGCTTCGCGCGCGGGCGGCCCTCAGTGGGCTGGCGAATACTGCGTGGAGACTGAATCGTAGGGTTTGGCATTGGAGATTGGCTCGTAAGAAGTTGCTCGATAGTGCTCGGGGCGGGACTCGAACCCGCAAGCCTTGCGGCAATTGATTTTAAGTCAATCGTGTATGCCATTCCACCACCCGAGCGTGGTTCCGGTATATTATACCACTCTTCAATGGGGCATGAGGTACCAGGCGCGGGGCGGAGGACGAAGGCGCGAGGCGTGGGGCGCGAGGTACGGCTGGTCTGCCGTGTGACTCCGCAGTCACAAGCAGCGAGTGGTTACCTCAAAATCAGCAACTTCACAACCTCCCAGAGGACTTCCCAGATCGATTTGAAGCTCTTGTTCTTTTCAGAGGCCCGGCTTCGGTCAGTCCGGCCCTGGCGGTTCAGGTTCTGGCCCCGCAGGGTTTCGGCGGTGTTTACAAAGGTACTTTTATCTTCGATGACGGCCTGGGTGGGCAGTGACGGGGAAACGGTTCCAATTCCCGGCATTCTTTTGACCGCCGTGCCGATGGCCATGAACTCAATCAACCCGCCACCGAGCTGATAGACGTAGGTTTTGACGCCTGCGACGTCATCGGCGCCGCAGGCCGCCGCATCGTTCCGGATGCGCGAGAGGGCGTTCTCTCGAGCCTCGTAAATGAGCATCGTAAGCTCGTTGATCTCACCGCGTCGGAAAGACTTGAGCGCGGAGGTGACCCCGCCAACAAAACCGAGCGAGTAAACGGAGACGCCTAATACGAGCTGAATCGGCATGTAGCCCACGTTGATGAGATTCCACATCTCTTCGCTCGTTAGGTCACTGGACACCGGGCTCTGGCTGTACCCGGCCGGCAGCGAAGGATGGTGCGAGGCTGTGCCGATCATCACCATCTCCTGGAGACCACCAAATGGGATGATCGACGTGCGAATGCCAACCACAGAGTTACCGCCGGCGGCGCGGGCTTCACCCGTAATGCGCTCTAATGCGCGATGGCGGGTTTCGTTGAAAATCTGGGAGTATTGCGGCACCTCGCCCCTCTTCAGGCTCCGGAAGGCGCCCATCACACCGCCCCCAACCCCGATGGAATACGCGACGTTGCCAAAAGCGAATTTTAGAGGTCGAAAACCGGCGTCGAGCTGGCAGTACAGCTCCTGACCATCGGCCGAAGTACTGAAAGCAATCTGTTCGGAGGCCGCGTTCTGGGAGTGCAGACAGGATCCGATCGAGAGAAACTCAACGCCGCCGGCCATCTGCGATAGCTCACTCGTCACCCCGGTGATCCCAACGCCCCCTCGACGCTGCGCCTCGGCCACCATCCGCTCATAACCCAACTGCCGGCCGTCATGGATAATACTGGTGACCTGGTTCACCTCGCCGCCCACCAGCGTGCGAATACCAGACCCAACGCCCTGGGCGAAACCGAGAGAGAAAACGCTGTTGCCGATCACCAGATCACCCGGCTGCAGTCCTTTATAATGCAGGCAGTAGATCTCGTTCCCCGACAGACCTGTCATCACAGCCACGGAAACTCCTTCGTCTGACGCGCTCCTAACGACCGCTCCGCATCGCTATATTCCCGCCCGGGCGCCCTGGTTCAGGTTTGTGCCGAGGACGAGCTCAGCGGTGTTGACGAAGGTATCCTTATCCTTGATAATCGCCTGGGCCGGCAGCGATGGTGAGATGGTGCCGATACCCTCCATGCGTTTGACGGCGGTGCCGATCGCCATAAACTCGATGACGCCCGATCCAAGAGAGTAGACGTAGGTTTTGATGCCGACGACGTCATCGGCGCCGCAGGCATTGGCGTCGCTGGCGATGCGGCCGATGGCGTTCTCGCGCGCTTCGTAGATCAGCGTCGTCAGTTCGGGAATCTCACCGCGGCGAAGCGACTTGAACGCAGAAGTGATACCGCCGGCAAATCCAAGCGAATAGACCGAAACTCCAAGCACAAGCTGAATTGGCATGTAGCCAATATGGATCAGATTCCACATCTCCTCGTTGGTGAGGTCGCTGGAGATGGGGCTCTGGCTGTACTGCGGCGGAAGCGAAGGATGATGGGACGCCGTGCCGATCATCACCATCTCCTGCATTCCCTGAAACGGAATGATCGAGGTC
>DASRZA010000333.1:0-5565 GCA_035686845.1 Armatimonadota bacterium | reverse complement strand
TGGACGGCCGTTAGGGCTATTCCATGTTTGGCTTTTAATCGGACCAGCGTGGAATTGAAACGAATGTTGACCTCGGCGAACAGGAAGGCAGGGACGACACTTTTAATCGGACCAGCGTGGAATTGAAACATCCCTGGCCGCCCATAGTTCACGCGTGGTCGTAAGCTTTTAATCGGACCAGCGTGGAATTGAAACCCGGATGCTCCTGCTCTCTGGAAGATATGGCGGGTCGCCTTTTAATCGGACCAGCGTGGAATTGAAACCGAATCTGTGCTATTGGGACGCGTCCGGAAAGGCAATCTTTTAATCGGACCAGCGTGGAATTGAAACTTCGTATGCCGCGGCGTCGACGAAGAAGTTCTTGCCGCCTTTTAATCGGACCAGCGTGGAATTGAAACGGCTGTTGAAGCGGTGAACGCCTACGACGCGGGCAGCTTTTAATCGGACCAGCGTGGAATTGAAACGATGCGCTGCCATACTTCGGCGCATGGGACCAGCTTTCTTTTAATCGGACCAGCGTGGAATTGAAACCGGGGAACCGGCCCGAGAAGTTATACTCCTCGCGCTTCGCCCTCCGGCCGGTCGCGGAACCGGCCGGAACAATCGATGAGATGGCGCCCTGGATCGAGGGAAGCATCAGACGGATCCAGAAAAAAGTGGACGCTTTTTACGAGCCTCGGACCGCCGGAGAGAAGACGCAAAGGCCTTCAAAACCGGCCCCCGCACGGAATCCCGGCGCCTCTGAGCCGGCGAAAAAAGATTCGCCTTTGGACCCGGTTTGTGGTAAAATATAGAGTGCTGGAGACACGGAAATCCTCAGCATGCGGCTCGAATAGCTCTATGCTGACCCTATCCGATTCGCACGTTCCGACCCCGACTTTTTCGATCTCGTCATCGGGATCCTGAAGGAGAACTGATGCCCACTACGATACGGATGCAGGGTGTAATCGCTGAGGCGAGAGATCGTGAATGGCATTCGAGCGATGCCTTGATGCAGCGACATCTGACCTGGTTCTGCCAGCCGGACCGCACGCAGGGATACATCCCTGACTGGGATTATGCGATGGCGCAGGCGGCCGTCGAACTCGGCGGCGCGGAGATCATCAGCCACGAGGATGCGCCCTTCGACCCGGACGCTATTTACTGATCAGCGAGTCTCAGACACCCCTTTGAGCGTCCTTCGATTCTGCTTCACTGAACGAAAACGGCGGCAGATGGACCCACGTTTAATCGGACGAGGTTGGAATTGAAACTTGTGTAGAGTCGCACCCGGCAGGCGGCCGAGACGGCCCTTTTGATCGCACCGGTCCGGATTGGGTTATGGTAGAATGATGGCAGAACGACCGCTGCGTGAAGGAACACGGTTATGTCACAATCCAATTCTCTTGAAGAGCCCGGCGGGACTGCTTGCGTGGAGCATACTATTGAGGTCTATGGTATCTCGGAAACCCTGCTGCAGCGCCTGGACCAACGGGCCCGGGAGAGCGGCACAAATCGGAGCCAGGTTATCCAGGCGATCCTGTCCAAAGAGCTGGGAGAGGAGGGGACAGATCCCGCCAGCAGGCGCTTTGACGCTGCGCTTGCTCCTATTCGCCAGGGGTTCGCCGAAAACGGCCTCAGCGAGGACGAAGCTACCGCGCTCTTAGAAGCGGGACTGAGCGCCGTCCGGCAAGAGAAGCGATCCGGCAATCCGCATCGGCAGAGCCGCGAACGGCGGCACAAAATCCGGGAGAGTGGGACAGGTACCATGCCGAATGAGCCCCGATGTTCCGCGGGCTCCCGATGAAACACCCTCTCACGCGCCGCTAACCGTTGTCTTAGATACCGGTGCATTTCTCCGTGCTGCCATTAACGACACCAATGTCTCCAGCAGCTTCCTTCGCCGGGCGGCTGCAGGCGACGTCCGCCTCTGTGTCAGCCATGCGCTCCTGGAGGAGATACGCGACGTGTTGACGCGTCCGGAGATACGCGTCAAGAACGCCCGGCTCTCCGATGAAGCATTGGAAGCCTTCATCCACGAGATCGAAGCGACTGCCGATCTCTTCGATCCCGTTCCAGAGCGCTTCCGCTATGCAAGAGATCCTGATGACGAGCATATCCTTAACCTTGCCATTGAAGCCAGAGCAGCGTACATCCTGACGTTCGACAACGACCTGCTGGACCTGATGGACTCCCGCCGCGCCGCGGCGCGCACGTTCCAGGAACGCTTCCCCGCGATTACAATCCTCACACCCGGCGAGATGATCACTCAGCTTAACCTACTGCACCATCAAGAACAGGTACCGCCAGGCCCCGCGGCGTCAACGCCGGAACAGGAACCGGAAGGCGCTTAGAATGCCCACCGATTCTGATCATGGGGGGTGGAACTGTAAGGCCCCAGGCCGAGCGCGGAAGGGGCGCGCAGAGCGGGCAGTCTCCCCATATAGATGGCCGCCTCCAACGAAATGAAGACGGGGTGCTCCCTGAGCATCCCTTCAATGGCGCCGGTCGAATTGAAATCTCCGCGAGCCGCGACCCGCCATTGTAGATACCCCTATTCATGCCGCCGCGCCGGTGATGCTCGCAATCTGCCATGACGACCACGAAGTGACACCCTCCGACAAGATTCGCTATGACGCTTGCCTCACCGTGGATGAAGACTTCGGGCCCGCCGGCGATATCGGGTTGCAAACCGTGGCGGGCGGCGACTATCCAATGGCAACTCACGCCGGCCCCTACAACCAGATCGGGCGCACGTACGCCGAGTTCCTCGGGCAGTGGATACCGCGCAGCGGACACGAGCTTCGCAACGCCCCGTGCTTCGAGGTCCATCTCAATGATCCCGAAAGCACACCCCCCGACGAATTACCGACCGAACTCTACGCGCCGCTCCGGAAATAACCAGGAAACGACTCTCGGCGCCTCACTCCGGCCGTCGGGGGGCGAGAACCCCCCCGTTATCGGGGGCTGGGCGAGCCAACCGGGCACGGAAAACATCAAGCCGCCGTTCACGTCCGGGAGGACGCTCGGCCGGAGGCCCGGCTGCCGGTGCTTTCATATCACCGGCCGGGGAGCGAGGGCTCCCCCGTTATCGGGGGCTGGGGGCCGCCGGCGAGGGAAAGGCCGTGATGTATCACACAACGCGCCGTGATTGCCCACGGAGGTGGGCATGCCCTCACCCAGAGACCCATTTCAATGGGTTCTGCCGAGCCGATGCTGGCCGCGCCTGTCATCCCCACGTGGCAAAACCGGTCAGTATCTCCAGACCGTGACCAGGCGTCCTAAAGCCGGAGGCGGGAGTACCTCCAGAAGAGAGGTGACAGATGTCGCGGACGCATGTTGTAATCGGAGTGGTCATTCTCGCGGTCGGGGCGGCGTGCCTGCTCCGTCCATCCACCGGGCGCTCGGCCGGCGCGCTGGAGGAAATGAAGCGCCCCTACCACGGCCCCCTGGTGCGCGGGCCCCGCGATCTGGCAAAGGCCCTCGCCGAAGCCCGGCGCGCCGGCATCCCCACCACGCCGGCCGGCATCCAGGCGCCCGCGCCGAAGAACAACGCCGCTCCCTTCTACGAGGAACTCTCCCGCGAGTATACTACCGGGACGCCGCCGGACACCTGGGATGCCACAGAACGATTCATGGCGGACCCGGTTCATGCCAGTAAGGCCGACGCTGACGTGATCAGCCGATTGCTCCGGTCCAACGCCCGGCGTCTGCGCCTCATCCATCGCGCGGCCGCAGCGCCGGCGTGTGTCTTCCACCGCAAATGGTCCGATGGCGCCTGGATCCTCCTGCCCGAATATGCCGCCATGCGATCCGCCGAGCGCTGGCTCTCCCGCGAGAGCGGCATGATGCTTCGCGAAGGCCGCTTCCTCCAGGCCGTTCACAACCAGGCGCTGGGGTTCCGGGTCGCGCAGCACGCTGCATCCGATCCAATCTTCATGGGATACCTCGTGGCGGAAGCCTGCGACTCAATATCGCTCACGGGAATGCGGCGAATCCTTCGTGCGAGCGGAGGGCGGCGGGACGTGGCTGAGGCGGTGCGCCGCGCTCTCCTCGCTCACCCGGACAAACTCAACCCGGCCCGGTCGCTCGAAGGAGAGCTCGTCCTCGCCCGCGCCACAATGCAGAAGGTGCGGCACACAAAGGACCTGTTCCGGACTCTTGCAGAAGTCGGGGGGATGGAGCACATTGGAGACGATGGGCCCGCCGCCTCTCCCGACGCGGGATCCCCTTCCGGGCAGCTCCAGGATCGCGGAACTCTGCAGCCTCACTTCTTCGAGTACTGGGAGGACGAAGGCGAGTCCGTACTCATCCGGGATTATACTGCCCTCATCCGGGCTGCCCGGCTGCCCTCGTCCCGGCGGCAGGCGGCAATCCAGAGGATTATTGACGAAATGCGTGCGCGGGCGAAGAGCGAGACATCGGGAGTCGTGATGGTGGATCACCCGGATGTTTTCTTCGAGACACTCTTCGGCCTCGCCAATCAGTATCAACAAACGGATCGTGAGAGATACGAGACAGCCGCCCGGCGCGTACTGATCGCCGCAACCTGGGCCCTCGCCTATCATGCGAAGAGCGGCAAATTCCCCGAGAGCCTCGCCCAGGCCGGCGCCCCGGCGATCACCGACCCGTACACCGGCGCTCCCATTTCTTACCGCCGGAACGCTTCCGGATTCGAGATTCACAGCCACGGACCCGCCGCCAGTGAAATGAAGCCTTCTATGTCACGGGACCTGCGCTTCCAATGGCCGGCCTCCGTCCCCAGCCCGCACTGACGAAAACAGTTTCCTCCGGTAACATAGCGATCTTTTTAACGCAGAGTTATCATGAGCCTTCGGCGCAGCACGATGAATGAAAATGATTGGTTGCGACCGGCTCCAAGCAATCCTCGGGGCAGTCTGGCGGCCATATTTTCAGAAGAGGCAGCGCGGACGAAGGACGAAGGACGGAGGATGGAGGACCGAGTTCCCATGTACCTCGCACCCCGCACCCCACGCCCTCTTCCCGGGCACTCATCAAACGCCCGGCCATAGGCACCTCTCCCCGCTCCGGGGAGAGGCCCTTACAGGGGTAGGTAAGACTGGTTGTTGAAGGAAGGCGCATGGGGAATGACGGATACAGGGAGAAGTTAAAACCTGAATGCCGGAGATCCTGATGCACCTTCCAGACGAATTCTATCAGTTGGAAAAGACGATTGCAAAATACCTGTCCGAGTTGCGCCCTGCTCAGCGGACGGGGCTCTGCTTGTGGGTGATGGGGGCCGTACTGGCCCAGAGTGCCTGCCAGAACGCCGTCATCACGGCTCTGTTGGCCTACGGCGGTTTCCACACGCTGCGGCAGTACCTGCGAGAATGGCTCTATGACGGAGCGGACCGAGCGGCGCCTTGCAGTGTGCAGTTGGAAGTGAGCCGTTGCTTCGCTCCCTTGCTCCGATGGCTTCTGTCGTGGTGGCAGGGCAAGGAGATAGCCCTGGCCATCGACGCAACGACCCATCACGACAAACTGACCGCTCTGGTCGTGAGCGTGCTTTATGAGGGCTGTGCTATCCCCGTCGCCTGGCACATCATGCCTGGCGAGCAGCCAGGG
>DASRZA010000332.1:0-5239 GCA_035686845.1 Armatimonadota bacterium | reverse complement strand
CGAGCGCTGATGAACCACTGGCAGCAGCGAGAACCGGCGGCGCTCCTGGTAGATGAAGCGGATCATCTGGATGCGCTCTCGATAGATCTGCTGACCGAACTGGCCGCAGACGCCGACGCGCCACTGCTGGTAATCTTAGCGGGTCGCGAGGTACCGGAATCGCTGCCGGAGAACGCGACCATCGTGCGTCTGGACCCGCTGCGCTCAACCGCCGCTCGGGAGCTGCTGGAACGGATGATACCGGAGATTGAGGCGGCGCCGGAACTCTGTGAGGCGCTCGCGGCTCGATCGGGCGGCAATCCACTCTTCCTGGAACAGATGATTCAGGAGGCGACGCGTTCGACGGACCCTATCGCGGCGCTTGCGGCCGTGCCGGATACGCTCTACGCCATGGCTCAGGCGCAGATTGACGCGCTGCCGGGGCGCGAGCGGCAGGCTCTGCAGATGGCGTCGGTGCTGCGAAAGAGCTTCGCGGAGCGATGGATGGAGGCCCTCTGGCCATTGGCGCCCGGTGAGTCGCCGCCGTGGCGCGCGCTCGAGGGACGTGGGTTTTTGGAAGAAATCGCGCCGCCGCCGGATCGCGAGCTGGGATTCAAGCATGGCGCCATTCAGGAGGTCGTCTACGAAGGATTGCTGCACGCCCAGAGCGCACGCGCCCACGCGCAAGTCGCCGCGGTCATCACTCGCGAAGCGGAAATCCGAAGCGACCATCATCTTGCCAGCAGAGCCGCGTGGCACTGGCGCGGCGCCGGGGATGAGAAGTTGGCGCTCAAATGGACGCTCATTTCAGCCGAACGAGCGGCATGGCTGCACGAAGGCGATGAGGCTCGGGGTCAGTACCAGGAGGCGCTGGATGAAGCCCATCGGTTGGACGATCCGGAAGCGGAGTCCCGCGCGGAAATGGGCCTGGGTGATTTATTGGGTCACGCCGGTGACTTCAGCGCCGCGCTTGAGAAGTACGAGCACGCGCTGGCGAAGCTCGACCGGCTTGACTCCGATCTACCTGACCTGCGCTTGCTCAAGATGCGAATTCTCCGCCGAAAGGGGCGCTCGCTCGCGCTCAGGGGCGCCTCAGCCAGCGCACGGTCGGCGCTGGACCACGCGCTCCAGCTCTCGGACGGCGCGGAAGCCGCCGATCTCCGCGAGGAGCATGTCCGGTGTCTGACTGAGCAGGCGCATCTGCTGCTGGATCTCGGGCTGCCGGAGGATGCAGCGAATGCGGCGCGCTCCGCGAAGCAGTTGGCGGAGGAGGCGGGGTGGGAGGACGAGATCGCTGCGGCAGGCGCAGCCCTGGGACGGGTTTACCCGGCGCTTGGTAGCTGGCCCGCCGCGGAACGGGAGCTCGCTGAGGCCGCCCGGCGCGCGGAAGATTGCGGACAGATGCAGGTGGCCTCGGCGTGTTGGATCAATCTCGCCAATGGACTTCAGGCGGTGGGCCGCTTCGACGAGGCCGTGGCGGCGTATGAGCAAGGCCTGCAGTGGGCTGCGCAAATAGGTGACGCTGAGAAGGCGGCGTTGATCCGGGCTAACCTCGGCACGCTCTATCTTAATCGCGGCGACTGGTCAGAGGCGGAACAAGAATTCAAGGCGGCGCGCGATCAGTTTATGTCAATGGGACATCATCTTGGCCTCACCATCACGTACTGCAATCTCGGCGATACGCTGCGCCTCGCGGGCCGGTTGGATGACGCCCGAGACGCCCACCGTAACGCGGAGACGCACGCGCAAAAGGTGGAAGCCCCGTTCGTTCACGTGCATCTGCTGATCGTTGAGGCGGAGCTCGGACTGGCGGAGGAGAACCCGGCTCAAGCCGCTGACCTCGCGCGGCAGGCAGTAACGCTGGCAAGGGAAGGGCATTATGACTCGGGCCTCAATGCCGCCCGGTTGACGCTGGGGAAGGCGCTCACTCAGTTGGGAGAGTACCAGGCGGCTGCTGAAGAGTTGACCGCGGCCTTAGAATACTTTGACCTTTCCGAAGAAATCCTCGACGCCGCGCGCGCCCGTGCGCACCTGGCGGCCGCGCTTCGCGAACCGGAAGAACGGCCGCGCGCGCGAAGCCTTCACGAGGAGGCCGTAGCCGCGATCACACATTTGGGCGCTGTTCCCTGGCTGGAGAAACTCCCGACGCTCGAACCGGCGATATGAATCGGAGCAGCGCGCTCATTGGAACAGCGCGCTAATTGGAGGAGTCGGAATTTGCAGAGTGACGCCGGCCAGCGCGTGGGCTACCGTCGTGAACCAAGTGCAACGCCGATTCCGAACCCTAGCTGCGGCGTGCTGCTCGGGCCATTATTTGCCCACGTGAACGCGACCTGGTAGCCGCGCGGAGTACTGCGGACGAGGGTAAGCGCCAGTGGCTGCCCGTTCTCCCCATTCATTCGCGGGCGTCCTTCGGCGGACAGGCTCCAATTTCTCAACAGCTTCAACTCAACACCCAAAAATGGCTGGAAGGAATGTTTGTCGATACCATCCACCCGATCCGCATACTGAACACCGAAGTGCGTCGTGACCGGGGAATGAGGGATCTTTTTTCGCAGGGCCATAAAGCCTTCCCGAAATCCGGTCTGCCCACCCCCAAGATAAGTTGCTCCCACGGCGAGGGCAGGGCGAGTCACCGTTTCGCCCAGCAGCAAGTACTTAGCATAACCACCGACTGAGGCGTCGCCCGCGTCGGGCGCATTGGTGATCGTTACAATGGCGGCGCCAACTTCAAGCCGGGGCGAAACACCATAGTCCACCGCGCTGGAAATCCAGGTGCTTTGATGGAAGCCGTTCGGCGCATCAGCGTAAGGCGTGTGCTCGGTGAGCACCAGAGTGGACGGCTCAAACTGACCGGTGGGGGTTATCTTGGCGGTAGGATTAATGAAAAGACCGCCGGGGCCATAGACGCTCTGTGCCACTGCCGGCGCCGCCCACAGGATAGAGGCGAACAACATCGCAGTGAGCGATCGGAAAACGTGGCGCATTCGGGGTGTCTCCACAAAAAACGGGCGTCTCAGCGCGAGGGGCGCGCTGCCGGACAGGCTGGATTCAATTCATCATCTTCTATTCTGCCTGCATTATCTCTTCGCTGGAGTCCTGGCCTGCTCCTCTTTTTTTCGATGCGAGTTTTGGGGGTAAACTCAATACCCCGGGCCAACTCTGGCGCCGTCTTGTCTTGCTGGGGTTACTTCAAAGCCGCCGGCGAAGGAATAGCGCCCATAGGTGGGTAGACTCGTTCAGGAAGTTTCCACGTCGATGGCGGGCCTACGCGGGTTTCTCTCGCGGCTCTCGTCTGGTCTGCGAGGGCCCGCCTGGAGGGTCTCAGGCGCCGTGCTGGAGTCTTAATGTGAAACCTTTTGAGTCGGCGGTCGAAATGATGGCGGCCCTCCGTCGGGGGGTAACCTTGGCACGGGAACTGTTGGAGTTTCATCTCGAAAGGGTCGAGCGCTATAACAAAGCTCTCAACGCGATTGTAATACATGACTTCGAACATGCGCGCGAGGCAGCCGACGAGGCGGATCGGGCGCGCAAGAGCGGTTCAGACGGCCCTTTGTTAGGACTCCCGATTACGGTCAAGGACTGCATTGACGTGCGCTGGATGCGCGGTCCTGCGGGTGAGCCCGAGCACGCTCAACGGCGTCCTCGACACGATTCACCTGTCGCGGCGCGCCTTCGCGAAGCTGGCGCGGTGTTCCTCGGGAAGACGAACGTTCCACCGCTCGCGTCCGATTGGGAATGTGAAAATCCACTGTTCGGGCGCACCGAAAACCCCTGGGATCCTTCTCGGACTCCGGGCGGCAGCACAGGAGGAGGGGCCGCCGCGGTCGCCGCTGGTCTCAGTCCGCTCGAACTGGGAAGCGATATCAGCGGATCCATTCGCGTCCCCGCCGCCTTCTGCGGCGTTTACGGACATAAGCCGAGCGAAACCGCCGTCCCCCGCAGCGGTCACTTCCCGGGCAGCCACCTTCAGAATCCGGCGGCCGTATTTCTTTCCATTGGACCACTCGCCCGATCGGCCGAGGATCTGGAACTCGCGTTTGATATTATCGCCGGCCCGGAGCCGGTTGAGGATACCGGTTGGCGACTCGATATTCCGCCACCTCGACACAACCGGTTGAGCGACTACCGAGTCGGCGTCATGCCGTCCGTTGATTGGCTGCCGGTTGATGATGAAATTACATCCGCGCTGGATCGGCTCGCGGGTGGGTTGGCGCTCGCCGGCGCGGCGGTTGAGCTCGTACAGCCTCACGCTCTCAATGACCTGCGCGAGCGCCATCAGACATTCTGCTCGCTTCTTGGCGCCATGACCGCTGTTTCGCGGTCCGAGAGCGAGCGTCGGGAGCAGGCTGAAAAAAAGTGCGAGGGAGAGTTCGAGCAGGCTTACTGCAGCGGTTTCACCGCCTCCGCGGTTGACTATCTGGGCTGGATCGACGAAAGAGAGCGCGTCCGCGCGTCGTTCCGTGATTTCTTTGAGGAGTGGGACATTTTGCTGACGCCGGCGAACATTGTAAATGCCTTCCCTTATACCAATTCGGACTCGCCGGATCGCACAATCAAAGTGAACGGGCGCGAGGTTGGATACTATCTGCAGCTTGTTTACGCGGGGGTCGCCTCGCTGGGAGGGCAGCCGGTCACCGTCTTTCCCGCCGGGCTGACGCGCGCCGGGCTTCCCATCGGGCTGCAAGCGATCGGGCCGTATCTGGAGGACCGGATGCCGATCAGGTTTGCAGGGCTTCTCTCTCGCGAATTTGGCGGCTTCCGTCCTCCCCCGAACTTTGTCTAATGACGCTTCCGATTCGATGCGGCTGGACTATGTCCGGAGAGAGAAAATGACTCGATGTCTTGAGGGTAAACACGGATGAAATGGTCGGCCATCGTTCGGGTCGACCCAGGGTAGAGCGGCTCCGCTCGGGCAGCCATGTGACACCCTGTGCAGTTCTTCATGGGGCTTACGGGGCAGGTTTTTCCCTGAACCTTAACGCCTGGGTGGGCCGCCGCGGAATGGCACTGCAGGCAGATGGCGGTGTAATGCCTTTTATCAGTATTCACGTCGGTGTGAGGATCGTGGCAGGTGATGCAGCTCAATCCATTCTGGCTCTCTCGATAACAGCGGCTCTCCTGGATGCCGAACGCCTGGAAGAAGTCCGTGTGCGCCTTCGAAAAGTGCTTGGCTGCGACATCGCGGTTGGTGTGATGACAGCGTCCGCAAAGCGCGACGATCTGTTCAGCGCTGGCGGCGCTCAGATCGGCCATGTAA
>DASRZA010000331.1:0-12705 GCA_035686845.1 Armatimonadota bacterium | reverse complement strand
CGCCGGCACCCCGGCCGACATTCCTCTGGGTACCACCGTCGAAAAGCAATCGAACAAGCCTCGTCCGATTCCGCTGGCGCCGAAAGGCACAATCAACCTGGCGCTGCATAAGAAAGTCACGAGCAGCAAGGCGCCGTTCTCCGGCTCACTGGACCTGATCACCGATGGCGATAAGGAGGCGCGCGAAGGCACAGACGTTGAGATTATGCCCGGCCTCCAGTGGGTTCAAATCGATCTCGGGGCGCCCCATCCGCTCTACTACATCGTTGTATGGCATTACCATTTAGAGCCGGTTGTCTTCCACAGCGTCATTGTGCAAGTCTCCAACGACCCGACGTTCATTGATGGCGTCACCACGGTCTTCAACAATGATCAGGATGGGTCGGCCGGGCTCGGCATCGGTAAAGACCGCGAATACTTCGATACCTACGAGGGTAAGCTCGTCGCCGTTAAGGGAATCAAGGCGCGTTACGTCCGGTTGTACAGCCACGGAAGCACCTATCGGGATCCGCTTAATCGTTATACCGAGGTAGAGGTGTACGGCCTCCCCACTCCATGAGCGACCGCGTTCCCGGTGATCGAGTATGGATGCGCCGGGGCCTTTTTCCCGCTGCGTTTCTGCTGGTCGTTATCGGCGCGCTTCTCTTCCGAACGCCGGATATCGGGAATCGTCCGATGCACGGGGACGAGGCGGTTCACGCGTTCAAGTTTCGGGAGCTCTGGAAAAAGGGCCTCTACCGCTACGATCCGAACGAGTATCACGGCCCCACGCTTTACTACGCCACGCTGCCATCGGTCTATTTACGCGGCCGCAGTGACTTCGCGCAGACGCGTGAATCGGATTACCGGATCGTTATTGCGGTGTTTGGCGCCGGATTGGTCCTGATTCTCTGGCTTTTGAGCGATGGTCTCGGGCCGCCGGCGACCTTATGGGCCGCGCTTCTCACCGCGGTCTCCCCGGCGTTTGTCTTCTACAGCCGCTATTATATTCAGGAGACGCTGCTGGCGTTCTTCACTCTCGCCGCGATCGCCTGCGGCTGGCGCTATACCCGCCGACGAAGCAGAGCCTGGGCCGCAGCGCTCGGTCTGAGCGTAGGTCTCATGGCCGCCACCAAGGAGACCTTTGTGCTCGCCGCCGCCGCCGCGGTCGTCGGACTCGGCGCTGTCGCGTGGTCACGGAGGCGAAAGCGAGAGCGTCTGACGCACCTGTGGAACGGTAAAGCCGCCGCGCTGGCGATAGCGGCGGCGCTGCTGATCGCCTGTCTCTTTCTATCGGGTTTCATGACGAATCCGGTCGGCCCTCTAGACCTCCTCCGATCGTACACCCCGTGGATAACGCGTGCCCACGCCACCAATCTCCACCGCCATCCCTGGTTCTACTATCTTCGGATCTTAGGCTGGAGTCGCCAGCCGCCCGGGCCGGTCTGGAGCGAGGGAATCATTCTTCTTCTGAGCGCGTTCGGCGCTGCGGGCGCTCTTTTTGGCCCGGAAAAATGGATTGGTAGCGCGAACAGGAGCCTGGTTCGCTTCCTGGGATTCTATACGCTCGCATTGACAATTATTTACTCGGTCATTCCGTACAAGACACCCTGGTGTGTGTTGAGCTTTCTGGATGGAATGATCCTGTTAGCGGGGATGGGCGCGGCGATGCTCGTTCGGCTGGCGCCCGCCGGCGCCGCACGCGTGATGGTTGTGGTTCTCCTTCTCGCCGGCGCCGGTCAGCTTGCAGGGCAGGCGTACCGGGCCAGTTACGTCTATACGACGGCGGGCGGCAATCCCTATGTTTACGCGCAGCCATCACCGGACGTGGCGAACCTGGCGCGGCATATCGAAACGATTTCACGCGCGTGGCCGCAGCGCCATCAAATGGTCGTGAAGGTCATCTCCGTCAATGACTATTACTGGCCTCTACCCTGGTACCTGCGGGAATTCCCAAATGTAGGTTACTGGACCACAATGCCCCGGGACCCGAGCGCGCCGGTTGTCATCGCGTCCCCCGAGTTTGATGACGCGCTGACTCGTAAAATCGGCGCCACGCATCTGATGACCGGTTACTTCGGACTCAGGCCATCGGTGCTTCTGGAGGTCTGGGTGCGAATGGATGTCTGGAAGGCGTACATCGAGCAGAAACGACGGCGCGCCACCTGACCAGACCTCCTGCGAGATCGGCGGATCGGCGCGCCGGATTGCATTCCGAATGCTCGGGATTACCCGTTGTACGCGTCCTTTAATGCCTGGATGTCAAACTTCGTCATCTTGAGCATTGCGTTGAAAACTCGATCACGTTTCGTTGCGTCGGGGCTGCTCATGAGCTCGCCAAAAATAGTCGGCACAATCTGCCATGCAAGGCCGTACCGGTCCTTCAGCCAGCCGCACTGAATCGACTCTCCGCCTTCGGAAAGCCTGGCCCACAGCTCGTCTACTTCTTCCTGCGTCTCGCAGTCAACTAAGAGCGAGATGGCCTCATTAAACTTGAACGTAGGACCGCCATTCAAGGCCAGGAATTGCTGGCCGTCAAGCTCGAACTTAATGAGCGTTACCGGCGTCCCTTCTCCCGAGCGGACGACGCTGTTCACCTTTGAGTTCTTGAAAATCGAAACGTAAAAGTTCGCTGCCTCCTCGGCCTGGTTATCAAACCACAAAAAAGGGGTTATCTTGCCCATTGGGAACTCCTCGCTACTCGTAAAAAGTTGTAGGGGCGAAGCATTCGCAAGACGTGTTACGGGTACGAGAGATCTGATGCGAATGCTTCGCCCCTACTTATTCCGCCCGCAGGTGTTAATCGACCGGCAGACCGTGTATCTCTTTCACCGGTCGAATCTCAATGACCCCGAGCCGCGCCATGGGGATTCGTGAGGCGATGGCTATCGCTTCGTCGAGATCACAGGCGTCGACCATGAAAAAACCGCCCAACTGCTCCCGTGTCTCCGCGAACGGACCATCGGTTACAAGCCGCTTGCCGTCGCGCACCCGTACACTCGTCGCTGCCGAGGTAGGAAGAAGCGGAGCAGCGGCGACATATTGTCCGGCCCTGTTGAGGTCATGGGCGAGCTGCGTGGACTCGCCGTAGCACTTTTGCCGCTCCGGCTCGTCCATCGCCTCTTCGTCTCCATAAATCAGGAGAATGTATTTCATAAATGGTTTCCGATCTCCTCGATTAGCCGCCAGCAATGGCGCCAACGATCATCAATGGCTCTGTGCCGGCCGCGACCGCGTCGGGCAGCGGCGACTCGGGAGGCGCATGAGAAAGATCCTGCTCGCACGCGAAGAATCTTACGAATGATCGCCGCTCGTGCGTCACGTGGTCACGTATCGCGCCCCGGAGCGGCGGATAACCCGCCTCGAGGGCATCGAGAACCGAGCCGAGCGTAACCGGACCCTCGACCGGAATCTGTACCTCGCCGTCGACGCCCGCCAATGTTCGCAGGTGGGCTGGAAGAACAACGCGTATCATGATAGCGTCTGCGCCTCGACAGATAGAACCGCCGGAAGATCCCGGACGATCGGCGCCCAGTGATCCCCGCTGTCCGCGGACGCGTAGACCTGGCCGCCCGTAGTGCCAAAGTATACGCCGCAGGAATCGAGCTTGTCGATTGACATTGCGTCACGCAGGACGTTCACATAGCAGTCGCTCTGCGGCAGACCATTGGTAAGCGGCTCCCATTCGTTTCCACCCGTCCGGCTTCGGAAGACGCGCAGCTTTCCCTCGAGTGGGAAGTGCTCTGAATCGCTCTTGATCGGAACAACGTAGACCGTCTCCGGCTCGTGCGCGTGAACGTCGATCGCGAATCCGAAGTCGGTGGGCAGATTGCCGCTCACCTCATGCCACGTGTCGCCGGCGTCATCGGTGCGCATCACGTCCCAATGCTTCTGCATAAACAGCACACTCGGGCGCGAGGGGTGCATCGCAAGGCGGTGAACGCAGTGGCCAACCTCAGCCGTTGGGTTTGGGATATAGAGTGAATTCAGGCCTTTGTTGATCGGCCGCCAGGTAGCGCCGCCATCATCGGTCCGGAACGCGCCCGCCGCCGAAATGGCGATGTAGATTCGATCGGGGTTCACCGGATCGAGCAGGATGGTGTGCAGACACATCCCACCGGCGCCCGGCTGCCAGCGGGGACCGCTTTCGTGAAGTCGAAGTCCGGACATCTCGCTCCAGGTCTTTCCCCCGTCCTGCGTGCGGAACATCGCGGCGTCCTCCACTCCGGCGTATACTGTATCGGGATCGGTGAGCGAAGGCTCCAGATGCCAGACCCGCTTGAACTCCCAGGGATGCTGCGTTCCATCATACCACTGATGAGTGCCGGTGGCGCCATCATATGTGAACTCATTGCCAACCGGTTCCCACGTTTTGCCCCCGTCATCTGAGCGCTGGATCTGCTGTCCGAACCAACCGCTGGACTGCGAAACGTACAGCCGGTTGGGATCGACCGGCGAGCCTTTGACGTGGTAGATTTCCCAGCCCGCGAAGTGGGGACCGCTAACGTCCCACTTCTCGCGCATTCCATCTGATGTCAGAACAAACGCGCCTTTGCGCGTGCCAACGAGTACTCGAACCCCGCTCATTTATCTTCCTCTCTTGTCATATCAAAAGACTGCGCGAGCAATCGGGATGACTGCTCGCGCTGTTCGTAAGCTGCAGCGGCGCCCAATGAACACCGCCGCGAACTTCTATGATTTAAGGCCCGGCCGTTCTTGAATCCGGCTCAAAGCGCCTTCTCGCAATTAACCATCCACGACTGCCCAAACCGATCGGTCAGCATTCCAAAGCGGTGCGCCCAGAATGTTTCCTGGATCGGCATCCGCACAGTTCCATTCTCCGACAGGGCTTTGAAGATCCGCTCAGCCTCGTCCGGATCGTTCACGGTGATCGATACGGACGAGCCTTGCGGCTTTGAATAATACTCCGGCGGAGCGTCAGAACCCATCAAGACCGCCTGTCCGTCGCCTATTACGAGCCGGGCGTGAATGATCTTATCACGCCAATCGGCCGATACGTGATCCACCATCGGCGTCTCTGCGTGGGTCATCATGCCAACGATTTTGCCGCCAAGAGCCTGCTCATAAAACTTGAACGCTTCGGCGCAATCGCCGGCGAAATATAGATACGGATTCAACTGCATCGTTTACTCCTTTGTGTTCTTAACAATCGAAAAAAAGCAAAAATCCACTCGGCGCGCAGCGGACTTCGCCACACACATACTATCAAGGCCCTTTCGCGCCTAAGCTCTCGGCGACGCGCTCCATTTCGGCGCCAAGATCCGACGCGGGGTCGACTCCAAAGTCGGAGGTCTCAAACATCTGTCGAACCTCAATCATCCAGTTCGACGCGCCACCGACGGAGGGGCAGCGCCGTGCCCATCCAACTGCCTCTTCCTTCGAATTCACCTGAATGACCCAGTAGCCGCCAAGCAGCTCTTTCGCCTCAGTGAACGGCCCGTCGGTCACGGTGGGCTTTCCATCCGAAAATCGGACTCGCGCTCCCTTTGAGCTTGGCTGCAGCCCATCAAGCCCGATGAGAACCCCTGCCTGCGCCATTTCCTCGTTAAACTTCATCATGGCTGCGATCTGGGCCTCGTCCGGCAGCGCGCCGCTCTCCGCTTGCTCGCCAGGATAGATCAACATCATAAACCGCATTCACATCCCCCTTCGTAGTTAAAACCCGGTGACTTAGATTGACTCGAACGCCGACCACCGGCCGGCGTCCTCTAGCAGCCGTTTCATCGAAGGGCTGCCGTCATTAGATAGTCGAATGGCCCGGGCCGGAATCGACAATATCCGTGCAGAACGCGAAAAAACATTCGATTATTTTATAAGCTCAGACATCGAGCTTCCGCAGCCTCCGCTCAAGGAATCGCCTTTCTGGTTCAGTTTGCGTGAGAACGAGCGCCCGTTCATAGGAAATGCGCGCGTCGCCAGCCCTCCCGAGACGCCGGCATAGTTCGGCCCTCGCCGAATGCGCGAGGTAATAATCCCCGAGGTAACCGCGTGCGAGGATCTGATCAAGCAGGACGAGACCCGCCCCGGGGCCGTCGCGCATGGCCACCGCGACAGCCCGGTTTAGCTCCACCACCGGCGAAGGACCGACCTGCAGCAGCATATCGTACAGCCCGACGATGCGGGCCCAGTCGGTCGAGGCGGGATCGCGCGTCTGCGCATGAACCGCCGCGATCGCCGCCTGGAGAATGTACGGGCCGAGCTGGCCCGACGAGAGCGCTCCATCCACAAGCGTCTTACCTTCCTCGATCTGATCCTGGTTCCAGAGCGAGCGATCCTGGTCTTCGAGCAAAATCAGGTCGCCGGTCGGCGACGTGCGAGCGGCACGACGCGAATCCTGCAGCAGCAGCAGCGCGAGAAGGCCCCTCACTTCTGGCGCGGGAAGCAGCTCATTCAGGAGCCGCGCCAGGCGGATCGCCTCTCGCGAAAGATCAGCCCGCGTCAGTGACTCGCCGGACGACGCGGAATACCCTTCGTTAAAGACCAGATAGACGACGTACAAAACCGCTTCGACCCGTTCGGGCAGATCGGCCATCGATGGCTTCTTATACGGTATTCGCGCCTCACGAATTTTATTCTTGGCGCGCACGATGCGTTGGGCGACGGTGGTCGGCGCTGTGAGAAAGGCGCGGGCGATTTCCTCGGTCTTGAGGCCGCAGACTTCCCGCAACGTCAGCGCCATCCGGCCCTCCATCGGCAGGGCCGGATGGCAGCAGGTAAAGATGAGACGCAGCCGATCGTCTTCAACCCCATCGTCGTCCCATTCCAGGACTTCTGTGGGTTCGGCGGCGACTTGTTCGGCAAGATCGGGCAGTGACGCGTCGAAACGGGCACGTCGGCGGATCACGTCTATCGCTTTGAACCGGCCCACCGAAACAAGCCAGGCGCGCGGATTCGCCGGGATTCCATCCTTTTGCCACTGCGTCATCGCCGCGGTGAACGCGTCAAGCATCGCGTCTTCAGCGAGATCGAAATCTCCGAGCAGGCGGATAAGGGTAGCGAGGACCCGCCGCGACTCAGATCGGTAGATGGAGTCCACCATTTCTCGAAACTGTTCGTCCGTTATTGGGATCATCAGCGGCGAAGTGGTCTGAGGAGGGGATTAATACCAGGCGAGGACGCGAGCGAAGACCGCAGGTCACGCCCTTCCGATAACCGGCGTGACCCACAGACGCACAGCGCGGGTTATTGCTTCAGCCTTTCAGCCTCCGCCTTGAGGTTGTCATCCTTCGTCATCTGGATGATCTTGTCGAGCGCGATGTTGCTGGCGGCGCCCGTGACAGCCGCCTCCTGGCGGCTGCCTCGCCTCTGCGGAGCAGCCAGGTAGACAACGGTAGACGCGGCGTCATCGAACAGCGCTGGATCGTCCAGCAGTTTCGAAGCCAGCTCCATCGCCGAAACGACTCTGCAGTTACGAAGGACACTGAGCGCCTGTATCTTCTCTTCCGGACGCTGGGCAAGCGCCACCGCGTCCGTCAGCTTCGCAACCTTCTCGTCGGCCGTGAGGCCATGATCGATCCCTACGAGGCGAATGAAGCCGCGCAGCGCCTGAACTCTAAGCGACTTGCTCTCGTCGCCCTTTGCGACGCCAGCCAGCGTATCGAGCGGCCGGCCATCCGACCAGGTGTCGGCCAATCCGGAGACGGCGGCGGCTTTCACCTCCGGCGTCGGGGCGGTCGTTGCGTCTGTCAGCGCGGCCAGCGCGCTGTCGCTTCCAATCTCCGCCAGCGCCGAGAGGATCGCCACCTTCCCATCCGTCGAGGCGTCAGGCATCGCGGCAAGGAGCGGAGCGGCGGCCTGCGTAGGATCTCCGGTCCGCTTTCCCATCGCCACAACTGCATCTTTAGCGGCGTCCCGGACGTCGCCGCCCGTCGTGCCGGCCAGCAGCTTCACCAATGCCGCTGCCTCCTGAACACCACCGGTTTTGCCAAGCGTGCGAATCGCCGCGACCGCGACTCCCGAGTCGGCGCCGGCTGCCGTTCGAATAAGCAGCGCCGTCGCCGCCGCGGACGGCCTGTCGGCCAACACTTGCATTAGCGCTGTACGAGCTTTGGGACTGCCGTCCGCCGCCGCTTTTAGAATCGCCTCGTCGGTCGCCTTCCCGGGCATCAGCGCCAGCGCGTCCCGCGCAGTTTGACCATCGGAGTCGTCGCGGGCGGCGATCTCCACCAGCGCCGGAACCACCTCGGCGCCGCCCACCTGCGCCGCGGCCCGAATGCCGGTCGTCCGGAGAATCGGGTCACCGCTTTGAGTCGCCTTGAGCGCCAACGGCGACGCTGCGGTCTCATGCCGATCCGCCATCGAGGCGAGTAGAATTACCTGGGTGGGAACGGGTAGATCGGGCCACGCGGCGACGCTTCGCTGAGTCGACCGCGCGTCCGAAAAACCGCCGCAAACGCGTGCGGCGACAACCTGCAGCGCCGCGTCGGGCGATCGAAGGTCTGTGAACGCGATCCCGGGCGCTCGCGGCGAGCGAATCGCCACAAGACCCTCCAGCGCATCGGCCTGGACCACGGCGGGCTGTTTGGCTTTGGCTAGCGAGAGGTATACCCGCTCAGCCTGGGCCGACTTGCCAGACGCGGTGAGATGTTCGGCAGCGCGAATCAGCGCCTGATCCACCAGCCGGCTGGGGGGGCGGGCGTTCAAAGCGGCGATGGCGCTCGCCGTCCCAATCTTCCCGAGCGCGGCCACCGCAGCGTCCGCCACGAGTGGGTCCGCATTCGAAGTGAAGCGCTTGAGAGCGCCGGCTGCCGCAGGATCTCCACGGTCACCGATCGAGTTGATGATCCCGACCAGCGCCGGCCCCTTCGCAGCATCCAGGGCGGATATCAATGCCTTGCCTGCCGCCGGGTCCGGGCTTCGCTCGAGCGCATACCGGGCGACGTTCCCCAGTTTCTCTTCGGTCAGCATTTTCGCGAGGACCGGGACCGATTTGGACGAGCCAATGATCCAGAGCATGCGCCCGGCTTCTTCCTTGCCGGCGAACGTCGCCGTGGGATCTTGAAGCACCATAATGAGATGCTGCTCGATATCGGCGTCTTTTGCCTTATCGCCGGCGGCGTCCTGGATCATCTTATAGATGGCGCTTGCGGCGGTTCGGTCTTGAAAATCATAAGTTTTAAGCCCCGCGTAGGGGTCGTCCTGCGCAGACACCCGCGCCGGCGCGAGCAACAAACTTCCGGCGAACAGGGCGAGCGCGACGGCGCCGGCGAGATGGCGACCTGACTTCATAACTCTCTCACTTTCTTCTTCAGAGTACTGAGACGCCGAAGCGCCGCCAAAATGCCGCCAGACGCTGCAAGCTGCGGCATCAATCCGAGTCAAAGCGCGGCGGGCGCGCCCGAGCCCTACACGTGCCATGGCGCTCGCATGGGGGTGGAAAGCATGCGCTCCGCGGAAGCGTCGTTCGTGACGTGCTCGGTCTCAGGATCCCACTCAATCTTACGACCTAAAATCATCGCGATCTGGCCCAGATGTCCGATGGACGCCGAACGATGGGCCGTCTCCGCAGGGGCCACCGTCTGACGCCGCGATCGGACGCAATCCAGGAATTCACGCTGGTGTCCCGGGCTGCGAAACAGGTGGATTTCGTTGGGACCGATCACGTCGTTGAGCAGACTCTTAGGATTGGCGTCGAGGCCGCCGCGGTCCACCCAGACCCACTGACCGTTCTCGCCATACCATTTCGTTCCGCTGCGAATCCCCTGGTTGCCGTCGTTCGCAACGTGCATGTCAATCCCACCGCGATAGGTGGCCACGAAGTGATACGTGGTCGCCGCGTTCCAGATCCCCTCGGTTGGGTAATCCCCTGTGCCAACCACCGAAATCGGACCGGTGTTATCCCAGCCCATGCCCCAGTCGGCGATGTCGGCATGATGTCCGATCCAGTCCATCAATTGACCGCCGCCATAATCAAGCTGCCAGCGCCAGTTCCAGTGCGTCCGCTGATCGCAGTAAGGCGCCCAGCGCGAGGGTCCAATCCAGAAGTCGTAGTTCAGCTCAGGAGGTGGCGCTTTGAAATCGACGTGGCCGATGGGGCTGCCGGTCGGGAGACCGACCTCTATCTTCGTCACCTTACCGATGCGCCCGTTACGAATCAGTTCGCAGGCGAACCGGAAGTTTTCCAGTGAACGCTGCCAGCTTCCGGTTTGCCAGACGCGTCCATTCTTTTTCTGCGCGTCGGCGATCGCCCGCCCTTCCATGAGACAGTGCGCCAGTGGCTTTTCGCCGTAAACATCGAGCCCGGCATTCAGCGCCGTGGTCGCCGTAATCGAGTGCCAGTGATCGGGCGTGGCCATTGACATGGCGTCAAGATCCGTCCGGGCCAGCGCATCCCGAAAGTCACCATAGGTCTTACAATCATTGCTGCCATAATGCTGGTCTACAATGCGCTTGGCGTTGTCCGCATGGCTCGAGTCAACGTCGCAAACGGCGACGATCTGGACATCCGGTTGGCCGAGGAACGCCTGCATGTTGCCGGTCCCCTGACCTCCCACGCCAACGCACACCATTACAATCCGATTGCTCGGCGCCGGCCGATCGGCGCCAAACGCCGCTGCCGGAATGAGCGGAACGAGTCCCGCCCCGGCGCCAATTCGCAGCGCATCCTTCAGGAATGCGCGTCGATCTACCCGTCTGCCCATAGAAATCTCTCCTAAGCTCCGCAGCCACTGCGCTACCAGGTACGACTTCGCCGCCGCGCCCCATCGAAGACCGGTAAGCGCGTCCCAGAGAGGGAAACGCCGTTTGAGTGTCGAAAGCACCGCGCGACAGCCTTCACACTCGATTTGTTCGCCGCGGGCGAGCGGGTAACCTTCTAATTCTAATGATAAGTTTCCTTAATATTCCAGACCGGAGCTGCGGAAGCCGCATCGTCTCGATCAGGGCTGGATTCCCTCAATGGATACACATGGCGCTGCTTGAGGCGATCTGCCTGATGATGCTCCCGCTTGCTTGCAGCGCAGCGGCGCAGGGTTCCGGAGGAATCGTGGACGCGACCACGCTGCGGGGCAAGATCATGTGCGGCTACCAGGGATGGTTCCGATGTCCAGGAGACGCCGAAAATCAGGGATGGGATCATTGGAGCCGCAACCGCGCTCGCATCGCTCCGGACACGCTAACTTTTGAGATGTGGCCGGATATGAGCGACTATCCCACGACGGAGCGGTTCGACGCCCTAGGGTTCACGTACCCGGATGGTAAGCCGGCATCCCTCTTCAGCTCCGATAATGCGGCGACCATCCTACGGCATTTCCAGTGGATGCGGGATTACGGCATTGATGGCGCATGGATGCAGTTCTTTCTGGTTGGTCTGCCGGGTGGACCCCTCGAGTCGCATTATCGGTCCCGCCGCCGGGTGTTGGATGACGCCGCCCGCGCGGCGCTCAAGACCGGCCGGGTGTGGGCCCTTTCTTATGATATTGCGGCCATGCCGACCGACCGGATTTACGAGGTTCTGACGCGCAATTGGAAACAGCTCGTGGACGAAGAGCTCGTTCATGGTCCCCGCTATCTCCATTACCACGGACTTCCCGTCGTCCAGATCTGGGGATTCTACTGGAATAATAAGAGTAATTTGATGACCCCCGAGTTGGGGAACCGGCTCATCGACTTCTTTGCCGCGCCCGGTCGATACCACGCGTTTCTGGTGGGAGGCGGGGACTGGAACTGGCGCAGTAATCCCGATCCCAAATGGCAGGCGCTTTATCATCGTTTCCAGGCTTACGCTCCGTGGAACGTCGGCAACGTGTCAATTGGCCCAAAAGGCGCTTTGCGCGCTACGACCCATTACTGGAAGGCCGATAAGCAGGATTGCGATGCGCGCGGCGCTCTATGGATTCCGGTGATCTATCCGGGATTTAGCTGGGACAACCTCAAACGGGAACCGGCCGGCCAATCCAACATCCCACGACGCCGGGGCCAATTCCTCTGGGAACAGTTCCGTGAGCTTTCAGCGATGGGCGTGGATACGGTTTACGTGGCGATGTTTGACGAAGTGGACGAAGGGACGGCCATCTTTAAGGTGACCAGCGCGCCGCCCGTCCAGGCGCATTTCGTCGGTTATGGAGGCCTACCATCCGATTGGTACCTGCGATTGGTAGGCCTCGGTTCGAAGATGCTTCATAAGAAGCAGCCGGTACCCGCCGCGATTCCCATTGTTCCGTGAAGCGGGTTTTCGATGATCCGGTACGTCGAGGGGAACTGAGAGAGCCGATGGACGCTCTACTGAGCATCACGTATAGCGTTGAGATGAGCCCTAACTTTCCGTACCGGGATTCCGAATGGCGCCTCGCAAGGGGCGCCATTGATGCGGGAACACGGGAATACCTCCTGAGACTGATAGGTCTGGCCGCGGACGAACTGGCTCCGCCCCAGTTATACGTGCTTGGAAGCTCACTGGAGGACCCTGATATTGACTATCTCGAGGACGCCGCCGAGCTTGGCTGCGCGATTGGGGTCTATACGTATAACCATATCGATGTTAAAGCGCTTACGGTTCCACAACTCGGTCCGCTGTACGCGGAGCAGCCCTGGCGCGCCGCCGGTCGCTCACCACTTCAAGTTGTTGATCAGGAAATCCGATCAACCGCCGAAGCGATCCGGCACAGGTTTGGATGTCGAGCGAGAGGGTTTCGAGCGCCGGGTGGCTACACGAATGGCCTCCAGGACGCGCCCGCGATCCGACAGCTTTTGATCGAGCAAGGATTC
>DASRZA010000330.1:0-6878 GCA_035686845.1 Armatimonadota bacterium | reverse complement strand
CGAAGATACTTTCGACGTCCCCTTGAGCGACGCGAACGTGCGCTCGATCCTGCTGACATTGGAAGCGTATAATATCGATACGGTTTTCACCCACTGGCATGGAGATACACACCCGGCGCACCAACGGGTTAATGCAATGGTGATGCACGCGTCCCGGCGTATACCACGTCTCTTTGGTTTCTCGGTAAACTGGTATATTGGAGCGCAGGCTTTCGCCCCACAGCTTTTCGTCGCCATTAGCGAAACACAGTGGCGTCGGAAGATTGAAGCGCTGCGGTGCTACGAATCGGAGATCTCGCGTACGGCAGGAAGTTGGATTGATTACCTGGAGCGGCAGTCGCTGAATTTTGGCGCCCAGTTGGGGGTGGAAAGGGCTGAAGCTTTCGTGGTCTACAAGCACCTCTGGCAAATGGATGAGCCTGGCTTGATGAGTGGTGACGCGCGAGCTCTATCGGGGAATGCCGCAGGCGCGAGTTGACGGTGTCTGCCGCGTGATCCGGCGGTGGGAAGATGTTCTTACACCGGTTTCGAGCTTAGAATCAATTGTTGGTTGATCGGGCGGCCGATAGCGAGAGGATCCAGAGTAAAACGTCATGCGGATTGTTCACATTATGACAACCCTGAATCAGGGTGGAATTGGCTACTTCGTCGAAGGTCTCACCGCGTCGTTCAGATCTCAGGACGTCAAGAGCCATTTCGTCCTGACACGCGGCCTCGGCGAGAGGCCGATAGAGGTGGCGGCGGGGCAATATCCTATCTATCACTGTCCCGAGCTCTACGCGACGTTCAATCCCCGCCTGCCATATCGAATAGCGAAACTCATCCGGCAGAGTGCGGCTTTATGGTATGGCGTCCGGCTCGCGCTTCTGCTGCGACGTCTGGCGCCCGACGTAATTCACAGCCACTGCCATTACAGCCACTGGATCACGCAGCTTCTGGCGGCGCGTCTGTCGGGCAAGCCCTTGGTCATCAGTTTGCATTCTCCTAACATCGAGTATGCGGGCCGCTGGCGGGCGCGGCATCTTCTGCCACCACTTTTGCGTCCCAACGATCGGTTCATCGCGCCTTCATCAGGCATACTTGAGGTGTATAATTCATTTCTCGAGCGTGTCAAGCCCGAAAACATCGTATCGCTCCCGTACGGAATCTCTACGCCAGAGCCGGCATCGCCCGCGAAACGAAATGAGGCGCGGGCGTGTCTATCCATCCCGGAAGACGCCTTTGTAATCGGATCGGTTGGTCGTTTGCTCGCGGTCAAGCGCTATTCAGACGTGGTGGAGGCGATGC
Source organism: Armatimonadota bacterium (assembly GCA_035686845.1). Lineage (GTDB taxonomy): Bacteria > Armatimonadota > DASRZA01 > DASRZA01 > DASRZA01 > DASRZA01. The sequence continues at coordinate 5,591 of DASRZA010000330.1, read as the reverse complement.
GACTTCTGCGTGAAAACGGCCGACGGAACGCGCATTTGATTCTCGTAGGGACGGGGGAAGAGGAGGTGCATCTCTCAGCGCAGGTGAAGGAGCTGGGCCTCACGGATTGTGTTCATCTCCTCGGATTTCAGGCCGACCAGCATTACTGGCTGAATGCGTTCGACGTCTTCGTTCTCGCCTCTCTCGGCGAGGGCTTTTCGATCGGCGTCATCGAAGCGATGTCGCATGGCCTGCCTATCATTGGAACCGACGTTTCGGGAACACATGACGCTCTCGCCGACGAGAGGGCGGGGCTGCTGGTCCCGCCGATGAACCCGGCCGCGCTCGCCGGCGCCATCGGCCGGTTGATGAATGATCCGGATCTTGCGAAACAGATGGGCGACTACGGCCTCGGGCAGTTCCGCGCGAACTATGAGATTGGCCAGGTGGCCGAGCAATACCTGCAGTTTTACCGTTCGCTGTCCGGGCAGTCCTCGCCGGTGAGCGCTTCGGTCCCTGCGATGCCGACCCGATGAGAGGAAGCTATGCCTGAGCCTGTCATCACGATTGGCATCACTTGCTTCAGTGAAGGCGATTGGCTCCGGGAATGCTGGGAGAGTGTTCAGAGCCAGACCGATGACCGGTGGACAGCAGTCCTGGTAATGGATGGCGGCGCCAATGAGCGGACGCGGGAGGTGTTTGAACAGATCAGCCATCCTCGTCTGCTCAAGCATGCCATGCCCACCAACGTAGGCTGCTGCGGGACACACAATAAGGCGTTCGAGCTTTCGCGTACGCGATATCACTTTTACCTGGACGCGGATGATAAACTCCCTCCGGACTCGGTGGCACGGGTGTTGAATACGTGGGAAAAACATCCCGAGGCCGGTTTTGTGTACGGTGATTATGAGCTGTTTGGCGCCGATAGCTGTCTGAGGCGATATCCGCATTCCTATACCGTAGAGGATCTGCTCCCGGAGGGCTGCCTCCCCGGTCCCTGCGCCTATAAGGTTGATCTCTGGAGCCGGCTTGGAGGATACTCGCTTGAGCTCACTCGCGGGCCAGGCGACTTCGATTTTCATATCGGCGCCGCTGAAGCCGGAGTCTTCGGTCGGCACTGCGGAGATCTGTTTTATCAATATCGAAGGGAACATGCGGGCCGTCTCAGCTCGAGAATATGGCTGGAATTCTACCGTTACTGTCAATTGATGGTACGGCGCCATCCCCTCTTCTTTGCGGAGCGAAGACGCCGGTGGAGCTTCCTGGCTCATGCGTATCGACGTTCGGCGCTCGCCAATCGCAATGCAGGCCATTGGAGAAAGGCGGCGCTCCTCGCCGCTCGCAGCATTGGCTATGGGAACTGGAGGGATGGGAAGCTCTGGCGGATTGCTCTGCGCGGCTTTTCTCCCCCATTGGTCGTGTCATTCGTCGCACGAGCGCGAGCGGTGGTCTCGGTTGTCAGGCGGCTGCGGCGTACCGCCCCGGAGTCGTAAAGCAGTTTATCTTTTTTCCAAGACGGCGACACTTATCGCGGCATGTTGTGAGCGCGTCATGTAAGACGCGTTTTGCCTGAGTATTAAGGATTCCGTTCCTATGTGTGGCATCGCCGGCGCACTCGCCTTCGATCACCAATCTCAAGACGGTCTGGAAGCGGTAAGATCGCTTGCCCCACTGATGTTTCGTCGCGGCCCAGATGACGGGGGGTTTTGGACGGACGGGCATTGCTGCGCAATGACGTGCCGCCGCCTCTCGGTGCTGGATCTTTCGCCGGCGGGACATCAGCCCATGGAGTCAGCGGATGGGCGATATATTATCGTTTATAATGGGGAAACCTACAACTTTCAGGAGATCCGGCAGCAGTTGGAGCAGGAAGGCGTAGTGTTCGATTCCACCGGAGACACCGAAGTTATATTGATGGCGTTGGCGCAGTGGGGCACGGCCGCTCTCGATCGATTTAACGGCATGTTCGCTATAGCGCTTTTTGACCGGCGTGAGGGCCGTCTGCTGCTCGCGCGGGACCATGCGGGCATTAAGCCGCTCTATTACCTTCTGACAAACCGGGGACTCGTTTTCGGTTCCCAGTACGACCAGATCCTCGCGCACCCCTGGAGCCGGTCGCAAGGTACGAGCTCGGATGCGCTGGCCCTCTACCTGAGACTCGGTTATATCCCTGCGCCATACGCTATGCTTGACGGCAGCCAGATGCTGGAGCCGGGGTGCTGGCTGGAAGTCTCATTGAGCGGCGCCATCCGTCGCGGCCGCTATTACGGATTTCCTCAAAACCCCGACGCGGACTTGAAAGGCGAGGAGGCCTTCGAAGCCGTTGACGCGGCGGTGACGGACGCCGTGCGGAGGCAGCTCGTCAGCGATGTCCCAGTAGGAACGTTTCTTTCCGGAGGTATCGATTCGCCCCTCGTTGCCGCCAAGATGCGCCAGGCGGGCGTCGATCCCATCCGGGCGTTCACGATAGGCGTCGGCGCCGATCCGCTTGATGAATCGATGGATGCGGCCGCCTATGCCCGGGAACTGCAGTGCGTTCATACTTTGGAACGTATAACCCCGCAGCAAGCCGCGGGAATGCTGGATTACGTCGTTGCCGCGACCGGGGAGCCATTCGCTGATTATTCAATCTTCCCGACGATGATCGTATCAGAACTGGCGCGGCGCGAAGTGACGGTTATGCTCTCGGGCGACGGGGGAGATGAGCTCTTTTGGGGTTACGCGGGTCGGTTCAGTTCAGTGCTGGCGCTCGCTGAGGAGTTTCGTCAGCCTCACTGGGTGCGAAGCGCCCGGTACGGCGCGCAAAAACTACTCGGGGGATCAGTCGGCGCCTGGGGGGTGTGGAAGCCGTGGAACTTGCGATGGCCATCCCTGGGAGATTGGTACAGGGCGCGGCACAGTCATCTCCCCGAGGAATGGATCCAACGCATCCTCCCGGACGCGCCGGAATGGCCGAAGATCTATGATCTCTATCGTTTCGAGGGTGGAGGGACCGATCGAACCGCATACTGGCTGCGTTGGAACGAATATGCTGGTCACTTAACCAGGGTGCTGTTGAAGGTTGATCGAGCGAGCATGTACCATTCTCTGGAAGTGCGCGTGCCCCTTCTGGATCGGCAGGTGGTGGATATTGCCGCTCGCGTAGACTGGCAATCTTGCCTGTCGCTCGATCCTCCGCTCGGGAAGATTCCGCTGCGGCGATCGCTCTCGCGGACCGTCCAGCATCAGACGACCGGAAAGCGCGGGTTCGCCGTGCCTATGGCAGAGTGGCTGCGAGGGCCATTTCGCTCCGTGATGGAAGGCGCCCTGCTTGCACGACGAGATCTTATGGGAATGCCGATCAACCGGCCGGCCCTGCGCCAGATGTTTGATCAACATTTATCCGGCCACATGGATTTTGCGTGGGGTTTGTGGCTGCTGCTGAGCCTCGCTCTCTGGGAGGATCATTATTATTGCAAAGAGCGCCGCCCCACGATCACGGCGACAGCGCCCACCTGAATCGGTCGTCAGTAATAAGGGATGCTATGCGCCGGGTTTTTCGAACAGGACCCATGCGCCCTCAAACTGACCGGCCGTCTGTGTCAAAGCGACCGTCCGAAGCTGTCATTCCCCGCGGCGATCCCGGATTCATTGTTTTTGCAGGTGTCACGGGACGCCTTCCCCGTGCTTCTACGTTCACGCCCGTAGTCTGCAGCGAGATTTCACAAAGCCCGAGCTGCTTCAGGCTTCTCCTTATCTGCGAGGGTGTTCGGCAGTGATAATACCAGGCGGTCAGAGAGTTGTGGGTGTCCAGCTCCGCCCACTGCCGCAAGAGCTCATCGCTAAGTCGAGGAAATGCGTGGTAATAGGATAGAACAGGCGAAATTCGGCTCAGCAGCATCTGCCCGAGCCGGAAGTTCCGGGTCAACTTATGCAGCGGGAGAAGACAGCGCGTAATCGCCTCGGTTACCATGATCCCCATTCTTGGCGGCAGACGACGCAGGATGAGCCGCAGCAGGGTCGATGTCTTTGTAAACTGCGAAAGAGTTGGTCTGAATTGGTCGAATACCAGCACCCCGCCCGGCTTCACCTGTGCGTAAAGCGCCGCGATTGTTTCCTCCGGACAGGGTGTGTTCCAAACGACGCCAAGGCAGAATACCACGTCGAACTGCTGCGGCAGAAAAGGAAGCTGCAGAATGTTCGCCTGGGCCACCCGGTGTGTGGAGTTCTGAGGGAAGTTCCTCTGGTTCGCGTCTACCGCGCTGCTCAGGTCAATCGACGTAACCAGCGCTCCTTGCTGAAGAAGGACCTCCGTAAATCGTCCGGCCCCGCATCCGCACTCCAAAACCTGTTTTCCTGATAAATCCGACCAGAGCTCTTCGCCGAGGGCTCGCCGCGCCCGATCTCTTGATATAGTCGTTCCCGTGTAGGAATCGAGCTGTGTCAACCGGTAGCGGTTCCATTGGGCGCCAAAGGCATCCGCGTAGCTGGACTCGGGCACAAAGCGGAGTATGCCCCCCTTCTCAAAGTAGCTCTCCCCTTCAGGACAGCGCACCGAATCGTTATCTACGGCGAGCGGATGATGATGGGTCGGGCAATGCCAGACAGGGAAAGTCGAATGATTTGAAATCGAAATGGGCGAAGTCTCCATAGAATTGCGGGAGACGCTCCGGGGGAGCGTCTCGCCTCCAACAAATCAACTAACTTCACATCTGAACGCTTGTTGGGTGGCGCCCGCACTTCGGTAAGGGCCAACCTCCAGGCGTCGTGATGCCAGCCGCAGGTAATAACGAACGCTCCTGGCGCCCACGATGGGCGCCAGGCAGTGTGACCGACCCTATGGAGTTACGGTGAAGCTCGTTGAGCTGCTTCCGGAACCGGACCCGTTAACGACCGTGATTACGCCAGTCGTAGCGCCGACCGGAACGACCACGTCCAGCGACGAATCGGTGTGAGCAAGGAAATGCCCGGTGGGCACTCCGTTGAACTCCACAGAAGTCGCGGTGGAGAAGCCTGTGCCGGTGAGATGCACCAGCGTGCCAAACGGCCCTGAAGCCGGTGTAAAGCTGCTGACGGTTGGCGCAAGCACCGGAGGCACCACAAAGGGCGTCGAGGTGGTTGCGGAGCCGGCGGGATTGACCACGGTGATCGGGCCGGTAGTGGCGCCGATGGGAACGGTTAGATCAAGCGAAACGTCGTTGTGGGCCAGGAAGGATGCTTTCACTCCGTTGACCGTCACAGAGGTGACGGTGGAAAAACCTGTGCCGGTAAGAGAAACGATCGTCCCGGCAGGGCCTGTGGTTGGCGTGAAGCTGCTGATCGTGGGGGCGCCCACGGCCAGCACGGTGAAATTGCTCCCACTGGTGGCAGAACCCTTGGTATTAACCACGGTGATCGGGCCGGTGGTAGCGGAGTTCGGCACGTTTAGATCCAGCGTCGAATCGGTGTGCACAAGGTAGGATGCGGGCACCCCATTGACCGTCACGGAGGTGGTTCCGGTGAAGCCTGTTCCGGTCACGTGAACGAGAGTTCCCGGAAGGCCGCTCGTTGGTGAAAAGCCGGTTATCGACGGCGCTGACGGAACGACGAAATCGCTCGCGCTGGTTCCGGATCCAGCAGGATTGATTACGGTG
>DASRZA010000329.1:0-3702 GCA_035686845.1 Armatimonadota bacterium | reverse complement strand
TGGCTCGCTCGTAATCCGGCGCTGCGGGAACGTGATGCGTGTGGAACCCGTTACCCGGCGCACCGGTCCAATCAGGCTCACCAGCGCCGTGAGGTAGTAGGGTCCCATGTCGAACATGGGACCGCCGCCGGGCTGATAATAAAAATCGGGGTCCGGGTGCCACGACTCGTGCCCGTGGCAGGTCATGAACGCCGAAGCCCCAATGGGCTCGCCAATCCAACCCGCGTCAATCAGGTGGCGGCAGGTCTGCAAACCACCTCCCAAAAAGGTATCCGGCGCGCAGCCCACACGAAGCCCGGTCGCCAGGCCGGCTTCAATCAGCCGGCGGCCCTCCTCCCGGTTCACCGCAAATGGTTTCTCACTATAGGCGTGCTTGCCCGCCCGGAGCGAGGCGATACCCACCCCCACGTGCGCCTTCGGAATGGTCAGGTTCACGACGATGTCGATGGCGGGATCGGCCAGCAGCTCCTCGACCGTACAGGCACGGGGGATACTGAACTCCTCGGCCCGGGCCTTCGCCCGGTTCAAATCCAGGTCCGCGCACGCTGTTACTTCCAGATTTGGAAAGGTCTTCCCGGCCCCCAGGTACGCGCCGCTGATACTTCCGCATCCCACTACACCGATCTTCATCTTCGTGCTGCCCAATCAGATTCTCCTGTTCTTAGACTCACGGACGGACGTTACTAATATAGCCCGGAGCCTCGGCCGAATCCTGCGGATGGTATAAAAGCGCCGGCTTCGGGCGCCGGTGTGACGGTGATGTAAAAGCACCGGCATTTGAGCCTGCGGCTGATCGACCTCCGGTCGAAAGAGAGACGGAGGTGTGTGAGACCGTGAGTGTGTGAGTGTGTGAGACCGTGAGTGTGTGAGAGTGTGGGATTGGGGGGCGGTGAGTACTACGAATTTATAAGTCCATCGCTCAACATTGGAACTCTATGGTAAGATATGGAAGTCGGACGCGGCGAGCCATTCGGAGAGAACCGGCTTGATTGAGTCGCGTGAGAGTAGGACTTCAACAGGACAGAGCGTCAACATGCGGATTGGCATCGATCCCAAGGTCGATTACGCTTTCAAATGGCTCTTCGGAACCGAGAAAGGGCGCTCGGTCCTCATCCATTTCCTCAACGCCGTTCTGAATCTTCCATCTCGTGAGCGCATTGTCTCGATCGAGATCCTTAACCCTTTCAACGATAAGATGGCGTTGGATGATAAGCTCTCTATCCTCGACGTTAAGGCCCGGGATCAGCTTGGCCGGCAGTTCAACGTCGAAATGCAACTGGTGGCGCCCATCGGCCTGAAGCAGCGCGTCCTCTATTACTGGGGGAAGCTGTACACGGAGCAGATGCAGACGGGGCAGAAATACCATGAACTCAAACGCACCATTTCAATATGCTTTGTGGACCGCACGATGTTTCCGACAATTCCGGAATACCATTCCACCTTCCGGTTGATCGATGCGGATCACAGCGTGGTCTTGACAGACGACTTAACCATTCACTTTTTCGAGCTGCCAAAATTCAAGCTGACGGCAGAGGAGGTGAGAACACCGCTGGAAGCGTGGTTGTATTTCCTGCGATATGCGGAAAGAATGGACCCGGAGAATCTGCCAGAGGAGGTAGACGCTCCGGAGATACGGGAGGCAGTAGAACAACTCATGCAGCTAGCAAAAATAGATATCCAGAAAGAGATTTACGAGGGACGACTAAAGGCGCAGCGGGATGCGCTTGCGCTGACTGATGCTCTCGCCGAGGCCCTGGCGCGAGCCGAGGAATCCGAAACCCGGGCGGCAGCGGAAGCCGAGGCCCGGGCGGCATCCGAAACTCGGGCGGCAGCGGAAGCCGAGGCCAGGGCGGCAGCGGAAGCCCAGGCCCGGGCAGCGGAAGCCGAGGCCCGGGCAGCGGAAGCCCAGGCCCGGGCGGCGGAAGCCCTGGCGAAAGGCATGTTGGTTGGGCGAATCGGGCTCTTGCAGAAACTCCTTGGGCAGCCCGTGACTCCAACGGCGGATCTGGAGGCGATGACGCTGGAGTCGCTGCAGGATCTCGCCGCCCGATTGGAAGGGGATCTGCCCCGGTAAGGCTGCGCGCGACCCCCGGGTTTAGCCGGGGTCACGAGAGCGGTGGGTAAACGAAATACTCCGCGCGGGACTACGGTTGCTCATTACGCTGGCGCGCCGCCAGGGCCAAAGCCGTTCGCTCCATTCGGCCGGTCCTATCAGGACTTCCCGGCCGGCCATCAAGCTCCAGGTTCGTCAGAACAGCCGGCGCCACCAATCCACGGCGAGACCATGCCCGCTGTTTTTAACCGGGGTGAGGACACAACTCTGTACACCCCGGCCGCCAGCCCGGTACCCCTCTACAGTGATCTGCCCGCGGTCGTTTATGCTGGTAGCGTCAAAGAGCGTCCAGCCGGAGTCCGGAGGGATCAGGTCTTGGAGGTCGTAGGCGCGTCCGCCGGTCCAAAGAATGGCGATGCCGTCTTCGTGATACGGCTCCGATTCGCCGACCACGCTACCGGTGGCGTTTATCGCGTGGGGTGCGGGAAACTCGCCATCGGGACTCCCTCCCAGTTCTTCCAACTTCCCGTTGCGGTAAAGAAACGCGCGATCCTGGCCGTCCGCGCGCTGCGAGAAGCCGGCGATCCACCCTTTGCTGTTGATCGCGGTCCCGAGACTCCTCTTGCCCCCGAGAGTGCCCAGGTCCTGCATCTTGCCATTGCTGTAGAGGAACGCGTGAGGCTCGCCCGAGGCCAGTTCTGAGGCGCCGGCAATCTGGCCCTGGACATTGATCTGGTAGGCTGCGGTCCTGGCGCCGCCGAGCCCCCCGAGGTCAATCGTCCTTCCCCTGTCGTACAGGAACGCGCGGCCGTGGGGGGCGTCGCCCACAACTCGGCCCCTTTCATCAATGCCAAGACCGTGGCCCAGGACGCCCGTGTCAACCATCTTGCCGCCGCGAAAGATGACAACGTGCGTCTCCCGGCGACCGTCGGGTGCGGTGTAGCTGCCCACGACTTGCCCGCGATCGTTGAGAGATCGCCCAGGGGAGATACGCACCGTCGGGCCCCCCAGCTCCGTGAACTTGCCTTTCTGCCAGAGAAATGTGCCCGCACCACCAATCCAGAGCGCCTCACACACCACCTGTCCCCTGTTATTGATAGAGAGGGCTCCAACAACGGCGAAGCGGCCTCCATCGTTCCCCAGGTCGGTGATGCTGTACCGGACGGACGACGGTGACGCGTTGTCTGTCGGGCGGGCCTGATGCTTCCCCAGGCTCGCAATGACTGCGGCGGCGAGCAGAAGCCCAGCGATTGGAGCGATCACTCGGGCAGCTCGAACGGAAGTTAACATGAGCAGCACTCCTTCATATTGGTACCGCTCCCCGGAGGGACGGTACCAATATAGCCCGGCTCCGTCCACCGCGCACCAGCGTCGGGGCCCGCCCACGGAGCGAGGCATGGCCGCCCACGGCGTCACGACTCGCTGAAATAGCTCTTCAAGTGTAGGAACGGCCTCCGGCGAGGATAAACGTCGCGGTGTCGAGCGAGGGCTGCGCGACCGACCGTAGGTCGCCCACTCTGCGGCGCCGGGCGTGTAGAAAATGGGGGATCGCCGAGCAAGGGCCCTTCGCGTTGTTTGGGGGCCTGGGCGTCCAGGCGCCAGGCGCCGCGCTCTCTTTGAGCCTCTTCGACTACGATGGCACCGCCCCT
>DASRZA010000328.1:0-15997 GCA_035686845.1 Armatimonadota bacterium | reverse complement strand
CGGCAGCACCGCTTGAATCTGTTTTAGCTTGTCCTTCACGCCGTTAATCACCGTCACCGTGTTCGCATCGCTGTTCTTGGTGACCACGAGTCCAACCGACTCAGACTCCACGAGCTTGCCCGCCTTATCACGGTACCAGATATGTGACTCATTGGATCGCTCTACCACCGTGTCCTTGATCGCGGCGATATCCGACAGAGTGACGAAGAGCGGCTTCGTGGGATCTTTGGATGGGAGTGGTATGTGAAGATTTTTGATCTGGTCAATACTTGTAAACTCTCCCAGAACCCGCACGTCAATGTCGTATCGTCCTTCAACGATATGGCCCGCCGAGGTGTTCAGATTGGCATTCTGAATCGCGTTGGCGACGTCCACAATCGAGATACCATAGGCCGCGAGGCGCGCGCGGTCCACGAGGACCTGGATCTCGCGAGTATCACCGCCCGTAACGTCCACCCGGGCCACCCCGTCCGCCTGGCTGACTAACGGCTCGATCGTCTTATCTGTCTGGTAGCGGGTCTCCTTCAATGAGAAATCGCTCTTCACCGCCATCGTAATGACAGGCTGATCGCTCAGATCAAACCGGGCGATAGTGGGTGGGAGCACGTCCTGCGGCATCTGAGCGCGGGCGGCGTCTACCTTCTCCCGCACTTCGTTCTCAGCCGTGTCCGGATTCACCCCCAGATTGAACTCGATCGAGACAGTTGAAGTCCCGTACTCTGAGGTCGAGGTAATATGCTGGATTCCGGTGACACTGCTCACCGCGTCTTCTATCGGCTTGGTGACAAGGGTCTCCATCTCCTCCGGCGCGGTTCCGGGATAGCTGGTGCTGATGGTGACATAGGGGAAGTTAACCGGCGGATTCAGGTCAACATTCAGGCTGCCGAGTGATTTTATGCCCAGCACCAGGATGGTCAACATGAGAACGACCACGAAGACCGGGCGCTTGATAGCGAGACGCGTAAACCACATACTTACCTCCGAGACGGGTGAAAAATGCCTGCCGAACCGCTGCTTACGCGGAGGTTCCAATCCGCGGGTCGGGGCGAACTTCCACTTTTGCCCCGTCGGTCAATGAACTGATGCCAACCACGGCGTAGGTTTCACCGGGCTTGAGACCGGTCAGAACCTGAGCGCGAGTATCATCGGTATAGCCCAGGGTGACCGGTGTCCGATGCGCATGTCCATCGGAAATGGTGTAGACGTAAAAGTCGCCCACCGAGCTCGCCAGAGCGTCCTTGGGAATAATCACACCACGCACCTGGCTTATGGCGATCGTCCCGCGCGCAAAGCCGTTCATCGGGAGCACGCCGGTGTCGTCCGGTACCGATATGTGGACCCGGTAGAGCTTGGTGGCCGCCTCGGCAATCGGAATAATCTCGCTCACGTGCCCCGTGAACACCTGCCCGGGCAGCGCGTCTACCGTGGTGCGCACCGGGTCGCCTACGCGAACCGAAGCGATCGAAGCTTCAGGCACGTCCGCTTCAAAGTAAAGCCCATGTGTCGGCGCCACCGTCATGAGCACGGTGGTAGCGGTGATAGAGCTGCCGACCGTAGCCGGCCGGGTGTCGATAATGCCGGAGACCGGGGTGCATATTCGGGTCTCGGCGAGCTGCAATTTCGCGGCGTCCAATTGAGCTTGCGCCTGCTGAAGCTGCGCCGCGAAAGCCTCGACGTCCTGCCGAGTGAGAGTGTATTGCGCCTTGCCAGCCTCGGCGATATCGAGCTGCGATTGAAGCTGACGCACAGCAGCCTGCGCTGCCTGAACATCCTGCTGGTTATAGGCACGCTTGGCGAGCTGCGCCACCGCCAGGTCATAAGCCGCCTTCGCCTGGTTTACCGACTGCTGCGCAATCGCGACCTGCTCCGGGAGGTTTCCCGCTTCGACCAGGCTGGATTGCTGCTTCGCCGAGCCGAGCGCCGCCTGAGCCGCCTGCATCGCGTACTTCGCGCTCTGCCATGTTTGTTGGGGCACGGCCCCCGCTTTATAGAGGCTCTCCATCCGATTGTAATTGTCTTGCGCCTGATCATAATTGGCCTGGGCTTGATCGACCGCCAGGCTCGCCTCTTCACGCTGCTGCTGCCGAGCGCCCGCAATGGTCAACTTCAGGTTCTGCTGCGCCGAAGCCAGATTCGCTTTCGCCTGCTGGACTCCAACCTCGGCCTGTGTATCTCCAATTTTCGCCGTGTTAACGGCCTGCGCCAATCGCTCCTTCGCGGCCTGGAGGTTGGCCTTCGCGGAAGTGATGGCTTGTGCTGTCTGGGTATCCTTCATCCCCACGCCGGAGCGCGCCTGATCGTAGTGAGCGCGAGCTAACGCCAACGCCGCCTGCGCCTGCTGAACCCCATTTATGGCGTCGGAATCGTCCAAACGCGCGACCATCTGGCCGGCGCTTACGTGATTGCCCGTATCCACGAGCATCTGCACCAGCTTGCCGGGAATCTTGCTGGTAAGCGTCACCTCTCTGTCCGACTGGAGCTGCCCAATCACCTGAATGGTGCGGGTGAGACTGCTGGTTTGCGCGGTCGCCACACTCACGGGAACTGGCGGGGCCGGAGGGGCCGCGGCCGCCGCCGCTGTTCCAGTCTGCTTCTTACCTGGCTTAAACACCATGATAAGGATGACCGCCAGGATCACGATCCCGGCGACGATGTACCATTTTGACCTGCTGCGCTCCATACAACCGCTCCTGTGTATATCAGACTACTAACTTTTGTATATCAGACTGCTAACTTTTTCGAATGCCAATAATGGATAGTGACCCTATAGCTTCGCGTGATCGCGAAGAGAGAACATTAATGGGAGGCCGGAGGCGGGGCAGGGGTTCCGCCTGTCTGCCGCGCGGTCTTCGCGCTGGCTTTCGGCGCGGTCTTCGCACCGGTTTTTGGCATGGGTCCTGCGACGCCTGGTGGAAGCGGCGCGGCCGCCATTGGCTCCGTGCCCGTGGCTCGCTGGTAGTTCCCTAGCGCCGTGTAATAATCATAAAGAGCGCTCTCGGAGTTGGTCTCGGCCTGCGCCAGCGCCGCCTCGGCGTCGATCACGTCCGTATTCGTTCCCACCCCCGCTCCGAACCGGACATTCGCCAGGCGCAACTGCTCGCGAGCGGTAGTCACGGCTGATTCCGCCGCAGTACGGCGCTGCAGGGCATCGGAAATCTGGTTGATCGCCTGCCTCACCTGATACTCAATTCCCTGCGAGGTCTGCTCCCGCAAGTACTGGTCGGTTACCACGTCCTGCTGAGACTCGTCGTGCCGGTCACGCGTGGCGCCGAAGTCGAAGGGATCCCAGGATCCCACAACACCCACCGTCCAATTGGTGTGTAGATTGTTGAATCCCGACGTGACACCCGTATAATTATAGTCTGCCTGTAGAGCAAGGGTCGGCTTTAGTCCCGCGTCGGCGAGCTTCACCGACTGCTGCGCGGTCTTGATATTCGCGTCGATCTGCCGCAGTTCCGGCCGGTTCGATATGGCCGTTGAGAGCGATCCCGTGAAATCGGGCACGGTCGGGTTGGGCGGGGGCAGCGCGGCTAACGTTGGCGTTGTATTCTGAGAGATCCCCATGGCGTTGTCCAGATCCGCAATCGCCTCATTCAGATTGTTCTGCGCGCTGAAAACTTGCTGCTGCACGTTTGCCAGCGAGGTTTGCGCGGTCAATAAATCATACTGCGCAATCGTGCCGGCCGCGAGCAGCTTCTGCGCCAGCGTCACGTGGGCCTGCGCGTCCGTAAGCTCTTCATTCGCGACTTTCAACTGATCCTGGCTGCGCAGCACCTGCAGATAGGCGTTCACGACGCTAAGAATCACCTGCCGCCGGGCGCTATCCAGAGCCCAGTACTGGGCGTCTCGCTGCGCCTGCGCGATGCCAACCGTTGCGGCCTCCGCGCCCGAGGTATCGATAGGCTGGGAGACCGTCAGGCTTCCGCCATAGTTGGAATGGGTGCCAAGGGACACAGTGCTTCCCGGCTGACCATTTGCGCCGCCGAACGTCGCCGTAGCGACCTTTCCGGTGTACTGGTAATCCGCGTTCACTCCCAGCCGGGGCAGTTCCTCCGCCTTTGTTTCGGCCACCCGCTTCGCAGCTTTCGTCTCCTGCGCCGCCGCCGTAAAGATATTGAGATTGTTGGCGAGCGATATCCGAATGGCGTCATCGAGGCTCAGCGGAACGCCCGGGTTCGGCGTCATGCGAGGTGGACGAATACCACCGCCAAGTCCCTGCACCGGACCTAGCTGAATTGACGTGGGAGCGATCGCCACGTTCGCCGTCGAAGGTGAACCCGGCTGCGGCGGCTGCACACCACCCGGCACCGTTCCCGCCGCGGGCGATGGGACCGGGTTTGGAACGGTGGACGTCGACGTTCCGGTCCCCGTAGTCGTCGTCCCTCCGGTTGAGAATTGCGCCATCGCGGGCGCCGCGGCCAGCAGACCCGCGGCCGCTAAGCCGATGGCCTTGTTAACGAATAACATTTTCCACGAAGATGTCCCGCCGGATAACTTCCTCCGGATACACTTTTCAAACAATCCCATCCGGGATTTCCTCCTATGCCTGCTGTCGTGTATCATGCGCTCAAAACGTGAATTATTTCTGAAATAGCTCATGGACTCAAAGAACCCATCGAAGGCCCCTTATCAGTGTATTGTCCGGCAGGTCCTTCCCGCAACCTTGCGGCTGGCGCCAGTTCTTCCCGCAAATCTTCCTGATTATCGTGGAGCGCCCATGCTGCCGGCTCATTCAACCGCGACGGGTGGTTTGCCGGAACTATTCGACTTCCTGACATTCTTAAGGGTGATGACCATCGGCAGTGAGAAAAGCATCATTAAGGCAGACAGTCCAAACACCCATTCATAAGCCATTACCGACGCCTGACCTTGAATCATTCCCTCGATCACCGCCAGCGCCTTGGTCTGCGCCAGGTGCTCATCGGCGCCCATGCTCATAAATCGCTGCTGCAGCGCCATCATCCATTGATGGAACGAGCTGTTATATGGCGTCGCGTTGGCGACCAATACCGCATGCGCCGTCGTCATGTGCTTCACCAGCAGAGAAGCCATAATCGCCACACCGAAACTCCCGCCCAGTTGGCGAACCAGATTATAGATTCCGGCGGCGTTTGTTAGCTTTGTTCTTGGCACCGCGGCCAGCGAAACCGTCGAGAGCGCCACAAAGATCATCGAGAAGCCGACGCCTTGAATCACCTGCGGAATGAGCAGATTGATATATCCGATGTCCAGCGTAAACCTCGACATCATCCAACCGGCGTAGGCCGAGATGAGAAGCCCACTCCCGATCAACGCCTTGGCGCCCAGGCGGTTGTAAAGGTAGCCCGTTATCGGCATCAGAACAATCATCGTCACCGCACGGGGCATCAGGGCGAGCCCGGACTGCATGGGCGTGTAACCCAGAAGATCCTGCATGAAGAGCGGCAGCAGGAACATGGTCCCAAAGAGACTCACGCCCAGCACGCCGCCGATGAGCGTGCCCGAGGTAAACGGTATATTCTTCAAAAGACGCAGATCCACCGCCGGTTCATCGGTTCTAAGCTCCCAGATGACGAATGCGATGAGGCAGATCGCGGCCAGCACGGTCGCGCCGACGATAAAGTTGCTGGTGAACCAATCGTATCGCTCTCCCTGCTCCAGCATGGTCTGCAGCGTCGCCAATCCCACCGCAAGCAGACCGATTCCAATATAATCGATGGTCGGTTTTGGCTGGTTCTTGAGAAACGGTGGGTCATGAACGAACTGCCAGACCATCATCAGCCCGGCGATCCCGATCGGAAGATTAATATAGAAAATCCAGCGCCAGGTATAGTTGTCGGTAATCCAGCCTCCAAGCGTGGGGCCAATGGCCGGGCCGATCATGACGGCGACGCCATAAAGCGCCATCGCCATGCCCTGTTCTTCCAAAGGAAAGGTCTCGCGAAGGATCGCCTGTTCCGTGGGCTGCAGCGCCCCTGCGCCCACTCCCTGCAGCACGCGAAAGACCACCAGTTCTTCGAGCGAATGCGCCTGCCCGCAAAAAAACGATGATATCAGAAAGAGCGCAAGACACGACATATAGACGCGCTTGCGGCCGAACATACCACCAAGCCACGCCGTCAACGGCATTACGATCACGAGGGAGATCAAATACCCCGTGGAAACCCACGTAATCTGATCGATCGTGACGCCCAGGTTGCTCTGGATATACGGCAGCGCAACGTTGACAATACTGCTGTCGATCGCGCCCATCAGCGTACCGACCGTAACCGCAAGCGTTATAATCCACTTATTTGGGACCGGCTCGTGGGCCGGAGGTAAGACTGACGGCTGCGCTGGCATTTTTCGGGTTCTATCGTCTGTTATACTGGCTGACATTGTGATTTAAGCGCGCGTCGTAATACTAGCTCGTGGTGACGGTGACGTTCACAGACATTCCCAGTCGCAGAAGGTGCTGAGGATCGCTGGTTTGATCGACCTTGATCCGCACCGGGATGCGCTGAACGACTTTCACAAAGTTGCCCGTAGCATTCTCGGGCGGCAGCAGACTGAAGGTGGCGCCGGTTGCCGATGAAATGCTTTCGACGGAGCCTCTAAATACTTTGCCGGGATACGCGTCGACGGTGATCTCGGCCGGCTCCCCCGCTTTGATTCCGGACAATTGCGTCTCCTTGAAATTAGCATCTACGTAAGTGGTATTCAACGGTACCACGGCCATCAGATCCTCGCCCGGCTGGACAAGCTGCCCTGGTTCTACCGCCTTCTCGCTCACGTAGCCATCGGCGGGAGAACGGATCTGGGTGTAGCTTAACTGCAGTTCGGCTTCTTGAACCGCGGCCTCGGCCTGAGCGATCTTGGCTTGATTCGACGCGGCGGTGCTCGTCGTCACCGACACCTGCGCCGGCGCCGATTGCGCAGATTGCAGCGCGGCCTTCGCCTGGTTCGCCTGAGCCTCGGCCTGCGCGATGGATGCCTGGCTGGACGCCACCTGGTCCTCCGCCTGGAGGACACCCACTCTCGCCTGCTGTACAGCGGCGTCAGCCTGCGTGGCCTGCGACTTTGCGCTTTCCACCGCCGCCTGCGCCTGGCTGATATGAGCCGCGGCGTCGTTTACGGCCTGCCCCGCTTGCTGCGCCTGGGCCTCGGCCGCAGTCAGCGCCATCGAGTAGCCTTCGTACATCTGGGCTGAAACAGCGCCTTCGTTTCGCAGCGT
The DNA here is from genome assembly GCA_035686845.1 of Armatimonadota bacterium. Classification (GTDB taxonomy): domain Bacteria; phylum Armatimonadota; class DASRZA01; order DASRZA01; family DASRZA01; genus DASRZA01. The sequence continues at coordinate 8,805 of DASRZA010000328.1, read as the reverse complement.
CGCGTATCGCTTCTCGTCAACTTCGGCCTTGTGCTGGCTCGCCAACGCCGCACTGAGGGCCGCCTGCGCCGACTTGTACTCACTTTCTGCCGAGCGAACCTGCGCCTGCGCCGCTGCCACGCCGTGCTGCGCGGCCTGCGCGCCCGCCTCAGCCGATGAGAGCGCCGCCCGCGCCGCTGAAACGCCCGCCTCTGCGGTTGTCTTTTTCGCCGTCATGGCGGCGGTGTTGGCGTTCGCAGCCGCTTCAGCCGCCGCCGCCTGGCTGACCTGTGCGCCCGTCGTCTGGCGCGTCACCGCGACCTCATGACCGGAGGCCGCCGCCGCGGCTTTGAGCGAATTGAGGTTCGCCTGCGCCTGCTGGAGCGCCGCCTGATACTCGCTCGGATCGATGGTCGCGAGAAGATCGCCTTTATGCACGAACTGATTCGTGCCCACCGGCACCGACGTAAGATATCCGCTCACCTTGGCGTTGATTGAATAAACGTCTCCGCCTACCTGCGCGTCGTCCGTGCTGACGTGGTTCTCGTTGAACCGGTACCATCGGATCCCGAAAAAGAGAACGATCGCGACGATGGCGGCGATGATGCCAAGCACCAGCGCTCGCGGCGGCCGCCGCGACTTTTCCGCCCCAATCGGCGGAGGAGTCGCGCCGTTGCCCCCGGCCCGGTCCGCCGCCGCCGGTTCCTTTAATCCGTTACCACCCTTTGATGTTTCGGTTGTCTCACTCATTGCTGTCTGACTCGTCTCGTCGTCAATTCAAAAAATATCCAATGGCCGCCGGTCTCTTGGATAGGCGCCGCCGCCATACTATGCCGCGGCGCTGACGCTCTTCCCGCGCGGCGCTCGTTGGGTTCTACCCATGCCTGTCGCCGGACTCACCCCATGCTCACTGTGGGTTCGGCGTCCGTTAGAAGCTTCCCGCCGGGGCGTGCTCGCCGCGGGAGCGGTCGCCGCGACCGATTCATGTTTGCGACTCTCCTCGTCGGCGTCGTGGGCCGCCTCAACCGTTTCGCAGAGTAGCAGAAGCAAGTCGCAAAGCTCATCAAGCTGCCGCTGGCTCATCCCACGCAGCGCCAGCCCCAGGACCTCCTGCCCCACGTCACTCACCGCGTCCTGGATGACACACCCGCGCTCATTGAGATAGATACGGATGACCCGCCGATCCGACGTGTCGCGCCGGCGGGAGATAAGCCCCTTTGCCTCCATCCGGTCCAGCAGTGAGGTCAGCGTGGGGCCATCGGAACAGGTGAGCTTTGAAAGCTCCCGAATCGTCTTTCCGTCGCCCTCCGCCAGGCTGCGCAGCACGTAGACCTGCGGCACCGTTACCTCGTAGGCGGCGATTCGAGCCTCAAACTCCCGGCGCAGCGCCCGCCGCGCTCGGGCAACTAACATTCCCAGGCTCTGCCGCCCGTCCGCAGCCTCGCATGATGGATCTTTATGTTCCTGCATCGTTCAATCCCAACGCGCCACAGAAATTACCGGCGCAATACAAGTAGTTCGTATACGAATTATTCGTCTACGTAAATATAGCATATAAAGGAGAATTGTGTCAACATCGATCGCGCCTCAAATTTCAGAGGATCTGACCGGCTTTTGCCGAAAAGGGTATGATATGAATCCTAAGCCGCTGCGGATCGCTGTAATGGGCGCCGGTTGGTTTGCTTCACGCCGGCATCTTCCGGATTTGATGGAGCTGCCGGACGTGCAGGTGGCGGCCGCCTGCCGCCGTGACCAGGATGCGCTGGCCCGTTTTTGCGATCACTTCAACATCCCGGGACGCTTCTCTGATTATGGGCAGATGCTGGACGCGACAAGACCCGACGCTGTCGTGATTGCCAGTCCACACGCTCTTCATTTTGAGCAGACGGCCGAATGCCTCCGCCGGGGCGTTCACGTCCTGGTGGAGAAGCCGCTGGCGCTCAAGGCCGTCGATGCGGAGCAGCTCGCCGCGCTCGCCGCCAACCGTGGATTGACGCTCGCGGTTGCTCTCAATCCACCCTATTGGCGGCACTGCCATCTTCTTCGAGACTGGATCGCCGAGGGCCGAATCGGGCGCCTGGAGGCGGTTGAAATCGTCTGGCTCAACTGCGCGGCGGGCCTTTTCGGCAAGGAGCCTCTTCCCGAGCGTCTGCCCGGCATAGTGCGGCCGACCGGATTTCGAAGTGATCCGGAGCTCGGCGGCGGCGGCCACCTGATGGATGGCGGACAGCATAACATCTCCGAGCTGCTCTGGGTCACTGGCGCCACGCCCTCCGCAGTGTCAGCCGCGATGGATCAACTTCCGGTCGATCTTCGTGCGAGTGTGTCGATCAGCCTCAAGAACGGCGCCATCGCCAGCGTTACCGGCCTGGCCGACAGCCGGCTGGGAACCCGCCGGGCGCACAGCGCCTATTATGGATCGGAGGGAACGCTGCGCCTCTCGGTGGCGCCGTTCCGTGTTACGTTAGAGCGGCAGGGCGCCGATAACGTCGTCGTGGATGAGCACGAGATGCCGGTGGTTCTCTCACCCGCGGCCGATCTCGTCCGCTGCATCCGCTCAGGCGCCGCGCCGTTGGGAACCGCCGCCCATGCCATCGAGACCACGCGGGTGATTGAGATGGCGTACCAGTCGGCGGCGCGCCAGACGGGATCGGCATAGTCTTTGCCAGCCATCGACGAAGCGTCTCTTCTGACTCCGTCCACGCTCACGGCGCTCCGCATGGAGCTGCGCGCCGCGGGCTGGTCCGCCGGAACTATTTCGGGATTGATCAGCGATTTGATGGCGCAGGATCCGGCCCCGGCGGGAACGATAAGAGCGGCGTTCGGCGCCGAGGCGCCGGAAATGTCGTCGGCTGCGATCACGGCGACCTCCGGCGGCGTGGACGTGGTGATTCCCTGTTTGAACGGGCGGCGAAGCCTGCTGCAGACCATCCGGCGAGTCCATGGGGCGCTTCCCGACGCACGCGTTATCCTTTCGGACGCCGGATCCACCGATGGCACGCTGGAATTGGTCCGGGCGATCTCCGGCGCCGGACTACCCTGGCTAATCGCCGTTCTGCCATCCGCCGGAGGATACCAGCCGGCCCTGCTCGCAGGAGTCACGCGCGCCTCAGCCGGGATCATTCTGAGGCAGGACCTGGCGCTGAACGACCTCGCGTCCGGTATGGCGTCCGATCCTGCGGCGCTGCGGGCGATCCTGACCTGTGTTCTAAAGTATGATGCGGACGTCATATTCCGGACACGGTGGAGCTATCCGGTCGTGCCGCGATCGGGCGAGGCCTGGCGCCGCAGGATGAACGCGAATCTTTTCCGTGTGACGAGCGGCCTATGGCTTTCGGATCCCGCCGCCGGCGTCGCGGCCGTGCGCCGGGAAGCCATTGAAAAGATGATGCTAACTACCGCGCCTCGATCATTGGACCTCGAGATTGCCTGGCTCGCGGCGCGGCGGCGTTTGCGAGTTTGTGAAATGCCGGCCGCCGTGATACCGGATGACTCCGGCGACTCAGTCATCCGATTCACGGCAGCCCTTCTGCATTGCGCCCTTTCGTCGTGCGGGCGGAAAAGGTCCGCTACTCTTTCGGTCCGACCACGCCGTCATCGAGCATCGTAATCAGCGGTGAATCGTCAATCGTGAGCGGCACAGTGACACGTCCGCGTATCCGGCTCGATTCATACGTCCCGAAGATCAGCTCGGTGGCCCGCAGCGCCTTGAAGCTGCTCAGTTCCGGTTCCTGGCCGGTCTCGAGGCATTTCACCATATCCTGAACCGAGGCCACGGTTTCCGGAACGGAGGGTCCCAGTTCGGGCGTCTCCGGTTTTCCCTCATGATGCACGCGCAGCGCCGGGCCATGCTGGACCCCCACCTCCATCGTGCCGGTTGTCCCGATCAGGAACATTCCCTCGCCGCCAACGATCCGATTTGCCCGGCCATCCACCGGGTCGCGCCCGGTGACCAACATGCCGGTCACGCCGTTCTTAAACTTCACGTAGCTAAGCCCGGCGGATTCAACGGGAACGCCAAAAACCGATCGGGGCTGCGAGCAGTCGATCTGGCCCATTACCCACGCGGCCGGCTCGTCGTCATTAAAGAAGTGAAGCATGTCGAACCAGTGGGTGCCCCAGTCGAAGAGATTGGAGCAGTAACCCTCAACCCGGACCAGTTCCCCGATAGCTCCGGAGCGTACCAGATCCCGGGCCTTCACAAAATGACGGGAAAAGCGGCGCTGATGACAAAAGGTAAGCTGCACGCCGAGGTCAACGCAGGCCTGGTGCATTGTTCGGGCCTCGCCCCACGTAGGCGCCATCGGCTTTTCAGCGTGGATCGCCCGCGCCCCACCCTCGGCGGCTGTGACAACGATCTCCCGGTGCGTTTCGGGCCACGTGCAGACGCTCACCAGGTCCGGCGAATGCTTCTTCAGCATTTCCCGGTAATCCTTATAGACCTTCGGGACGTCAAACCGCTTCGCAAGCTTCTCAGCATTCTCCGGAACGGGGTCGGCGACGGCGGCAATCTCCACCTCGGGGCAGGCCGCATAGCCTTCAGCATGCGCCGTTCCCCGTCCCCCACACCCGATGACCACCGCCTTCAGCTTTGCCATGACAACTCCTTTCAAAATAACGTACGGGTGAAGCAATTATCTTCGCCCTTACTCACGTCGATTCGCTTCGCCGCTGGCAGACAGACGCGCGAACAGTTACGCTATCAGGATAGCGCCTGCGCAAAAACCGGGTGAAGATGGAGTGTAAATAGCGCGGCTGCGCACGCGATGCGAAGATCGGCGCGGTTGGTTAAGCGCTGGGTGATAGAGGGGTTGTCATGCGAGAGAAAGGCGATCAGGTTCTGTCAGCTCGACCGGCGCCCATCCCTCCGCCTCGCCCGAAGTTTCTCTTTGCCTGCGCTGTCGGGCTGGCGGTCATCTTCGCCGCGATGTCGCGCCTGCCCACTCACCGGGCGTCGGTTCCATTGTACCTGGCGCTCTACGCTTCCGCCTTCGTTATATACGCGATAGCCGCCGCGGCGCTGGCGCGTCGTAACTGTCGGTGCAGTCTGCCGGTAATATTGCTCTTCGCCGCCCTCTTCCACGCTCTCTTAGTTCCGTCGGCGCCTCTGCTGAGCACCGATGTCTATCGATATCTCTGGGAAGGCCGTTTGACGCTGCATAGGGTCAATCCGCTGCTGACCCCGCCCGACGCGCCGGCGCTAAAGGCGCTGCGGGATACAGACTGGAAAAACGTTAACAATAAGGCGGTTTCTTCGATCTATCCCACAACGTCGCAGGCGTTCTTTGTGCTCTCCAGCCGGATTGCGCCCGGCAGCCTGATATTATGGAAGGCGCTCATGTCTGGCTGTGATCTGGGCGCGGCGATCTTCTTAGCCGCATGGCTCCGGCGGCGCGGCCTGCCGCCGCAGCGATGCCTGCTCTACGCCTGGAATCCACTGCCAATCACCGAGTTTGCGCTCAATGGTCACCAGGACGCCATTGGGATCGCCGCGCTCTGCGCGGGCTTCTGGCTGATCGCGCTCGGTCCTGGCAGATCCAGCCAACCTCGGCTTCCTCACGCGGCGGCCGGCGCCGTGTTCGCGCTGTCCATCTTCGCGAAGGGGTACGCGCTCCTCTGCCTTCCGTACCTGCGCCGCCAGGGAAAGACGTTCTGGCTGACCCTCGCGGCGTCCAGCATGGCGCTCACCGCGCCGCTTTTCTATGGATTCCGGATCGGAGCGTTAGCTGACGCTCCGAAGTCGACCGGCGCCGTGCCCTGGAGCGGTCTTCATATCTTTGCTCTGGAATGGGAGCGGAACGATTCGTTTTTCCGCCTGATCCGCATCGCTGCCGATGCGGTCGGCGTTCACCCCGAGTTGGCGGCACGCGTGACTACCACGGCGCTTTTCCTTGCGCTGGCCATCTGGCTCTGGGTAGGGAAGCGGAATCATACAGTTGAATCGTCGTGCCTGGGGGTGTTCGGCGCTTTTCTACTGCTCGGGCCCACGCTCTATCCCTGGTACGTGGCGTGGTTGATCCCCCTGGCGATTGTGGCCCGGCGGCCATCGTGGCTCGTCCTGAGCGGGCTCGTGGCGCTCGATTACCTGAGTGGTTACTATGGGCGGGAGCTGATCGTTGTTCTGATTACGGAATACCTCCTGTTTTATCTCTGCCTTCTCGCCGACTACGCGAGGCATCCCTGCGGAGACTCCCGGGAGCAAGCGCCCGGGAATGGGGAGTTCGTCCCGGAGGCGCCATGCCAAATCTAAGGGTGAGCGTGATCATCCCGGCGCTCAACGAAGCTGAGGCGGTTGGGCGGGTTATCTCCGAAATCCCGCCGGCCCTTGTATCCGAAGTGATCGTGGTGGACAACGGCAGCGTTGATGACACCGCCGGCGCCGCACGGAAAGCCGGCGCCCGGGTCATCTTCGAGCCGGAACGGGGATACGGCGCCGCGTGCCTGGCCGGCATCGCCGCTCTTGGGCCGTGCGACATCATCGTCTTCTTGGACGCCGACCACAGCGATTATCCCGCGGAGATGCCGGATTTGTTGGTTCCGATCGTATCTGGGGAAGCCGACCTTGTGATCGGCTCCCGTCTGTTGGGCCAAAGCGAACCGGGCGCGCTTCCACCGCACGCGGTCTTCGGCAACCGGCTGGCGAGCTTTCTGCTGCGGGTGGGCTACGGACAGGAGACGACCGACCTCGGCCCGTTCCGGGCGATCCGGCGAGGGAGCCTGGAACGGCTGGGAATGCGTGACCGGCGGTACGGCTGGACCGTGGAAATGCAGGCGCGCGCGGCGACTGTGGGGCTGCGCGTGCGAGAAGTTCCGATAAGTTACCGCCGCCGCATCGGCCGATCCAAAATCACCGGCTCAATCACCGCGTCGCTGCAGGCTGGCTTTACCATTCTCTGGACACTGGCTAGATTGTACCTGGCCGCCCGGCGAGCAAGGAGGGGTGGATAGGGGTCTGGTCTACGGCTTCCGCAGCGGCGGCGCGGGCAGAAATCTTAAGACCGGTTCGATATTCCGGTTGTAAGGCGAGGGGAAGTCTCGCTGCGCGAGGAAAAGCGCCTCCGCGAAGTCGGCGCGGGTAACCGGAAGATCCGCGCCGAAAAGCGCACGGCCGTCCGGACCAAACTTCGTTCCGGTCCATGAATCAACACGAACGTCGTGCTGCCAGAGGATGAATGGCGCCTGGCTCGCCGCCGGAGCAAGGTCGGGGTAGGGACGCGTTTCAACCCCACCCATTCCCACCGGCAGCACCCACGACCAATCGTCGCGCAGGCTCGACTGCACGGCCGTCAGCCACCGGGCAAAGTCGCCCCGGGTGAGCGGAGCGTTGGGTTGATCGGGGATGCTCCATCGAGTTCGATGAACCACCGCGCTCCAGGCCGGGTTTCCCGACTGCGCCGCCTCCATCCACTGCAGTCCTCTGAGAGCGAGCGCGGCGTCGGCCCGGGTAATCGGATTGGTTCCTCGAAACTTATCGTCCTGCCAGAACCCATGCGCGCTCAGATACTGGATGGCCTCTGAATGAAGCGCGTCGGTCGGCACGTCAGGGTGATAGTAAATCAACTGCCCGGCCCTCGTAAGCTCGTCCTGCAGCATGGACGGCGGAAGATCACGGGGATCGCTGCCGGTTGTCTCGCTAATGGCCGCGAGATCCGCGCAAATTGTGCCCATCTCCATTCGCACCGGCTCCAGTCGCAACGTGCCATAGCCGACGTGCGTGGCGGAGACGGCTTCGGCCACCAGCAATCCATCCCGGTCAGCGGGAATGACAACTCCAATCGGAATCTGGTACCAGGGAGTGTAGCGGTAGAGCCAGTATTCCCCCTCACCATTGTCCGGCCGGTTCCAATCGGTCTTGGGGCGGACCGCATGAGAATCCATCGGGTAATCGCCGATACCACCGCCGTCGGGGCGCAATCGAACGCCCGCGAAAGTCACATCATGCTCATCCAGATTCGCCAGTCCGACAACTCGCCGGGCTTCACGAACGTAGAGCGTCTCCGGGAAGCCTCCATTTTCGGGAAATTCGTCGTCCGGCAGGCCCAGGTTGGGAAGATGATCGTGGGTCTGAAGATAATAAAGGTAACCGAGGGCGTGATTACGAAACTGCTCCTCCATTTTCGCCCGGGCTTTGGGCGAAGCCCACGGCCAGCGATAATTCGTGCCCTGCAGATCGTTGCCCTGCGGATGCTGGTTCAGCTCATACTTATGATCGGGCATCGCGCCAGAGGTCACGGCCCACGTCGCCTTCCAGGGCGGGCTGTGAATATAATCGCTCTCCTGATAACCGGGCGGCGCCTGGATCCGGTGATCCGAACTCGCTCCATAGTCCCGCACAACCACCAGATAGGTATACGCCTGTATCCGGTCATCGCCTCGCCCCGTGCTCCCGGGCAGGAATTCGTCCTTCTGACGCCAGTAATAGATAACTCCGGCGTGTGGCTCTTCTTTGGAGCGCGGTTCCCGGCCTACCCGGCACCGGCAGCCGGCCCACGCCGTCACGTCGCCCGTGGGACTGGCGTCGATGGTCATCGGCGCCAAAAACTTGAGACGCTGCCCGGTGATCGTAGAAACGGCTTCGACGCCATAAACCCGGCTGCCCTGAACTTCGACTCCAGTGGCCCGGACGTGGTAATAAACATCGAGCAGTGGCTGGGCCGCAACCATGCCCTTCAGAACGTTATTGACGACGTGAGGTTCGTAGCGCAGCCCGTCCCCGCCGCCGTAATACTTTTGAACCGCCTGTCTGAACTCCTCAAAGAAACCGGTCGCGTGATACGGCCGGCGCAAATCCGTGGAACAGAGACCGTTGCTCATGATGCCGCCCAG
>DASRZA010000327.1:0-3923 GCA_035686845.1 Armatimonadota bacterium | reverse complement strand
CGAATTGCTCTTCCATCGCCGCGCAAGCCGCCTTGGATCAGCTTAGATGCAGGAGCGGCATAAGAGTGCCCGCGATTTAGTGACTCCGCCAAACCGTTACATCTCGAAGCCGCAACTACCCAAATCCAGTCACACCGTCTTCGCGAGCGTTCTAAGGCGCCAAACGGCCGCCGATATACACTCAGCGCTCGATAGGACGTTGTCGAAGTCGGTGCTGCGCCCAAGTCCGAATCGAACTGACGAGTGCGCCCTTTGAGTCCCGAATCCGAGTGACTCAATCACGTGGGACGCCTCCACGGTCTGGCTCGTGCACGCGGAGCCCGTGGACATTGCGATACCCTTCAGCCCAACCATCAGGGACCTGCCCTCAATGTCTGGAATGTACAGATTGAGGTTGTGCGGAAGTCGTCTTGTAGGATGTCCGTTGATCTCGAGGTCCCCTGCACGCTCTTTTAGTAATAAGAACATTTGCGTACGGAGTTTTCGCAGCCGTGCGGCCTCACATTCTAGTTGGCCCGCGCAAAGCTCGACGGCCTCACCCATGCCCACAACACCTGGCACGTTAAGTGTTCCGGAACGTAAGCCCTTCTCATGACCGCCCCCATAAATCACCGGCGCCAAGAGAACGTGAGGGTTGCTGCGTCGCCGGTACAGTGCGCCGACGCCCTTGGGGCCGTACATTTTATGGGCCGACATGGACATGATGTCGATGTTCATCGCCTGCACGTCCATCGGAATGTGGCCCACAGCCTGCGCGGCGTCCGTGTGGAAGAGGACGTCATGCTCTTTCGCGATCTTGCCGATCTCCGCGACCGGCGCAATCGTCCCAATCTCGTTGTTGGCCGTCATGATGGAGATCAGAACCGTCTGGGCCGTAATCGCTCGCCGAACGTCATCGGGATCTACCAGGCCGTACTGATCCACGCTCAGGTACGTCACCCTTTTTCCCATCTGCTCCAGCCGCCGGCAGGGGTCCAGGACCGCCCTGTGCTCCGTGACGCAGGTAATAATGTGGTCACCCCTGCTGGCGTACTTCTCCGCTACTCCGAAAAGCGCGATGTTATTCGACTCCGTGGCGCCGCTGGTGAAGATGATCTCGTCCGGACGGGCGTTGATGACCGTAGCGATCTGCTCGCGGGCGCGATCCACCGCCTGCTTGGCTTCGTAGCCGTACTCGTGATCCACGCTGGCCGCATTTCCGAAGATCTCCGTGAAGTAGGGCAGCATCACTTTCAGCACGCGGGGATCCACGGGAGTGGTCGCGTTGTGGTCGAGATAGATCGGTCGATCAGGCATGGTCATCACCTCCTGTAGTGGCATCCGGCGAAATCGCTATTCCCGGCATCAGCGCCGCCAGGTCGTCGATGTTCCGCACCCGCTTGTTCAGCAGCATCACACCCCGGTTTACGTGGGCCCGGAACTGCATGCCCAGGGTTTCGTCGTCGAGACCCAGCCCGTCTCGGTGGCATCGCTCCTTGATGAGGGCAACGAAAAGCCGGTCCCAAGGCCCCGTCAAGGTGTGGCGGTCGATCTCACGATCGCTTTCGGGGACGAAGTCATCCGGGTCGGGTACCGAAGGGTCGTTCAACGAGAGGCAGAAGGCGAACCGACACAGGATGTTTGGTGTGAGGCCCGTCCGCGCCTTCATCTGGCTGAGCCGAGCCGAGGCCTCCTGGCAAATTCTGAGCCGGTTCAATTTCATGCTGTCAGGGCCTCCATTTGCGCGACTGGTTCGGCGCCGAAGTGCTCCACGGTGCATTCGGTTGCGCCGCGGATGGGATCGTACCGCACCTCGTACTTCCGAGCCAGGTAGGGTTCAAGCTTGTCCAACATCCGACGATCGATCTCCGCGTCGGTAGCGAGCACGATCACCTGGTGGCTCGCCTCAGGCAGGTACGTCCGCACCATGCTCAGACGGTGTTCCGTATCCAGGCGTCCGATCGGCGTGTCCAGGATCACAGGCATCGGAACTCCTGACACTATCCGTGTCGCCCAAACCAGCGCAATCGCAAGCAACTGCTGCTCGCCGGCCGAAAGCTCTGCCCGCTCAAAGGCGCTCTCTCCCCGGTACAGCGTGAGCGAGAACGTCCCGGGATCGATTCTCGCCCTGTCCAGCAGGCCATCCTTGCGGCACAGTTTGTTGAAGCACTCCACGACCGTCCTCTCGATCTGCAGCATTCGGATACGAAGCAGTTCTGCAGCATAATCGGCCAATAAGCCCTGAGTCCGGGCCACCACGCTCATCCGCGCGTTTGCTTGGTCTCGCTCCGATATCTCTTCCTGGACCCTATGGAGCCTCGAGTTTGTTTGATCCACCTGGAAATCAAGCCGTCGGAGGTCCTCGAGCATCTTCGCCTCCTCCGCGAGGTCCGCGCCCAACTCCTGATTAAGCTGACTCAATTCCTGGACCCGGGGCCTGAGCACCTCCTCGTCCGGCGCCTTCATCAGGTCGTCTTCCACGCATTCCAACTCACGTGCCATCTGCCCCAGGCGTTGGATCGCCTCGCAGAACTGGCGTGGTACTTCGCCAAGCGCCTCGGTAATCCACGCGTGCAGCCGGTGGCGCTCTTCCTCAGACGAGTTCAGGATTACGCTGGCGCCGCTTATTCTTTCACCCGCGACGGATTCCTCCAGAAACGTGCTAAACCTTCGTATCAGATGCTCTCGACCGGACCGGCTAAGGTCCACACCAAGCTCGCGCCAGAATTCCGGATCGGCGGAAAGGCTTAGCAGTTTGTCTCGTTGTCGCCGAACGAGTTTCTGGGACGTTTCCCGTCGTTCGTATTGACGTTCCTTGTCGAGTCGCTCCAGAACCCGCCGGCCGACGAGCGGAGCTATCGCGAATGGCGCCAGGCCACTACAGTGTTCCTGGATCTGCCTCCGCTGCCCTTCGATCTGATAGGTTAGCCGCTCACGTGTCGCTTTCAAGTCCTCCCGTCGAAGGGCGAAGAGATGGCCCTCCCGTGCCAGGCACTCCTCTCGATCGGCGATTAGGCTCCGCAGGCGGCCAATCTCCTCGCGATTGGCGTCTCTCGCGGTTAGCAGCCGCTCTCGCTCCTGTTCGAGCTCAGCCGCACGGTCCATCAAGCCGGACAACTGGTCCGCCGCGGCGGTTCCGCTGCGTCTTGCCTCGTTGAGTGCGTAGGCGTTAAGATCGTTTTGAAGCCGCTCCACTACATTCAGGCCCAGCATGGCCCTGATAGTGCCGGAAAGCATGCTGCCGGCTGACGCCTCTCGTGCCAGCATTTCCAGCTTTTCGCCGTCAAAAAAGAAGACGTCCGCGGCCCCGGGTGGAACTAACTCTCGCAGGAGCAGTTCAGCCTGCTCCTTATCGTTTTCGCTGACGGTCGCGCCGCCCTCCCTTATCGATAGCGCTTCCAGCACCTTACTGTCCCGGCGCTCCCAGGACCTTTTAACTTCGTAATGCAGCGGTCGACCAGCTCGGACGTAGTCGAGCTCCAACTGGACGCTCGCGGCGGATGGGGCAAAGTCGGGATCGCGGGGGCGATGAATGCGTCTGGCCAGGTGATCCTGGTACTCGGCCTGGCTTACCGCCCGCCCAAGCCCTGCGGTACCATGGAGGCACAGCCGGATGGCCTCCATGATGGTGGTCTTACCGACGCCGTTCTTGCCTCGGATGAGTGTCACCGGACGCGGATAGGCGCCGGTTCGGATAGGCTCCAGCTCAAACGAAGCCTCGCCACCATAGGTGCCAAAGTTGAAAAGAGTGAGCCTTCGCAATATCATGGCTGCCCGACCTGCTCCTCGGCATCCAACTGCCTGGCTTGCATTTCGGCCGCCACTTCGTCGAAGGCGCGCCAGTCCTCGCGGAGCACCTTGTCTAGACTCCGCTGGATCGAGCCGCGCCGGCGCAGGCCATAATTTTGCCATTCCACGTCGATTAGTTTCTGGACGAGACGGAC
>DASRZA010000326.1:0-6466 GCA_035686845.1 Armatimonadota bacterium | reverse complement strand
ACTGGGATTGGGCATGGTTGGATGGTGATGGGCGTGGGAGGTGAAATGGGTCCTCCTAATTACAAGGCGTGGGATGGCTGCTTTTGGGAGACGACGGAAGTTAATTGAGTGAACAAAAGCCGACAGACGCGTTCGGGGCCGCCGCGACCGATCGCGCATCTCACCATCCCGTGCGAGGAGGGATTGTTTGGATTTCGGGCGGGCCGGTCGCGTGCCCCGAATGATGGTGATTAGGGAATTAATCGGGTGCTGCCTAATCCAACTCGGCTCACGTCTGCAGGATCAGCTCCGGTGTTGGTCGCTGGCCCCTGAATCCCCAATAATGGGGCGGCCAACCAGGACGCTGGACCGTTCGATACGACGTCGTTGGGCGCTTCAACGTGGCGATACACCGAAGCTGCTCGCTGCCGTCGAGCGAGGCCGCGTCGATTTCGTCCCTCACGGACGGAAGCGGTCCACGAGTTCATTCAGAACTTGCATCCAGACCGATGCGACAATTCAGTTGATGGAATCATCAATGGCAAGCATTACGGCAAGAAATGGGAGCACGTAGTCTGGGCTGCCCAACAACAGGTCAGGCGGCGCGGTCTGATTCATCAAGAGGGAGAGACGTAAAATGTCTCGGGTTGACACCGAAGAAATGCTGAAGCATAAGTGCGAAGGCTGTGGCGGAAGTGGCGTTCGCGCGCCGGCGACACCCTCGTGTGCGATTGACCACCTGACGGGCTGGATTCTCGTGGAGCGCTGCGACCTTTGCGAGAAGTTTGCGGATGACCTTGTCGCAGCCCATTCCATTCGATCTGACGCCAGATGGGTTCTCTGCATGAATGGGGGGAGGCACGCGATCGCATCTGCGAGCTCGGGCTCATTCACCGGGCTTCCGACCCATTGGAGTAGACATGTCGAAGATTGACACCCTCGCCGCTGTGAGCCTTGCCGGCGGCTACGACCGTTTCCCGGCAGGCCTTCGAGTTGCCGTGGGCGCAATACTGATCTGCTGTTCGCTTTCTCCGGCGCGCTGCGCCGCGGTTAAGCAGGAGGATAGAGACCTGGATACCGTGAGGACGAGGCTGATTGAATCGCTGCTGCCTGCTGCCCCGAGCCAATTGGCCTCCACTGAGCGAGCGGCGCGAGCGGATGCGGATTCCCTGCAGGCGGATGGGTCCTGGAAAGATATCGACTACGCCGATAAGAGCCCGGCAAATTGGAAGGCGGCCGCCCATCTGAGCCGGCTCGGAGCGATGGCCCGAGCTTACCGTGCGCCGGGCAGCGCTCTTCACGGCCAGGCGGAGCTCAAGCGAAAAGCGCTTTCTGCGCTGGACTACTGGCTTCAGAACGACCCTGCGAATCCGAACTGGTGGTGGAACCAGATTGGGGCGCCGCAGAGCCTGGGACAGATTCTGCTGCTGCTGGCGCCGGATCTGAAGGCCGAAGAAATACGATCCGGCGTTACCATCCTTCACCGCAGTGACATGGAGCGGGTCAATGGCAAGATTGCGGCTCGCTGGACGGGCGCCAACCTGGTGTGGATGGCCGGCAATGAGATCATGCGCGGGCTGCTGGAGAACGACCGCGCTACGGTGGCCGGGGCACTGGATGCCATCTACGGCGAGATTCGTATCACGCCGCCGGGCGCCGAGGGGATTCAGCCGGACTTTAGCTTCCACCAGCACGGGGCTCTCCTTTATAGCGCCGGATATGGGGCGGCGTTCACCGAAGACTGCGCGGACTACGCCTACCTCACTCGCGGCACCGGTTTTTCCATGCCGCCGGACCGGCTGCGGATTCTCTGATTATATTCTGGACGGGCAGCAGTGGATGGTGTGGCATGACGTCTATGATTATGGCTGCACCGGTCGGGGGATCACCCGGCCCGGCCAGAACGCCCGCGGCCTCACCGGCGCCATTGAAAAGCTGGCGCAGGTCTCGGGGCCGCGGCAGCAGGAATTTGCCGCGTTGGATCGCCGCTTGCGGGGCGAACCCGGAGCAGCGCCGCTCGTGGGGAACCGGCAGTTCTGGTGCTCGGACATTATGGTTCAACGGCGGCCGGGCTACTACACGTCGGCCCGGATGTATTCCACTCGAACGCTGAGCACGGATGGCTACATCAATGGGGAGAATAAGAAGTCTCACCACCTGGCGGACGGCGCGACTTACATCTTTCGCACCGGGGAGGAGTACCGGGACATCTTTCCGGTGTGGGATTGGAAGCGGATTCCGGGTACGACCTGCGAGCACTCCGCCGCCCCGATGGACCCGCACAAAGTGCAGCAAAGGGGCAGGACCCGCTTTGTGGGCGGCGTTTCCGACGGGATGTATGGCGCGGCCGCGATGGACCTGGAGCGGGACGGATTGAGCGCGCGCAAGGCGTGGTTCTACTTTGACGACGAATTTGTGTGTCTTGGCGCCGCGATTACGTCTACCACCGGCGCCCCGATTTTGACCTCTGTGAACCAGTGCCTGCTCAAGGGGCCGGTGATTACTTCCAACGGCCCCGCGCCGCTGCGTGACGGCAGCGCCGTTGAGGAGGCTCCGGGCGGGTGGGTGCTCCACGATGGAATTGGTTATCTCTTTCCCGGGTCGGCAAACGGCGGCGTGATCCATGTTCAGAACCAGGTTCAGACCGGAAGCTGGGCTGAGATTGGCGTCGGTTCGCCGGCGCCGGTATCGCTTCCGGTATTCAGCGTCTGGATTGACCATGGAGTGAAGCCGGTCAACGCCTCGTATGAGTACATCGTTGTACCGGGCGCGACGGCGGAGTCTCTGGCGGCCGGGAGGGCCGACGATCCTGTCGAGATCCTGAGCAATACGACGGCGCTTCAGGCTGTCCGGCAAACCAAGCTCAAGATGGTGGAAGCGGTATTCTCCCAGGCCGGCAAGCTTTCCGGCGGCGCCGGCTGGAACATCGGCGTCGATCAGCCATGCCTGCTGCTGCTGCGGGAGACGGCGGACGGGGTGGAGATCAGCGCCGCCAATCCCGATAACCAGCCGCTCGGGGTGAACGTAACGGTGGACCGGGACCTTACCGGCGATGGCGCGACGGCGCCACCCGGTGGAACCCAGATTCACTTTGAGCTGCCGGCTGGCCCGGAGGCCGGGCAGAGCGTTACACGCACATTGAGGGTTCGCTAATGGACAGCTCGCCTGGCAGGGACTTTGCCCGGCAAGGTTGCCGGAAAGGTTCCGCTACGGACGTCCGCGGCGAAGCCATGCTCACCCACCAGTTCCGGGGCCATTGGGGATTCAAACGAGCATTGAACCGAGCGGAGCAGCCCGATTTCAAACCGAACGTTCGCAAGACTACGAGAGTCCTATCGCCAGGAGGCCACTGAACGTGCAGAATAAAAACGGCAATTATCCAGGGATACAGATCAGCCAGGAGGTGGATGCAACGGCCACCGTACTTATTCAGAACAGCCAGGCAGAAGAATCGCTCCGAAAAGTTTATCTGTTCCCGGACAAAAATGAGGCGCGACTTGTCTACGTTGATTCCACCATAGCTCCCATTCGACCAGAGGAACGCATTGCTCCCCTATACTTCGCGGCCTCTCCCGCGGACGGCCTTACCGCCAAGTCCGCGATGGCGCTGATTGCTCCTGAAGACGACCAGAAGGGCCCACTCCCGGAGAGTTGGGGAACATGGGATGACGGGCGACTAGTTTGGGAGCGTAATGGCGCCTGAAAACTGGCGTTCTTCGTACCTGCGTCAGGCCCGGAGCGACTATCAGATGCTCAAAAAGCTTCTCGCCGCCCCGAATACGCCTCTATGCCATCAACTCCACTATTTGCAGATGGCGACCGAGAAGCTCTCCAAGGCACTGACGACCGAGGGCGCCGCGCGGCCGGCACGGACCCATAACGCATTGGTGAAGTTTTTGCAAACAGCCAAAGCCCGACCCGATTTTCAACGTGCCTTCGGATATGGCGATCATACACAGTTCGCTGCGGTCATCAACGGTCTTCTTCCTCAGGCCCAGCTTGTGGAAGATCTTTCGCCGGAAGGCCCCGATCATCCCAATCCGGAGTATCCATGGGAAGCCGGCGGCAACATCATCACACCGCTGGATCATCCATTCTCGAGCGCTCGCTTCGATAATTTGAGGATGGCCAAGCTGCTGAAGTTCCTCGACAAATGTTTTGAACTGACATAGGTTCGGGCTTCGCTATTGCAGCGTGAGAACCGAACGATTACAATTCACTTCACTGGAAGTCCCCAAACGCATCTGGCAACGATCATGACCCGCTCTACCAGGCCGGTAAGCTTGCCGGCGGCGCCGGCTGGAACATCGGCGTCGATCAGCCATGCCTGCTGCTGCTGCGGGAGACGGCGGACGGGGTGGAGATCAGCGTCTCCAATCCCGAGAACCAGCCGCTCGGGGTGAATGTAACGGTGGACCGGGACCTTACCGGCGACGGCGCGACCGCCCGGCCCGGCGGCGGGACCCGGATTCACTTTGATCTCCCGGCTGGCCCGGAGGCCGGGCAGAGCGTTACCCCCACGTTGGAGGACGGAGGACGGAGGACGAAGGAGATCAAAAGGATGAAGGATGAAGGATGAATCAAACCCTAGCACCCAAAACCTAATACCCAAAACGTAATACCCAATACCTAAGACCTAAGACCTTTTTTGAGACGGTTTGGGGCGATTTTGGGGCCATTTGGGGCTGGTTTTGGTGAAAATCGCGTGAAATTGGCGGCCGATTTCGTGCTCGCGGGAGCTGAAATGAGACGGTTTGAGACGGATTTCTTTAGTGAAAAGATTTAGGAGAGCAAAGATTCGACGCAGAGGCTCAGAGGTTTGGAAGGAGAGCGCAGAGAACGGGCAAGAGAGTAAGAACAAAAAAGCGTCTTCTAACATTGAGTGATCGGGGCGCGGGTTAGCGAGCAGATAATGATGCGGCACGGAGACGGATTCTCTTTTACCACGGCGGCGCCGGGGGAACGGGGGAAAACAGATGAGAGAAGGGATCAGAGTGAGAGCGGGTGTTTGAGAGATTGCGCTTGGATTGGGCATGTGTTGGTGGTGATGAGAGTGGGAGGTGGAAAGGGTCCTCCTAATTACAAGGCGTGAGACGGCGGATTCTGGGCGGTGGCGGAAGTTAATTGAGTGATAATAACCCGCCGAGGCGTAGCGGCGCCGCCTGGCCTGGGCCGGTGGAGTGTGAGATCGGTTGGCTCCGGCCACTTGGGGACTGCCATGATGGCCGCTGCAAGTGCTACCGCATTATGGGTGTTGGTAGCTTACATTCCCTTGCAGGAGTGTTCTGCGTACCTCACCTTGCGATCCTCATTCTCAATGTCCGAGAAGTCTCCTCATCGATCCATCGGCCCTTCACATTGAGCCTCAGACCACCCCAATCGCCTGGAGTGAAGACCGGAGCACTCCCCGGCTCCAATCGCAGGACTTCTCTACCATCCACGAGTTCGATCCTGCACTCTGCAGCTCTCATAGCATTCTCCCGCTGACGAAGATGGTAGGCAAGGTACGCCTGGCGCCAGAGAGCGCCATCGGACTCCAGCGGAGTGTATGGTCGTCCCTTCAGGTCGTGGACGATACAACTCTCCCGCGCGCAGGCAGCAATTGGGCGCCGTTCGTGAGCCAGATTGGGTGGATAAGGAGTGGGTGAAGGTGAGACCACATATCGGCGCCGGGCGAAACTCCGGGCTGCATCGGCGTGTGAGGGCCAGACCTTCTTCACAACAAGGGCTGCCACACCGAAGTAGTGGGGCCCCGCGCCCTTGACACTCAAGCCGAACTTGCGCCCTACTGCCGAATGGATCCTGGTGATGTAGATGAAACGATCTCCCTCCCGGAAGCCTTTGAGGCAGCGACAGAGCCCGCTGATAAGCGGCCGGCGTTCTCTCGCCGAGGGAGCGAACGGATCGAAGAACGGATCTTGGCAGGGCGAGCGATCTGTAAGGAGGAAGGGTACGCGGTCGGGATGCGACTCGGCATAGGCGAACCAGTCCGGCCGGCTTACCCAAGACTCGAATGTGAGAAGTTTCGTCCGCGCTTGACCGGTCACGGTAGATTTCCAGAGCGCTCGCTCCCTATCAGGATAATCGTCCACCATTCAGACATCCCCATCTAACCGCCCTCTGATGTGGTCGGTAGCTCCCCAGCTCGCGCTTCGAAGAGCCCAAGCATCCTCTCATGGATGGCCTTGAACGTTTCACCGACGAGTGTGCCATCTGGTGTCAGCATTTGCCCGTAATTGGACGTGAGAAAGTGCCAGAACGAGAGTGGTTCCCCGGAGTTGGGCTGGCGGTGGAATCTTTGGATAACTTCGTGTAGGGGGTACCTGACGCAGAGTCCTTCAAGCACCTCGATTTCGAGTGATGATAGGACAGTGACTGGCAACACTCTCCTGCTGGAATCACCAGGCAACCCCAATTGACCCTTGAAGTGATCGTCGAGGTATTCCGGGATCGTGGCGTCTGTAACTGCTGAGTCGTAGCTGACGAT
>DASRZA010000325.1:0-20363 GCA_035686845.1 Armatimonadota bacterium | reverse complement strand
ATCGCGGAGGATTTCCATCGTTCGCGTATAGCTGCCAGGTACGCCCCGGAACGCATCGTGCGTGGCAGGGTCCGGCGAGTCCAGACTCAGCGCAAGCCGTTTCAGGCCCGCGTCTTTCAACTTCACAAGCGCATCCCGGGTGACGAGTGACGTGGCCGCGGGCGTAATGGCCGTCGAAAGCCCGGCGTCGCCGGCGTACCGGACCAGGTCGAAGATATCATCACGCTTCATGGGATCACCACCGGTGAAAACAAGCACCGGGGGCTTCGGAAAGCTGGCGATCTGGTCAATGAGCTGTTTCGAGAGCTCGGGAGTTAGCTCGCTCGGATGCCGGCGAGGCTGAGCGCAGGCGCGGCAGTGCTTGCAAACAAGATCACACGCCCGGGTGACTTCATAAAACATAACGAAGGGGCTGTGCGCGAAGTCTTCCTGCGTGTACATCGGCGGTCGATCCATGGATTCGTCTCCTCTTTACGCCTCGTTTAATATCCGGGTAGTGCGCCCGGAATTGGGTCTTTTACCGCGCTTCCCTGTGCCGCTCAAGCCTTAGTGCCGTCGCTCAAATGTGAGAACAACACCGAGCTCAGGTACCGCTCGCCGTTGCTCGGAAGGATAATAACTATGAGCTTACCGGCATTCCCCGGCCGGGCCGCGACCACGCTGGCCGCTTTGAGCGCCGCGCCCGAGGAGAGACCAACGAACAGTCCTTCCTCTCTGGCCGCCCGGCGCCCCCATGCAATGGCGTCCGCCTGGTCTACCGGCAAAACCTCGTCGATCACGCTCAGATCGAGCACAGCCGGCAGGAAGCCGGCCCCGATCCCCTGAATCATGTGGGGGCCAGGACGCAGCGGCTCGCCGGCGAACGCCTGAGAAATTACCGGGCTCTGAGCCGGTTCGACGGCGATGGCCTGAAAGCCAGATCGGCGAGATCTGAGCACCTCGGAGACGCCGGTAATCGTGCCGCCCGTTCCAACACCTGAGATGAGAATGTCAACGCGGCCCTCGGTCGCCGTCCAGATTTCCTCTGCCGTCGTCCGTCGGTGAATCTCCGGGTTAACCGGGTTATTGAACTGCTGCGGCATGAAACCAACGCCGGTGTCCGCCAGGAAACGCTCGGCCGCCGCAATGGCGCCTTTCATCCCTTCGACCGCCGGCGTAAGAATTAGTTCGGCGCCGAGCGCCTGCAGCACTTTTCTGCGCTCGATGCTCATCGAATCGGGCATGGTGAGCACACACCGGTAGCCCCGGGTAGCGCAAACCATGGCGAGCGCAATGCCCGTGTTCCCGCTGGTCGACTCGATGACCACGCCGTCGGGGCCAAGCCTTCCCTCTCGCTCCGCCGCGTCGATCATGGCGAGGCCGATCCGGTCTTTAACCGAACCGAGTGGATTCAAGCCCTCCATCTTGGCAAGGAGTATGGCTTCGGTCGGTATCAGCTTCCGGATCCGGATCAGCGGGGTTTCCCCGATGGTATCGGTGATGCTGTTGTGAATTCCGCTGCGGATTACCGGGGCGGCATAACTGCTAAAGGACATCATTACCTCCAAAGAATTCCATCGGAGTCAGCGCCAGACTGGCGCTGCAGCCGGCGAGCCGTACATCGAGCGACCGGCTGGAGATCATCGGGGTCCAGGCCGCGGCGAACTGCCATCTCCACGCCAATCTCGCGGATTGCGTCCGGAGACAGTTCGTTGGCGGCTACCGCAAAGAGCAGCCGATCTTCAATCGCGATGTGTCGATCGTAGAGCGTGCGCAGTTTCCGGAGAATCCGGTTGAACTCCTCGCTCTCATCCTGTGCCAGCCGGCCCTTGCTGAACCATCGCCATCCCAGCCGCTCGACTTCGCGGTGTCCTTCTTCCGCCACGCGGTGCTCGAACTCCAACCGGTCGACAGTTCCCAGCACTTCGTCGATAACCGGTCTATCCGCGGCGCGCAGCCGGGGGAACAGGGACTCTTCCTCATCGGCGTTATGGAGCGCAGTGCCCGTCTGAAAATATCTCAGCGAGGTAGCGAGCGAATCCCGCTGCTCGACTGTAAGCTCACCACCCTGCGCCTCTTCGCCGACCTTAAGGAGGAGATTGAGAAAACGCTCCACCCGGCGATGGCAGTCGCTCAGCAGGCGGAGGGGATCCAGGAAATTAACCGTGGAATCCATGTCAGCGCTGATCGTCGTCATTCGTCCCCCCCTGCGTGAAGGCCCTCTTCAGCCCGTCTCGAACACCCATCTCCCCACCAATCCTTAAAAAGAGCCACGACGGTCGCCGGTTGGCGCCAATTCCGCAGCCGCGCTCCACGTGCTGAGACGGCTGGCGCAGCTCTCTCGCGGGACCTATACAGAACGCCGCTGCCAGGATTCCTCCCGTTCCAGGAAGGCCGAACAATATGATAATCGCGTCCGGAATGGCGCACATCCCCTAATCGACGGACGCTGGACTGGGCATTTATGAACCTCCGCCGAGTGTCGAGTCGCCACCTCGATAAGAAAAGTATTGCGCACCGTGAAAGTTGCAAACCGGGCAAATAATCGGCTAACGTACTGCTGAATGGTTGCGGTGTTACTGAACGATGGCTAACGGCGCAGCCGAGCCGAAAGGCAAGAGCGAACATGCTTTACACCCGGATTCATTGGTTTCTGAAAAAATCGCGGTGGGGCCGCGCATCGCCCGACACGACGGCTCAGCAGAGCGAAGGGAGATATTTTTAGACGTAAATTAAGTTAATCGACTCGATTTAGCGCTGGTTATGGTCCGGAGCGTAGTGCCGTCCGGGGTTCCGTGATCAGTTTCCTTCACCCGTGTGAATGAGAGGGCCTGGCAATGAGATTCGCGCTTGCGTCGGTCGTGGTCAGTATCATGGGAGCGTTCCTGGTGCTCTCACTCACTTTTCTGCCTACAGCGTCGAGCGAGAAGACCGCCTCTTCGACGCACAGCGCCTCGGGATCCGGTTCAAACCCATCGGGCGCCGGAAACGCCGGCGGCAGCGGTCATAAGAACTCTCCCCAGCCGGACAGCGCCCCCGCCGCCGGAGCGGCCGCAGGGCAGAATACGGCGCCGGCCGAGAAGGCCGAGTTCATTGGCACGGACGCATGTCTCTCCTGCCACGTCGATTATAAGCAGTGGCTCACGCAGCCCCATGGACGCTTCCTGATGGAGCCCAGTCGTACCGTCCCGGGCCAGGGGTGCGAGGAGTGCCACGGACCTGGCAGTCTGCACGCCCAGAATCCGCCCAAGTTTATCTTTAACCCTGACAAGGCCAAAGCTCGCGTCAGCAATAATCTCTGCCTGAAATGCCATAACACCCAGATCGACCAGCACGACTGGCAGATTGGCGCCCACGCCCTCGCGAATATCCGCTGCACCGATTGTCATAAGGTGCACATGAACGCGGATAACTTGGAGATGCTCCCGAAGCCGAAGAACCAGCTCTGCTTCCAATGCCACCGCACGATCGAAAACCAGCTTCATCAGAACTCCCACCATCCGGTGCTGGAAGGCAAGATCGACTGTTCCGATTGTCATAACATCCACAGCGGGCGATTCGATAACATGCTCGTTGCGGACGAAAAGACCACCTGCACCCGCTGCCATGCGGATGTTCGAGGGCCGTTCGTCTTCGAGCATGACGTAACTGTGAACGGCTATTCCAAGCCGTGTACCAGCTGCCATCTGCCGCATGGCAGCCCCAATCTGCGACTGGAGAAAGCCGCCGGACGAGGGGAATGTCTGCAGTGCCACACTACACTTGTGATCAACCATTTCCCGGGCAACTGCATCACCTGCCATACGCGTCTCCACGGCTCTGACGCAGATCCCGATTTCCTGAGGTAGACGAGAGGTCTCCGAGGATGCGATCACAACTCAGCAAAGGGTTGAGACTGGCGCCATGGCAGAGCTCGGCTTCGTGTTTATCGTGTACGATCCGTGGTACGGCGCACGGGCAGCCGGCGCCGGCTCCAACAGGGTGTCTCGAGTTGATCTTTGCGTTGCGCATGGAACAGAGAGTGAGACATGAAAATGCTTAAGACCCTTGGCATTCTGCTCGCCGGGATGTTACTCGCGGCGACGGCCCAGGCAGAGCCGGCGTTCCTTGTTACCCTGGGCCAGACGTACCCGCAGTATTCGGGGCCTCTCATGGCCCGCGGATGCGCGAATTGTCACGCGTCGGACTCGGATCTCACGATGAATCCCTACGGGGCAGCGCTGAAGTCCGAAATGCAGGCCGAGGGCGCGGAAAAGCTGACGGCCGCCATTCTCCACAAGTTGGAGAGCGCCGACTCCGACAAAGACGGCGCCAGCAACCTGGACGAGATTAAAGCGGGCACAGCGCCTGGCGATCCCAAGAGTACGCCGGCGGCAAAGCCGGCGCCGACAGCCCCTGCCCCCGGCGCGGGGAAACCAGCTCCAGGTTCGCAGCCCGCGGCGAAGCCATCTCCGGGGGCTGTCTCGCCGGCGCCAAACTCGCCGCCGATCGGGACGGGGACGGCCAATCCAGTCACTCCCGCCACGCCTGGCAGCGCTCCTGCCCCACAGCCGGCGACGCCGACCGCGCCGGCAGCCGCGCCATTGAAACCGTGGTTCACGGTGGACGCGCTTGACTTCTCGCTGGCGGAACAGTACTACAATATTTCCGGGAACCGCTCGAAATTCGAGCAGTACGGGACGCCGCCACAGGGCCTCATAATCCCGCGACTCTGGATGTTTGGGGGACACCCGGGAGATGGCTATCTGGCGATGGACCTGGTACAGCCGGGCCGAGAAGATCAGAGACTGATGTTCCAGCTCTTCACTCCCCTGAATAACGGGCAGGTTAGAATTGACGACAATACCTGGCGTGAGCATCCGGAGCTGACCTTCCTCGCCACTTCTCGCCTCTACCGTGCTCTCGCCATCAACCAGCCGGTGTGGAAAGGAGTGGCGCTGCAGGCGCATCTTAACGAATGGAGCCTCATCCCGTCTGATTCGAGCGTGCCGTTCGTGAACCGTCCGACACTGCCTTACGCCAACTTCTCGCTTAAGAGCGGCGACGTCGGCGCAGTGGTCCCGGTGGGAAGCGCTAAGGTGTCGGTTGGCTATACCGGCACAGACTTTACCGACCGGACGGGGGATCAGCCCGGCAACACGACCAGCGAGGGAAGGGCCGCGGTACGCGGCGCGCTTAACTCGCGCGTTTCGGGAGAAGCCAGCTATTCGTACACCAGCACCAGCGTGAATACGCGTGCGCTGCCGGTCGAGAGCACCGTGGGGCACAACAACACTGAGGGCATCGCAAGCTTTGACGTGCAGGCAACTCCTCGGGATAACCTGGCGGTGCGTGGTTACTTCAGGAACACCAGCAGTACCCGGAACTTCAATCTGTCCGGGTATGCCAGCGATATCAATACCGGCGGCACGCGAATCGCCTGGCGCGCTGTGCCGGGCATGATGGTGCAGATGGGCTACGAGTACCGCGCCATCGACTACATCACAGCGCAGCATGCCGCCACGGACCACCCCAAGGTGCAGACGGCGTTTGCCACCGCCAGCTATCGGCCGGTCCGCCGGGTCGAGTTGACCGCGAGATATTCCAGCGAGCGCCGTTTCGGACTGCCGGAGTCGCCGCGGCCGTCTCTCGGCATCTTTGAGTCCCCTGTGACCCCGAGTGACATCACCAACCTTGAGTTTGGCGCCGGCTATACGCCCTCGGACAGGGGCGGCGTCAACTATGAATTCACACAGCAGCGCTCCGTGAATCCGGAGCGGAGTTTAGCCTTCCGCATTCAGCAGCAAGCCCTGGTCGGATGGGCGCAACCTCTATCACGTTTGACACTCACTGCCAGTTACGACGAATTCCTGTATAGCAGCGGGTTCCTGTCTCCTTATCTGTCCAACGCGCACGTCATTACCGCCGGGGCCTCGGTGACGGTAACACAGCGTTGGTTCATTGACTCCTCCGTGACCTACAACGAATCGGACGGCGCGTCCAGCGTCACGGACCACGGGGTGGACGCGTCCGCCCATTACCAGGTCGGCCCCAGCACGGAAGGGATTCTGGATGTAACTACGGGGAGATTCGAGGACCTTCTCTCGAACGATAACAACATGGAATACACGGGAGTTAATCTGCGCCTGAGGAAGCATTTTTAGCCAACACGGGACCCGGATTCGATGGGGTTACTTCTATGTTAGTTTTTTCCTGCTTCACCCGCGTCTCACGCGTAAATGTGTATGAGTTTGTTGTGCGCAGTCCGATTTTACAACGATATGCGCCGCCAATCAATGATGGATGCTTGGATAAATGCTCGGGATGGAGGAAAATGAGATGATCAGGCTTACAGCCGCCAGGATCGGAACCGCGAGTTTGGGAGTTCTTGCGCTTCTACTGATCCAGGGGTGCGGGGGATCCGATAATGGGGTTCCTCCAACGCAGCCGCCAACCACGGTGGTAGTTACATCACTGGAGGGCCCTGCGCAGAAGAACGCCACGTTGGTTGGTCCCCAGAAATGCGGGGAATGCCATGGGGCCAGCACGACCGCCAGTCGTCACAAGGCGCTCTGGACGAAGGGACGCCAGGCCACAACAACGACCGTTGCGAGCATTGTCATTCCTCCGCTTCAGCCCGGAACCGGGCCCGACGCGGTCGCTCCTGACGGGCAGCCGGGTGTGGACGAAGGGGACGAATACGACAACTGGCTCGGGACGAAGCATGCCAGCGTGGGCGTAACCTGCGAGTCGTGCCACGGCCCGGGCAGTGTCCACGTCGCAGACCAGCTTGCGGGAACGGCTTTCGACCCCAACAACCCCGACATCATCGGGTTCCCCAACATCACTTCGTCGCTCGTTTGCGGGCAGTGCCACAACGGCGAGGCGTCAAAAGACCTTTCGGAATTCAGCGACTGGTCCCAGTCAGCGCATCGCCAGATGGTGGACACAGTGCTCCAGGAAGGCCAGAAGAATCCCAATGTCTATGTCCGCACCTGTTTCCGCTGCCATAACTCACTCTTCCGAGCCGAAGTGGTGAACCGCGGAGTCAACCCGGCATCGTTGACAACTGACCAGGTCACACAGTTTGCCCAGCTCGCCGCGGCGCAGTCGTCCTCGAACGACCCGCTGGTACTGGTAAGCACCGTCAATTGCGGCGTCTGCCATGATCCTCACCGGAAGACAGGGAAGACCATCAATTCAGACGGTGATGACGACCAGGTACGTCGCGATCTCAATATTCCGCCGGGCGATCCCGAGACCAGCAAGGTCGGTCCTGGCGCCACGGTGGACCAGTACACCAGCTTCAACCAGGCCTGCGGCCAGTGCCACAACGCCCGCGGCGCGGACCCCTCCGACGCTGCGCTGTTGAAAAACACCGCGCGTCCACCGATGCACGATGGACCGGAGTACAACATGCTCGTCGGCATGAGCGGTGTTGAGACACTGGGCCCGCCAGCCCGGCGCTTTGGCACCCACGCGCAGACGAAGCAGCAGTGCGCCACCTGCCACATGGCTGGGGGCGCAACCGACCTGCAGAGCCATACCTTTACCGTGAAACTGGACGCCTGCGCTCCATGTCACACGGTGAGCGACGCGGCGGCGAGGCGTGTGGCAACGCAGGACGACATCACCAATCGGCTGCTCGCTGTCGAGTCGCGGCTTCAGACGTGGGCGCAGGCGGCCGGGGGCGATCCCAACTACTGGGACTACAGCGGCAATGGCGGCGCATCCGACCAGACCCAGGTGCCGCTCGCGGTGCAGCGTGCCCGGTACAACTACTACTTCGTAATCCTGGATGGGAGCTTTGGCGTCCACAACGGATTCTACGCAAGGTATCTACTTGACGTCGCCAATCACGAGCTGGATAGCGTCACCCCGCCGACTTCGGCGACCGCGACCGCCAAATTCCGCACTGAGAACCTGGCGCAGGTCAGGGCGCAGCTTCTGCGAGAGGCGTCCTACAACAACTTCACCGGTCCCATTCAATAGAGGTACTGCCTGGGATTTACTGATTACAGGCTGCGGCGGAGTGTGATATACTTCTCCGCAGGGACGTGTTAACACCGCTTCGAGCCTTGAACGGCCGGCTCGAAGCGGTAATCCATCTTGAATGCCGGCTTCGTCCAGGAGTTTCATCATGAATAACCAACACAAACGAATCAGCGTGCCGGGAATGGCGCTCGTGGGCCTGACCTTCGTGCTCCTGCTGGCGGGATTGTTTTTTATTCCGAAAACCACTGCGGTTCAGCAGAAAGCGCCTGTCCCGATTCCGGCGAAACTCACGCCGACCGAGGTGTCGAAGCTCTCCGCGCAGGCAGCCATGAGCTGCCCATATCTGGCCGGTACGATGTCCGCATCGGGCGTGACGAAGACCACCGCTGGGAAGACGGGCGCCTCAACAAGCAAGACGAACAAACTCGCGCCCGCAAGCGCCAGCGCCGGTCAATGCCCCTATCTGAGTGGAAAAGGTGGCGCCAGCGCCGCGACCGCTCCGGCGCCGGATAAGTCGGCCGACGCTGCCGCGTGTCCGTATCTGAGCGGGAAGTCGGGCAGCAGCGCCTCCTCCAACGGGGATCAATCCACCGAAAAGGCGCTGACAGCCCTGCTCAAGGCGCGGGACGGAAGCACTTCGCAGCCGGTTGTAAAGGCGTCGGCGTCGGCGCGTCACTGAAGACCTTCACAATCCGTCAAGAAGAGGATGTGCAGACTCTCGCAGCGCGGTAGAATGCCAATGTTACCCATCGCCCGGACGAATAGCGTGCGGGCGATATACCGCATTCCGGGAGTGAAGAACCATGGCGATTACAATCCATCTGCCGCCGGCCATCGAGGACGCGCTGCTTGCCGAGATCGAGCATAGAGGCATTACGGTCGAGGAGTACCTGTTAGAGAATACCTGCCTGGTCGCCAACTTCTGCGTCCAGCGCACACCGCCGTACCACACCAGCATCCAGGACGATAAGAAAGAGCCGCAGCCGGCGGCCCCATCCCGGTAACGTCAGCGCCACCAATATATGAAGGATGAGTCACGCGGCCTCGCCGGGATGGAGATCCCGTGCACGTCATACTCCGTATCTCGCGCCCGTTTTCGGACAGCCCGCTTGAGCGGGCTTCGTTCTGCTGCAGCCTCGCGGTTTAGCCCGAGGCGGGAGGCGCAGCCGCGGCCCCACTGCCGGAGCCGCAGCGCCAGCCCGCTCAAGCGGGCTTCGTTCTGCTGCAGCCTCGGGGTTTAGCCCGAGGCGGGAGGCGCAGCCGCGGCCCCACTGTCTGAGCCGCAGCGCCAGCCCGCTTGAGCGGCGCGCGCTGCAGTCAAGCAGGTTATGAACGATCCGGGCTATTTGTGGGCGGCAGCTCCGCCGACCTTATAGACGACCGCCTCGCCCGCGTTATGGACGGTCGATCCACCCACCTTCGCAAGGCGTGCCTTCAGGGCCGCGGGCGCCTGGTACCAGTCTCCCGGAACGCCGATGAGATTTTTGGAAGGCGCATAGTACACCGTGCGAGGATCCCGCTCGCCATCGCCGAGCGCCGCCAGCTTGTAGCCGGGTGTCGCCACCAGCTCTGTCTTGACGACCGGGCTGTCGCTCAGCGCCCGGATCAACGCCTGGCGATTCTCCTGGTTCAGAATCACCTCCGGATACTTGCCCCACCCATATTTGGGATCCCTGGCGTAAACCTTGATCTGCAGCGGCCGCTTTACCCAGGTTAGCAGCAGCCCCTTGTGCGGCGCCGGCTGCGCAGCAAGGGTACCCCACCGGCCGGCGCCTACGATTGCGCCGGTCCCTGCGTCCAGCCAGAACTCATAGCGCCGAGCGCAGGGGCCGAGATAGATGCACTGCCCGCCATCCTCGAGCGCAGACAAGAGGAGGTGATGCGCACAGCGGCCCCGAGGCAGGAATCGACGCCGCTCACCGAGGATTGAAAAACGGCCCAGCAAACATAAGAGCGTAAATTATTAACCTGGCCAAATCGATACATTTTTAAGTTGACAACGACAAGAAGGAGACCCTCCTTTCTGTGACGGCTCCTTCGCCGGCTTCTTGCCCATTTGTGTGCGTTGTTCCGGGTCAAGATTTGAATCGAGGCCGGATCTTCAGAAGCTATTTCTTCTTGCCAGTCTTGGCGATCTTGCCAGTCCTGGCGGTCTTGCCAGTCTTGCCGGTCTTGCCAGGCGCCTTGCTTGCCGGGCTGAGGAGGCCGCTCAGCTTCGCTGCCAGCGGGCCAGTCGTCTGGTACCACTGTCCCGGTGTCCCCAGAAGGCGCTGCTCGGGCAGGTAGAACAGCGGATAGGGCTCCGATCGGTCCGCCAGGATCTCCACCTTCAGCGGCGGCGCTGCCCGTTGCACTTTGGCAGGGGTCTCCTTGAGTTTTTCCAGTGTGTGGAACAGCGCGCTCTGCGTGGTCCGCTCCCAGTCCGCAGAGGGCTTCTTGATCCAGGCCAGGCGCTCGTCCCTTCGGTAGACGCGGATCTCGCTGGCCTTCGAGAACACCTTCTGCAGACCCGGCCCCCGGGGCGGTGGCCCGCCTATCCCGCCCTCTCCGCCGCCGATCACCTGCCCGGTCTCCGCGTCTATCCAGACAGAGGAGTTGTGCCAGTCGCCGCCGAACTCCAGGTCCCAGGCGACACGCGCAATGCCGGTATGGGGCTTGGAGTCACCGTTCTGCCAGTAGGTGGTGGGTTCCACGATGAGGGGTTGGACCTGGTACAGCGCTTCATCCCCGTGGCCTTTCGGGATGATCGTATCCCACGCGGTCTGCAGGGCCTGCGGCGCCGGCACGCGGAAGTTGACTGCGGCGGGCGGGCCGGTGGGCAGTCTAACGGCAAAACCTTCGACCGCGCCGGTTTCGGGGTTCAGAATTACGCTAGCTCCTTGTCCGCCGAAACCCTGCGAGTCGTAGCGAATGCCCCGGTACACGCGGTCCCAGTGGATAATGTACTCATCTAACGCGGCTCCCGGGCGATTGTCACGGGCCTGAAAATAGCCGTAGGCGAGTTCGCCCATCGGCGCGCCCACGAGTTGCAGCACCGCGGCAGCCCGTCGGATGGCCTCGTTCGGTGCGAGGGGCGGGCGGCCGCCCGTCTGTACGCCGGCTAGGGCACGGTTCATATAATCCGCGACGCGGCCGTCCTCGTCGACCACAACGACGTTAGCTCCGGGGAGCGTCACGTCCCAACAGGGGCCCGGCGACAGCCCGCGCGTCCGGGCGTTATCGTACTGCACCCGGATCGGCGCTCCCTCCGTCAGTCCGATCGCCCCGCAGAACCGGCGGGCTGCGGCCGTGGCCTGGTCCGCGGTCATGCGGGGGCCGGGGACGCCCACCATACTCAATAAAAGCATTACAGTCGGTACCATCAGATGCCTCCTACCTGAAAATAACGCCCTACCCGGTGTTCCGGATCGGACTTCGCAGCGCATATCACTCTCCCCGCCAGCGGGTTTCCACAGCGCGGGCTCACCGTCACGGGGTGATAACCCGGTACCACACGCCGGGGCCTGCGCCGTACGCAGCCCCCATTACGATGGCATTGTTGGAGTCGCCGTACGCGCTGTACACGGCGCCATGCGCTATCACCGTCTTCGTCGCGATGTCGTAGCTGTTCGGGCTGCCAATCTTGTCGGCGTCGAAGCGTGCAGCGGAGAGTGTCCACCCGGCGGCGAGGTCTTCCCACAGTTTCTGATCCCATGTGGCGAGCGTGTCGTCGATGTTGAGGACGCTGTCCCAGCTCACGTAAGCCTGGTCGGCGAAGCCGTTGTCTAAACCCAGCGCCGATCCCATGGCATTGCCGGCGCCGTCGTAGCACGCGTCGAACTGGGCGAAGTCGTAGGCCGGCTGCCCGTTCTTTCCGGCCACCGCGTTGCTGACGTCGGTCGTGCTCAGGGTGACATCCGGCGTCCACGCGCCATCGAAGGTGGTTGTCAGGTCCCCGAGGTAGATGTCCGTGTTGACAGATCCGTGGCTGCCAGCGTAGAGGATGGTGTAGGTCGGCAGGTTCCCCAGGATCGTCTGCTTGCCGCCGTCCTGGGCGGTGGTCACAGTGGTTTTAGATATAGTACCGGGAAACAGCGGTGCTATGTCCTGCACACAGGTCAACCAGCCCTGGTAGCTGGGGTTGCCCAGGATGTAGGCCTTGTTGTAGATTTTTCCCGTGATCTGGCCGCTGTAGGTATTGCCGCCGCTGTCCGTCACCACCGCCTTGATCGGCTCGACGGCAGCGTCCCCGAAATGGGTGCTGTCAAAGACCACTTTCAGAGCGACGCTGGACTGATGCGGATTCTGGGGGTGGTCCGGAGTATCAAGGTACTCCTCAACCAGATTCCCTCCCACCAGCAGCTGCATGTCTGTAACGTAACCGGTCACCGCGGACGCGCTGGCGGACGCCGTGCAGTTGGTACCGCTGAAGAAACTGGGATGGACGGCGTCCCAGTCGGCGGTGTCCACGGTACTATGGCCATTGATTGTGGGCGCGATGGTCGCGGCGGTGTAGCTCATGAGGTAGGCGCCCGCGCGTGCATAAGTGGGCTGGGGCGGGTTGGTGATTGTCTGGCTCCCGGAGGCGCTGAAGCTCCGGTTCCACGAGGCGGTTCCGTTGTTGAGGGCGAGCTGCATGACGTGGGTACCCTTGGAATCGCCGTTGACCGCCGCGTCTCCCAGCCCGTCGTCGGCAGCTTCGCTGTCCCCGTTTCCCTTGGCTTCAGACTGCTCCACGACGTTTACGGTATCGGGGACCGGTTCGTTCGGCAGGTTGGGATCCGGTACCCAGGTGATCGTCATGGTCGCTGAGATGCTCATGCTGGCCGCGGCGGTGGCCGTCTGACCCGGCATGCAGAAGGATTGAATGTTGTCGCTATACTGCGGGATGGAGATGGATCCGGTTGCGGCGGCGGGAGGGCTCCAGGCCGTGGTCACGGGATTGGTGCTGCCAGTTCCGGTGACGCTGAAGCTCCACGTTCCCCACGCGTGGGCCGGTTTTCCGGCGCACAGCAGCACGATCGCTGCCGCAGCGAGAATGATAACAATCCGGCCCGGCCTTCGCCGGATTTCAAGTGGCTCCTTCAGGGCAAAACGGGGGGTAAGCGCCCTTAATGCAATACAACTTGCTTCCGGGGATGGAAGCGAGAATGGGACGTTTCATCTGTTGGTCTCCTCATGAACCAAAATCAACGTCGCCCGGTTGTTTCCTGTTCCGGAGGGGGACTCCGGATCGGGACCGGCGCCGCTGCACGGGCGCAGCTTACTGCGTCCTTCTACAGCCGGAGGAGGATTCCTTCTTATCCGACGTTTTCGCGCGGCGGATTCGGGTCCGGCCAATGGTCTCTTGTACCCCATTTGGGCCCATCCGGCGGCTTAGCCTATTCCATTCGGGGTACTCCGGCGTCATCCGTATCCCGATCTTACTCGCGTACTGCCGGGAAGGAAAATGTCGATGGCGCCAGCGGTTGCGGTGGATTCCTCCGCCAGCAGCTTCGCGACGGTTGAAAACGGCTGATCGGCGCTCTGAGGCACGCGGCGCCAGCGAGGTGCCGTGTCAGCACCCGGCCTAAGATCCCGTGCGCACGCCTGGTGAACAACCGCCCACGGAGGTGGGCATCATCTCACCCAGCGGCCGACTTCAGTCGGCGCGAGCGCGGCCCTCAGCAGCCCCCCGGCCCCCGATAACGGGGGAGTCCTCGGCCGGTAGTCCTTTACGAATGTCCGGTGAAGAACCGCCCGCGGCGGTGGGCATCATCTCGCCCAGCGGCCGGCTTCAGTCGGCGCGCGCGCGGCCGCAAGTCCCAGGGTTGATCTTTGGTGAATATAGTGATATAGTGATGTCTGGAGGTTGTCCGGAATGATAACTCAGACGAAGGGCGCTTTTAAGCCCAACAAGACCGTGATTAATAACAGGCCCCTGATCTGCATGGAGACGTTGGAGCGAGTGGCGCCCGTCATTCGGAACGCCGCTCATCCCCTGCGCCTGCGCATCCTCGACTACCTGCAGCGCGAGAGGGATCCGCGGACGGTGTCTCAGATTGTCGAGGCTGCCGAAGCCGGACAGGCGCTCGTCAGCCAGCAGCTTCGAATCCTCAAGGACCAGGGCGTTCTGGGCGCCCGGCGCGAGGGAAGCTACGTCTTTTATAGCATCGTTGAGCCGAGTGTTTTGCTGCTGCTGGAATGCATCCGCAAGCATGGCGCCCAGCAGCGGAGTGGATGATGATGATGAACCATACAAATGAAACGTCTTCAAACGAATCGACAGAGTTGATGGTGTCACTCCCAGGCCCGTTCGAACAGGCCATCGCGAACGTGAAAGAAGCGTTCAAGAAACAGGGCTTTGGCGTCCTGAGCGAAATCGACGTGCAGCTTGCGCTCAAGGAGAAGCTCGGTGAATCGATGGAGCCCTATACAATTCTCGGAATGTGCAACCCGCCGCTGGCGTCGAGGGCCATCAAGCTTGAACACGAGATCGGACTCTTCCTGCCTTGCAACGTGCTCGTTCACAACTGCGGCGGCCAAGTCCACGTTCGTGCGCAGGATCCCGAGCTGCTCTTTCAAGTGGTCGGAAACGATGCCCTGGAACCAGTCGCCGTCGAAGTTCGTGAGCGCGTTCTGAACGCCTTAGCGTCGCTGCGGGGTTCCGCAGCGGCTTGAGAGCAGCGGGAAAGCCGCGAGCCCGACTTTGAAATGGGCGCGCTGACAGCGATTCCGCGGATCTTGCTCACTCTTCCGCCTTAAACGCCGTTGTTGAACCAACTGGCAGGCAGCGGTTTCAGATTAACATAGGAATATTCAAATGCTGATATGTCATGCGTTTGTCACATCGGAACTGGATATTGCTCAAGGGATTTACGCTTATTTGGAGCGCGCAAGCTCTGCCGTCAATCCCCGCCTCTAAGGCCGCGGCGCGATCCGCCGTTTAGTGGATATATCCTTCAACACCCGCGACTATAATGCAAGTAGATATGATATAGCGATATAGCGATATTATCGCACACTGGTCAGAGACCAGACTTATCATCCAGAGGACCTGTAATGAAGCGAAATTGGATCGGCGCCGGAGTGGCCGTCGGCGCGATTGCCGTCGGGGCTGGCATTTTCTGGAGCGCCGGAAACACCACCCGGGCGAATGAGAGCGTCTCCACTCTCCCGATTCGCGGCGATACGCTGAACTTGGCTTCCGCGCCTGCGACTGGCGCGCCGGCTGTCGTGCAGAGAGTTTCCCTGACTGACACGCCGCAGTGGACCGAGGTACCGGGCACGGTGAGACCCGAACTGGAATCTTCGGTAGCGGCAAAGGTGACCGGGCGGGTGGCGCGGGTGGCAGTTCGAGAGGGTGATCCGGTCCGACAGGGCGAGATCCTCGTGGATCTCGACGCTCGTGACCTGGATGCATCGGTGAACGGCGCCGCCGCCGGCCTGCAGGCGGCCCATCTTGACATTAGCAAGGCTCAAACGGCCCAGGCGGAAGAGGTCATGCTTGATCAGGCCCGGGTCGGCACTGCAGAGGCAGCGCTCGTCCGTTCGAAAGCCGCCGTGAACGCGGCCCAGGCGCGGTACGACGCGGTCAAAGCCGGGCCGCGCCCCCAGGAGCGGGCGGAGGCGGCGCAGCCCGTCGCCGGGGCGCAGGCGAGTCTGACGCTGGCGGAGAGCAATTTGCGCAAGATTACGAGCCTCTTCCAACAGGGCGCCGTTTCCCGCCAGTTCTATGAAAGCACCGTCGCTGACGCACAGGTTGCCCGGGCGCGGCTCGAGTCTGCAAAGGAGGCCGAGAGCCTGGCTCTCGAGGGCAGCCGATCCGAAGACATCCGCGCAGCCGCCGGGGTGGTCAAAGAGGCGCAGGCCGCGGTCGTGCAGGCGCAAGCCGGGTTGGATCAGGCCAGGGCTGAAGCGCTGCAGGTCAACCTGCGGCGCCAGGAGGTCCTGGCCGCGCAGGCGCAGGACAATCAGTCGAGAGCTGCCCTCGATACCGCGGAAATCACCCGGGCGTTCGCCAACATCGCCGCGCCGTTCGATGGCATTGTCTCCGCTCGATTGGTCGACCCCGGCGACATGGCCGCTCCGGGCGTTCCGCTCCTCAAGATCCAGGGTGGACGCCTCCGAATCGAAGCCATCGTTCCCGAAAACAACCTCCGTTTCGTGCGACTGGGCGATGCTCTTCCGGTGGAGATCGACGCGCTGAATGGTAAGGGACGATCCCTCGCCGGCCGCGTGGTCGAGATCTCTCCCCAGGGAGATCCGGCGAGCCATACGTTCGTGATTAAAGCGCAGCTTCCGGCCAATAGCGGCGCCAAACCAGGTATGTTCGCTCGAGTGCGATTCCCGGCGGGCGCGTCTCGGCAGCTTCTTGTCCCGCTTTCCGCCGTCTGGACGCAGCAGGGACTCCATTATCTGTTCGTGGTGGACAGCGCCAATATCGCCCGGCTGCGGATGGTCACCATCGGCGACCCTATTGGCGACCGGGTCCCAGTGCTGTCGGGCGTGAACCCCGGGGAGACCATTGTCGTTGCCGGTCGAGAGCGGGTGAGCGATGGAGTTTCTATCTCGCGCGAACCGGGATCAGAGCGTTCGATGAAAGCAGCGTCATGAAAACCGGAATGGCCGGACGGCTTGCCAGCGCGTTCATCAACTCGAAGGTGACTCCCCTTCTGATACTGGCGTCGGTACTGCTGGGTCTCTTCGCGGTGCTCAAGACTCCGCGAGAGGAGGAGCCGCAGATCATCGTGCCGATGGCCGACGTGATAGTGACGATGCCCGGCGCGTCGTCGGCGGAGATTGAGCGGCGCGTATCGGCGCCGATGGAGAAGCTGATCTGGGAGATCCCGGGTGTAGAGTACGTTTACTCCACGTCCAGCCCCGGTCAATCCATGGTCATTGTTCGATTCCTCGTTGGAGAGAACCAGGAAGCAGCCTTTGTTCGGCTGCGCGAGAAACTCCAGTCCCACTACGACATCATTCCACCGGGGGCTTCTCTACCCATCATCAAGCCGCGATCCATCGACGATGTTCCGATCCTGGCGCTGACTCTCCACAGCCGCCGCTATGACGCCGGCGCGCTGCGACAGTTCGCTGTCCTGGTTGAGAATTCCGTCAAGCAGGTGGATCAGGTGTCGGAAACCACCATTATCGGTGGCCGGCGGCGGGAGATACGGATAACTCTCGACACGGCCCGGATGGATGGATACGGCATCACGGCCGATACCGTCGTTCAATCACTGCAGCTTGCGAACCAGCGGCTCGACGCCGGCGCCTTTGCGCATAACAATTCCGAGATCGTCGTGAAAGCGGGCTCGCTGCTTCGCACCGCCTCGGAGGTGGGCGCGGTGGTTGTGGGCACGTCGGCCGGCTTTCCTATTCACCTCTCCGATATTGCGACGGTACGGGATGGTCCCGAAGAGCCGCAGAACTATGTTTTATTCGGATGGGGACCAGCCGCCGGACGGTCAGTGGCGCCCGGGTTCCATGGTGGCGAATATCCCGCCATGCAAAATCCGATGGAGCCCGCTGTGACGGTCACCATAGCCAAGCGCCGGGGCGCGAACGCGATCGACGTGGCCGACCGGGTGCTCGCGAAGGTGGACACTCTCAAAGGAAGAGTGCTCCCGTCCGACGTCGAGGTGACGGTTACACGGAACTATGGCGCCACAGCCAGCGAGAAGTCAAACGAGCTGCTCTTCCACATGATGATTGCCGTGCTCTCCGTGACGATTCTCATCGCGCTGGCGCTTGGCATCCGGGCATCTCTCGTCGTTGCTGTCGCCATTCCCGTGACCCTGGCGATGACGCTGTTGGTCTTCTATCTTTATGGATATACGCTGAACCGGATCACGCTCTTCGCGCTCATCTTCTCCATCGGGATCTTAGTCGATGACGCCATCGTGGTCGTGGAGAACATCGCCCGCCACTTCGCCCTTCCGGAATCCCGACATAAACCGCCGTTGGAGGTGGCAATTCACGCCGTAGACGAGGTAGGCAACCCGACGATCTTAGCCACCGTCGCCGTCATCGCCGCCATCTTACCCATGGCTTTTGTGGGCGGGTTGATGGGCCCTTACATGCGCCCCATTCCAATCGGCGCTTCGGCCGCTATGGCGTTCTCACTGCTCATCGCGTTCATCGTGACCCCCTACGTCGCTTATAGGGCGCTCCGGCGTCCTGGAGAGTCATCCAGGGGCCCCGGCGGCCATGAGAGCGGAGGGGACACCTGGATGACGCGGCTTTATCGGAGGGTCATGACTCCACTGCTCCGATCCTGGGTGATGCGGTTAATCTTCTTTACAGCAATTATTGCGATGCTCGGTGGGGCCGTAATGCTGGTTGCATTCAAGGTCGTGACCGTGAAGATGCTGCCGTTCGACAACAAGGGCGAGTTCCAGATCATCGTGGATATGCCGAACGGCACAACACTGGAGCAAACAGCCGCGGCCACGCGCGCGCTGGCTGACTACGTGGCGACAGTTCCGGAGGTGGTCAACTACCAGATGTACGTCGGCGCGGCCAGTCCTTATAACTTCAACGGTCTTGTGCGGCACTACTTCATCCGGAACGCCGCTCACCAGGCCGATATCCAGGTGAATCTACTTCCGCGCGGCGACCGTAAGGCGCAGAGTCATGACATCGTGAAGCGAATCCGACCAGGTCTCGCGAGAATCGCTCGGCAGTGGGGCGTTCGATTGAAGGTCGCCGAGGTTCCTCCCGGACCGCCCGTGCTTGAAACACTCGTGGCGGAGGTCTATGGACCGACCTCGGCCGCCCGGATCGAGGCGGCGCGCCGGATCAAGGCGATCTTCAGCAGCACGCCCGGTGTGACCGACGTGGACTGGTACATGGACGACGCGCAGCCAACCGTTCAGTTCGAAGTGGATCGGGAAAAGGCCGCACTTGCCGGTGTGGACACGGCAGCCGTGTCCCGGACTCTCTCGATTGCGCTCGGCGGTATGGAGACCGGCCTGGCGCACGACGTGGAGGCGCGAGAGGACGTGCCAATCTTTGTGCAGTTGTCTCGCTCCGAGCGCAGCGGTATCCAGAAGCTGCAGGATCTCTACGTGGAGTCGAGTGACGGGCGCGAGATCCCGCTTCAGACCATCGTGCGCCCGGTCGCAATTCCGACAGACCGGTCGATCTATCATAAGAACCTGATGCCGGTCATCTACGTCACCGGAGATGTCATAGGCCGGCAAGAGAGCCCGGTTTACGCGATTCTCAGGATGAATCCGGCGATCTCCAAGATCCGGCTTCCCGGCGGCGGAGGCGTCGAAATCCTGAACACCCACCTCCCCTTCACCACCCAGCAGGTCAAGATGAAGTGGGACGGCGAATGGCAGATAACCTATGAAGTCTTTCGCGATCTGGGGGTCGCGTTTGCTGTGGTCCTCATTCTGATCTACATCCTCGTTGTCGCCTGGTTCCAGTCGTTCACGACCCCCCTCGCGATCATGGCGCCCATTCCACTGACGCTCATAGGCATTCTGCCGGCCCACGCGATGATGGGCGCCTTCTTCACCGCGACCTCGATGATCGGTTTCATCGCCGGCGCCGGGATTATCGTTCGAAACTCGATTATTCTGGTGGATTTCATTGAGCTGCGACTCCGGCAGGGAATGAACCTGGAGGAGGCCGTTATCGACGCGGGCGCCACCCGGTTCCGTCCGATGCTGCTGACGGCCGCAGCCGTCATCGTGGGATCATTCGTCATCGTCTTCGATCCGATCTTTCAGGGCCTGGCGCTCTCGCTGATGGCCGGCGAAGTCGCCTCGACTTTCCTCTCCCGGCTGGCTGTGCCGGTGCTCTATTTCCTGATCAAAGCGCGCGAAACGCCGTCCGCGCCCGCCGCGGCGTCGAACAAGCATTCAGCGGGGTCTGACCCCG
This sequence comes from Armatimonadota bacterium, assembly GCA_035686845.1. Taxonomy (GTDB): domain Bacteria; phylum Armatimonadota; class DASRZA01; order DASRZA01; family DASRZA01; genus DASRZA01. The sequence goes on along the minus strand of DASRZA010000325.1, from coordinate 557 downwards.
CAGGAGTCGAACTAATATGACTATCGAACGTTATCTCCGGCTCATCGCCGGTTCAATTCTGATGATCACACTGATCCTCGCCGTAACCGTCAGTGAGTGGTGGCTCATTGGAACCGCAGTCGTGGCGGTCAACCTCTTCCAGTCGGCCTTCACGAACTGGTGCCCTATGGTGTGGCTCCTGGAGCGACGGGGAGTGGAGCCGTGTGTCCCGGCTGGCCATCCTCTCGCCGCGCAAAGAATGGTGAACCCCGATTAAGACTCAACACAACGCGCTCCAACACGCCGCTTTTCGGATTAGGCTGCGGTTCTCGCCGACGAGGCCCGCGACGAGTTTGTCGGCGGAGGTTTATCGTTGGCGAGATGACCGCAGGATTGTTATTGCCGAGAGGACTCGGCTTCTACATTAGCACTGCCGGGTGCACGTAGTCGCGCGGCACAACGTCGCACAGCTCGCCTGCAGCTACGGGCAGCCCCGGAACGCTGCCGTGGCTTACGTGGTCGTCAACCTCTGACGGGGTGAATGGCTGTTGGCGGGGATGACCGGCGCGAAATAACCT
>DASRZA010000324.1:0-3460 GCA_035686845.1 Armatimonadota bacterium | reverse complement strand
TGGCACGATATTTGGCGTGTAGTTTGCGGAAGGGCCGACCGCGCCATGGTAACCGGACGCTCTGAGCCACCAGTATACGACACCGGCGATCACCACCGCAATCACCAGCAGGACGATCGCCGCCGACCATCCGCTGCCTCGCTGCCTCATCTTTTACTCCTCCATGTCTCGTCATTACCCGGCAGCGCGGGTTTTCCAACGAATCGGATGGAGGAGGATTCGGATTGAGAGGGAAGTCTAAAGGTTGAGTTATCCCACAGGCTGCCATATCGTAGTTCTATTGCTTGAGCTATTGTATGGCGCGAAGAGTTGTTTTACAGCGCTTATGAGGAGGGGAAGATGACGATACGGTGGATTTGGATCGCGGCGGTGGTGTGCGGGATTCTGATGACCGGAATACCGGCCGGGATGAGCCAGACCGCATCTGCGCCTTCCCAGGTTAATGTCCGGACGTTCGGCGCGCGGGGTGACGGCCAGACCGATGACACGGCGGCATTTAACACGGCGATGGCTGCGGTCGCGGAACGGGGCGGCACGGTCTTTATTCCGGTCGGAACTTATCTTATCAAAACGCACCTTGTGGTACCGCCGAGCGTGACTCTGGAGGGCGTCTGGAAGATTCCTACCGTCTACAGACCGAATCAGGGGAGCATTCTGCTGGCGGTCGAGGGGGCTGGCTCGGAAACCGGGCCACCGTTCATCTCGCTCCACACGAACTCGGCGATCAAGGGCCTGACCGTCTTCTACCCGGATCAGAAGCCCGATCATATCGTTCCGTACCCCTGGTGCGTTCAAAGCGCCGGCGGGGATGACATCTCCATCGTGGACTGTTTGCTGGTGAATCCCTACCAGGCGGTGGATTTTGGAACCCATCCTTCGGGCCGGCATTATATCCGGGGCCTTTATGGCCAGCCGCTGCGAAGAGGCATCTACGTGGATAAAACCTATGATATCGGTCGCATAGAAAATGTGCATTTCTGGACCTTCTGGGACTGGGACGAAAAGTCGGGTATTCGCGATTGGATGTGGAAGAACGGTGAGGCGTTCATTTTTGCCCGCACCGACTGGGAGTATGTCTTCGATACGTTCGCGTTTGGCTACAAGATCGGGTATCACTTTGTCCAGGCGCCGGATGGCGCGATGAATGGCAATCTGCTGGGCATTGGCGCCGACGCAAGCCAGGTAGCGGTGCAGGTGGACGCCTCTCAGACGCCCGGCCTTCTGATTACCAATGGGGAGTTCGTCAGCTTCGCGGGCGTCAATCCTACCGAGGTTGTGGTAACGGCTGCGCATGCCGGGGTGGTTCAGTTTCAGAACTGCTCATTCTGGGGTCCGGCGCATCAGATTGCTCGGATCGCCGGAACCGGTCACGTCTCCTTTAGCAATTGCAATTTTGTGGACTGGGACAGTGAGAACAAAGCTGTTCCGGCCATCAGCCTCTTCGGCGGCAGCCTGCTGGTGAACGGCTGCAACTTTATGAAAGCCGCTCCCCAGGCAATTTTGCGAGACAAAGCGGAGTCAGCCGTCTTTGAGGGCAATCGGATGGGTGGGCCGCTCGGAATTTCGAACCCGGCGCACGCCGATCTGCAGGTGGGACTGAACACTTATAAGAAGCCGCCCGCCCGGCCGCGAGAGGAAGCGAACGCCATCGTGGTGGACGACAGCGATGGCCCTCCCGCGGTGACTTTTCAAGGGCACTGGCTTCTTGCCACGGGAGCGGGCAACTATTACCGCGGCGCCCACTGGGCGATGAAGGGAACGGGAAACGCGAGGGCCATTTTTCGTCCCGCCGTTCGTCGAACCGGCCGGTACCGGGTCTCAGTCTATTTTGGGCCCGACCCGGGGCATGATCACGCGTCGAATGCCCCGGTTACGATTCATTATGATGGCGGGTCGGTGACGAAGCGAATCGATCTTCGACCGTTGAAAGGCGCATGGATTCCGCTGGGGGTTTATCGGCTCATCAGAACGAGCTCTATCGTATTGAGCAACGACGCCAACGGGAATGTGCTGGCGGACGCCGTAAAGGTGGTTCCTGCAAGTTGATCGGTAAGTGGGCTGATCCTATAAAGCGCTAAAGCCAGCCGCGCAGTCGATAGACCCACCAGCCTATCTCCTCATGCAGAAGGTCCAAAACTGCGCGCTTTAGATCCTTGCAGGAGCCGCGATCCAGGTTATAACGGCTCTCCCGGCTGGGGCACGGGACCACATTTAGCCCTGCCCTCCGGAAAGTTGCGGTTGCTCGGCGGGTGTGCGAAGGATTGGTGACCAGCAGCGCCTCCTCCCAGCCGCGCTCCCGCGCGACCCGAGAGACCAGGACTGCCTCTTCGTGGGTGTTGCGCGCGGGCCTCAGCTCGTCTACGAATCCTTTGAAACGGAGGGATTCCAACTCGTGAGTGACCTCCGAGAGATCCGAGCGGAGAGGAATAGCGCGGCCTGTGAAGACGATTCTCTCGGCAAGACCCTGGCGCACCAGTTCCAATGTGCGCTCCAGCCGATCGCCTCCGCTGGTTCCGGAGAGCGCGGTTCCATTCGTCATGACGCCGCCGCCAAGCATAACGACCGCAGGGCAGCGACGGAGAGGACCCTGGCGTACAAACGAGCGTAACCGCCAGCCTATCAGCAAGGATAAGAGGCGGACTACGCTCAACATCTAATCGCGTTCAGCGTTATCTGATCAAGGACGAGGCGCATACGCCCGCCGTTTCTCGTTCGGTGCTTAGCGCTCGCTCAAGGACGGCAAGAGTGCCTCCCGCATGGCGGCTCCGCGAGTAGAGCGCGGCAGCCTCCACCCCATTCCGACCACAGAGCTCTCGCAAAGAGTGTTCTTCCGCCATCGACCGGGCAGCGTCCGCGAGACGAACCGGATCTTCCGGCGGAACGACGATCCCCGCGCCATGGTTTTCAACGAGCGTGGAGCCCTCGCCGACGGGGCCGACGAAGAGGATCGGGATTCCCATCGCCATGGAATCAAAAACTTTGGTTGGAATGACCGTCCGGAAAACCTCTTTGTTGCGCAGGTGGACGAGCGCCAGATCACAGACGCTGCAGAACCGGGGCATATCCTCGTTCCTGTGCCGGTCAACGAAGATGACGTTGCTCAGATCGAGATCGCGAGCGAGATTCTCCAGCTTTTGCGCGGCGGCGCCGCTTCCCACGAAAAGGAAAACGATGTTCGTGTCGCGCAGCAGATCGGCGGCCCGCAGCGCATTCTCGAGCCCATGCGCAATTCCGAGGGTGCCAAGATAGCCGATAACGAAACGTCCCTGTAACCCGTACTCCTGGACAATCTCCTGGTCCTTCGCGCGCGGCTTGAAGGTATCCAGATTTGTGCCGCTCATGACAACGTCGATTTTACTTTCGGGTACTCCTCGGGAGATAAGATCGGCGGCAAACGAGCGGGTGATGGATACGATCCGGGCCGATCTTCTGTAAAGAGACAACTCCAGCCGCTCCAGAA
>DASRZA010000323.1:0-10016 GCA_035686845.1 Armatimonadota bacterium | reverse complement strand
CGCGCATGCAGACGTGAAACAGTCCCATCGACCAGAAGCACTTCGGCATCCTGTCGTCCCACCGCGCTTGTCCCCGGCGACAGGACGAACTCTCGCGATCCATCAGCGGAAACCAACCGCACGCCGGCAGTCGAGGCGACTTCACCCTCTCCGGGCGTCTGGCCCAGTAGAAAGCCGCAGTCCTGACAGTAGCTCTCCGCAGGCGGTGGAGCGGGCGTGTTGGAAACTCCGCAGACCGGGCACGTGACCGAAGCCGGACGCTGGGTGAGGTCATCTGGCCCCGCGCCGGGCGGCCATGCCACAGCCTCGGTGCGATTTGGATCGCTCGGTGGGGAAGGCTCAACTGGCGCGGTAACACCGGGCGCGGCAGCATCCGGCGCGGCTCCCAACGGGCCAGCGGGCGGGGGCGACTGAAAGTCCGTCGGGCTCGCCGTGCCCGATTCGGATGAAATCGGCGCGGTCCACTGGCCCGGTGGAACCGTCGGCGCCGGACCGGCCATCGGCGCCGCGGGAGGAGCAACCGGCGAAACCGGCGGTGGCGCCGGAGGCGGAGCGACCACAGTGGCGGGTGATGAGGCCCGCGCTCTGTCATAGTCGGCGCGCCGGACAGGGTCGAGAAGCGCCTGAAACGCGTTGGCCAGCCGCAGCATTAGCGCTGGATCCGACGTGCTGGCGGCGACACGCGCCGCATAGGCCTGCGCGATCTCGTCGGGGGTCGCGGCCGGCGTGACGCCAAGCAGCGCGTAGAGGTCTTCAGTTTCCGCCATAGATGTCCCCGAGATGGTCAGCTCTTCCGCCGGCCGAGATCCAGGTTATAGATCGTGCCGATAATCGTCTTTTCCGCAGTGTTCTGGTCGCGTTGTCCCAGTGCGCTGATCGCCTGTCCCAGCTCATTGGCCTCGCCCGCCCGTCCCGCCTGTGTGAGTAATTGCTGGGTCCGCTGCAGCTCACCCGCCGCGGCCGCGATATTAATCTGCTGCGTCCGAACGCCCATCATTGTCCGTTCCAGGTTTCGGGCGGCCTGCGCAACGGCGATCTCGGCCTGAACCGCAGCGTTTACCGAGGCTTCAACCCGAGCCCGATCGGGCGTGAACTCCGACACCGCGTCAGCCAGGGCCGCTTGCGGCGCATCGGTGCGATAGTTCAACTCAGCCTGAAACACCCGGTAAACTCCCGCCGGACGGGGTCCCATCTCAACTTCCACCAGCACGTTTACGGTGCCACCCCGGTCCAGATCCACAAGCGTTACTTCGGCCGCCCGGTCCACAAAGCGAGGCTGCAGCCCATAAACTTGCCGGAGCTGCACCCATTTACTGAGTCGCAGCCGCAGCCGGAGATCCTGCGCCATCACCATCATCATCTGATCCAGTTCCCGTCGAAATACGTCCGGGATCCGGTCGGGCCGGTCTACGAAGTAATAGTTGCCGCCGCTCCGGCGCGCAATCCCCGCCATCAATTCTTCGTTATAATCGGGGCCAAATCCAAGCGCAGTCGTCGCGATACTCTTCCCGCGGGCCTCGGCAACGCGGGCGACGATGGTTGAAAAATCCCGGATTCCGGCGGTGGGATCGCCGTCGCTCAGCAGCAGCACCCGGTTTAAATAGGCCGGCGATACCGCCGACTCCGCCTGCCGGTAAGCGGTGACCAGGCCATCGTAAAGGTTGGTGGTGTTTCCTGGCTCAATCCGGTTGATATGTTCCTTGACGAGCGGGCGGTTTACCACCCGCCGCGCCGGCATCAGCACGTCAACCTGTGTTTCGAAGGTCACGATAGAGAGAATGTCGGTTGGCTCAAGCAGATCCACCACATAGCCGCAGGCGCGCTTCACGTAGTCCAGCGGCTCGCCATCCATCGAGCCACTGCGGTCGATAAGAAGACAGAGGTTGAGCGGCATCCGACGGGAAGCCTGCGTCTCGGCTGCCCGGATCTGCACCAGAAAGTGCTCGCGAGAGGACGACGTGCTGAGAGCGTACCGATGCCCCGCGAGACAGTCGAGCGCCACAGATGGAGCGCCAACCTGTCCCGGCCGGCCAACGCCCGGTCGTAGGTCAACAATCTCAGTGCGGTCTCCACCGCCGGGCGAGGAGACAAGCTCAGTTCGATCCATAGGTTCACGCAATCTGTACAATCCGACGCGCCCGAGCGGCGCGCCGGCCGGATCATCCTGCATCGGCGCCACAGGGCGCCCCCGAAAACCGTGAAAGTCCAGTAAAGCCGGGCGAGCGGCGCATGGGTCCATCGGATCCCATCCAACACTCCCGCTGCAGTTTAATTATACTGACGCCCGGCGAGCCGTGTCAAACCGAGCTCATGCACAGTCTGCGATCCTCACGCGCCAGTACTCAGCGACACAGGCGGAGACGCGTGCGCCACCGGGAACTTCCCGTGCTCACGCGCCTGTACTCAGCAGTTCCACGTCGAAGACGAGCGTTGCATTCGGTGGAATCGGGCCGCCGGGAGTGCCCTGGTCCCCGTACCCCAGTGTCGGCGGCACGATCAACTTTCGTTTGCCGCCCACTTTCATCGTTGCCACACCCTCGTCCCAACCTTTGATCACCTGGCCCATACCCAGGGTGAAGGTAAAAGGCTGTCTTCCTGGATTGAGAGAACTGTCGAATTTTGTGCCGTCAAGAAGGTATCCACTATAGTTCACCGTTACGCTGTCACCGTCTTTAGGGGTGGCGCCGGTTCCCACTTTGCAATCGCGATATTTGAGTCCTCCGGCCATAGTCTGGGTGGGCGCGTTGCATGGCCAACCGGGCAGCTTTGGCTCCACAGCGGGTTTCGTGGTCGTCGACGCGGCGGTGGCGCTGGCAGTGGAGTTCGGGCTCTGCGCCGTGGTTTTTATCGTCGTTTTTACGTGTGTGGTGGTCGTGGTGGAGGTTCCAGTGGTCGCGGGCGCGGTTGTTTTCGCCGCCGGCGCTGGTGTGTTATTAACAATGGTCGTACTGCCTGCGGTCGTGCCGGGGGCCGGCTGATTCGCGTTATTATTTCCGCAGCCTGCTACAAGTAGGCCAAGCGCAGCGCAGATCGCAGCAGCGCTTAATCTCAATACCATCCAAACTTTCCTTTCTCTCAATTCCGGTTTTATCACTCCGGAAACGCTAAACTGCAAAACCCGCGCCTGCCATCCTGCAGCGCGCGCAGTCAGCGGCCCGGTCCTGTTAACTTGAAGTTTCGACGCCATTTGTGCCAATCCTGCCTCGAATCGTCGGGATAACCGCTCACTGTTTGTAAGCATTCCCAACCCGCGGCTCGATCTATCGCCACCCGCCGGCCGCCCTAACGAATTCGGGCACTGTGATACGATACCCTTATAGAACCACGCGCTGATGTCCCCGAACATGATATGATCCAGCGACGCGCTGCCGTTCCAGTCCTCCCAGAGCGTGATTGCGCCGCGCTTGATCCAATCACCGTACCCTGATTCCGGTTCAAGTGGTCGGTCGAGTTGGCGACTATCACCCGGTAGGCGCTCTGCCGCGCTCCTCGTTCGGTCGCGCGAGGGATCCAGCTGAGCCTCGGCCGGACTATATCGATTCCCTGCGGATTCACCAGGTATTCGCACCGGAGATCCGCTGCAGCCATCGGTCTCGCTGCCGCCGGCGCCGGCGCGGCCATCATCGAAAGCGCCACCAGGGCGCAGCAGCAGAGCCGGATCACTGAACGGCCCGGGCCGTCAGGAAGGTCAAGACACCGGGCTGGAGGAAAAGGCGCTCGACGGCGAGAGTCTCCAGCCCCGTATCGGCGCCGGACGCTTGCACACCGTCGCCCGCGGCCGCGTTCGCGCCGTTGGCGGCCCGCATCGTCGCGGTCTGGATAAGAGCCATCTTCTGCACATATCCCACCTGGCGCTGCGCCATCGTGGCCACCTGGCGCGTCATTTCCATCTGCAGCCTCGAGGCCTGCTCCACGAGCGCTGCGCGTTGATTCGCAATCGCGGCCTGGCGCGTTACCCGCGCAAGTTCCTGCTGGATGCCGGCCGCTGGATTGTTGGCCTGATCCGCGGCGGCGGCATCCTGCTGCGGATTATTCTGCGTATCCTGTTCCTCCTGGTCCAGCTTCCCAAGCTCCTCCTGAATCCCCTTCATCTGTTTCTGTCGTTGATCGATGAAAGCGGCCGTCTCTTGCTGCGCCGCCTCTCGCTGCCTCTCGATCGTCTGCATCTGATCCTCGGGCGCCGCCCCCGCTTGAATTTGACCCGGCGGCGGCGCGTTGCCGACCGGCGGCGCGGCGGCGCCCGCCCAGGCGCGGATCTTCTCGATCTGGGCCGGCGTCAGCGCGGTTCGGAGACCGCTGACGGTCTCCCGCCGGCGCTTCTGAATGTTGGCGTCCATCGTCTCCAGGGGCGCGAGGGCGGCGGAAACTGCTGTTTGATCGGGCCCATTGACGGCGGTCCCCGCCGCGAGCGCCGCGGCAACTCGGCGAACCTGCGGGCTGATTGGCTCGACCGCAGCGCGTTCCTGCGCATGGAAGTTCTGCTCAAGATGCTTGAAAGTTGAAAGCAGCTCGATCACCTGGCGAACCTGGCCCGGCGTCAGATCGAGCTGTTCAATCTCGCGGTAAGTCAGCACCTGATCCGCAAGCTCCGGCAGCGGCGCCCCTGTCGCGACCGATGGATCCGACGACGTGACAGCCGTGGCGCCGGCGGGCGCCGGAGCGGGCGATGTAGAAACCTGCGCCTTGACTGGCAGCCGGAAACCGTTGGCCGCCAGCATCAATCCCGTAATAAGAACTCTCACACGCATTTCTTGTCCTCCGGACCCCATGCCTCGATCGCTTGGGGATGCTGTGAGTGATCTTCTCTTTCAAGAGCGGCTTCACCTTTCATCGGCGCAGACAGGGATTTCGCTTGCGATAGAAATCTTTCCGTTGATCTGCGGCGCCTGGTTTTGCGTCAAGCGAAAGAGCCGCGACGGATCGCTTCATCCGGATCGTGCCATACCGCCGCCAGGAATTCAGCAATCTCCTGAACGAATCTGTATATGACCCCACCATCAATTGGGTGCTCGCGATGCTGGTCTCGTACCTCGGCGTAGATGCTTCGCTTATGACTCGGCAGCCTTTTCGCGTGACGTAACAAGAAGACATTATCGATATCCGTCAGCCTGCTGTCCTCTGGTTCCATGTCGAGGTACTCAACGAGCACGTAGTAACGCGCCGAGGGGCAGCCTTGCTTTAACCTGCTCGCGGTACCACAGCATTCCTGAAACATAGTCTTATCAAGATTAACCTTGATTTCTGCCGAAAGCACCGCGAGGAAGAGGTGTTCGTTGTCCGTAGTGGACTGCCGGAAATCCGCGTCAGGAGACGCCTTGAAGTGAATCGTTCTACCGATCGCGAAATCCTGATCTTTTGCCTTCATCACGATCGCCGGCTTCCGACCAAGACTCTCAAGACTCTCGGGTCGAAAGGACAGCGTCATAAAAGCGGTTCGTGGCCCGACCTCAAAATCCGCATCTGGCAGACCGTCGATAACTTCCGGTTGCACCATATGAATCAAGAATTCCTCCATGATCGAGTTATCGAGTTTCAGTTGGCCCTTTTGCCGCTTCAGGAACGGGGATCCCTGTCGAGCCAAGATTTCAACTTCGAGGTAATCTTTATACTCGTTCAGCAATTGGGTTGCATCCAGGACCCGTTGTTCGCCCTTTGCTGTCAACTCCGACAATTTCGCGATCCATCGCTCGTAGGCGCGAATCGCTTCATCAAGCAGGTCCCGGTCTTCAAGGGCCTTTGGGTTCGCCCTGGCGGCGATGAGTTTGTCCCGTTGCGGCGTCTTACGCATCGCGGAGCGCGCGTTTTGGAGAGAAGAGAGGGGAAGGCGTTATGGTGTCCGCCGCGCCGATGGCGTCGCAAATAGCGCGTCCGAGCTCTACGCCAGCGGTGTTAAGAGCTCGCTTTAAGTGACAAACCGCTACTCCACGTGCGATCGATTTTTCAGAAGCCGAAGCAGCTTTTCGGAAAACGAGAATGTCCTCTCGAATTGAAGCGCCGAACTTGTTCGTAAAGACCCTCTCACGATCACTGACGTGCTCAAAGGCGCCGCATTGGATGACGAGATCCCGAAGGATCTGACCATTATAGAACGGAGATCCACAAACATTTGACTCTCGTCCGACGACAAGCAGCAGGAGCCCGTCCTGTCGGAGGCTGTGCCACGCGCTGCCAATCGTTTGCTCTAAGTCGAGGCAATACTGAATCACTGTCTTAAATCGGTTGCCACGATTCTTCCGATTGGACCCGAACTCACTAGCCGCAACCGTCAACAGATCCCACCCAATCGCCTCTAAGATCGCACGATAATTCTGGTGATAGTTGAACACGTTGATATAAGGTGGGCTGGTAACGATTACATCAATCTGCTCGGGGCAGACTTCGTGCAGCGTTCGAGCGTCGCGCAAATACGCCGTGATGGGGCGGGGAGCATAACTGAGGGATGTCAGGGCCTTCCGAACATATCCGAGAGCGCGCAATACCGCTGCTCCCAGATCAAATCCCTTGAATCCCTCGCACAGGAGAAGGGCATTCACCGCCAGCACCCGCTCGTAGCCCCGCTGGCTAGCTTCAACGAAGTCGCGAGCGAAATCGATGAGGTTCTTGTACTGTTCTCGGTAACTGGCGCCCTCCGAGAAAAGTGGTAGACAGCCGTTTGGCGCGATGAGCGCGGTGGTCTTTTGTTCAAGGTCCGTAATGTAACGAAGTCGCTCGGCCGTGGCGAGATTCGCCAGCTCGTAGAACTTGGACATAACGTACGCGGCGGGATTGATCTCGATGCCGGCGCATTCAACGCCAAGCCTCGCGCTCTCCAAGAGAACGGTTCCGCTCCCGCAGAAAGGATCCGCGACTACAGCGCCGGCCTTGCAGTGCTCTGTTAGAAGGTACTCGATCAACTGCGGGGTGAATTGACCTCGCCAGCTGAAGAGGTTAGTTCGGGTTTTGTTGCGAACGTCCAGCCTGTCCTGTTCGAGTGATAGCTGCATGAGCTACTTTCAGTCGCGCCGCCGGCTCTGACGGCGCACGAAAACGTGGAGAACTCCGGAAATGGTCGCGCGGCACTACATGCCATTCTGTTTTTACTCTTCAGAGGATAATATTGTCAAGTTCGCGCCGAAGGGACCCTTCAAGGGTACCTTTTGTCCGGACGAGTTTTTGTACGTCTGCCTCGGCCTCCATTCCCGCACCTCGACCATCACGAAACACGAGAACCGAACAGTGTGGAGCGGGGTTATGCAAACACGGGATGGATGAGTGAAGGCTTTAGAAACCGGACCCGCAGGCAGCGAAATTACCATCAAAAAGTAGCGCTGGATGGCGAGGAAATGGCAATCTTAATGAGTGATCCCGAGTTCTGAATCTTATGGCGCAAATTCTCGCCTGAAGGCCCCCATGTTCCAATCGCTCCGCAATCCCAATTTCAAGCTTTTCTGGTTCGGCCAGATGGTGTCGCTTCCTGGAAGCTGGATGCAGACGATTGGATTGTCCTGGCTCGTCTTGAAAATCAGTAACCGGCCCGATATTCTTGGCCTCGTTACCCTGCTGCAGTTTTTGCCGATCCTGCTGTTCGCGCTGGTGGGCGGTGTCGTGGCCGATCGAGTCCCCAAACGAAAGTTCCTGCTGTTTACACAGTCCGTCGCCACGGTGCAGGCGTTCGCCCTGGGATTACTGGTTTCGTTCGGCGTCATCAATCTGTGGGAGATATACGTCCTCTCGCTGATTGGCGGATTGAACGCGGCGTTCGATAACCCCACTCGGCAGGCGTTCGTGGTTGAAATGGTGGGTCGAGAGGACGTCGCGAATGCGGTCGCGCTCAACTCGGGGCTGTTCAATGCCGCGCGAATCGTTGGGCCTGCGATTGGGGGCTGGATCATCGCGAATCCTCACATTGGAATCGCCGGAACGTTCTATCTGAATGGCGTCAGCTACGCGGCGGCGATTGGCGCTCTCCTCGCGATGAATCCACGGCATTTCCATGCCACGGGCGCGCCTCCCCGTGGGCGCATGGCCGCCCAGGTCCTCGAGGGCTGGCGCTACTGTTTCAGTCTGCCGGCGACCGCTATCATTATCATCTTGATGGCTGTTATCGGCACGTTCGGCTATAACTTCACGGTATCGCTGCCCCTCCTCGCTAAGTACGCGCTTGGGTTGGGCCCGAAGGGATTTGGTTATCTCACGGCAGCCATGGGACTCGGATCCCTGTTCGGCGCCGCTTATCTCGCCCGCATTGCCGTTCCCACCCGACGCCTTCTGCTCACCGGTCTCGGCGCGTTTACCATTATTCTGGGATTGATCAGTCTTTCGGGGAACTTTTACCTCACCTTCGGACTCCTCGTAGCATTAGGGTTCGCCGGGCTTCTCGGGACTGCCACCGGGAATACGCTTCTCCAGATCGATACGCCCGACGAGCTGCGCGGCCGCGTCATGAGCATCTACTTTCTGCTTCTGGCCGGCAGCACCCCGATCGGCGGCTATCTTACCGGCATACTCGCAAGGTATTACCAGATCCGTCCCACGCTCAGTATGGAGTCAGCCGTCTGCTTGATCGGCATCGTCTGGAGCGTTTATTATTATCGCTCGCGGAAGCTTTATATCAAGGATCGGCAGGCATCAAGGACGCGGGTCGGCGGAAGACGGCTCGGTTCAGGCGCCACCACCACCGCGCCGCCAGACTCTACCCGCCGGGCTGCTGACGATCCGAGTCTGGCGCCTTTGCCTGAAAAGGTCGCTGCGCTCGGTAAGCCGCTCGATCCGGAAGAACAGACGCAGGCTGGCGAGTTAAATGAATTAAAAAACCGGGATGAGCGAAAGGAGATGCCCGAGTCCATCGGCGAATGATATCTGATGGGCGCACGACGTATGGAGAGTAATGTGTGGACCGGAGAATCGCCCCGAGTTTGGGGGGCCGAATGAAAGCTGATAGCGATGGTGATAGGCGCGCGCGTAAGATCTATCCGGTTAAACCTGAATCTGATCCTGGCGCTGGCGCTGCTGGTTGGAGGGTGTGCCGGGTCGCCCGATGGACCTCCTCGGGTGAGGACGTCAACGCTAACACTGCGCGCCAGGGCCGCGGAGGAGCGCACCATGTCGGTGATTCCGTTCCCGCATTCGGCGTCTCCAATTGTGAATCGATCTGAGAGAACGCCTCCGCTTCCCATGGATACTGATGTCGAAAGCGACAGCACCGGAGTCATCCGTTCGGGTGTTGTTCGGATTCCACTTCCGGCTGGAACCCCGTTTACCGCTTCATTGAGGCTTCCCGCGATCTGCGAGTACGAACCGCCGGACGCTGCGTCATCAGATTCGACCGGTTCGAAGGATCTCGGCGATATTGCCGTGAAAATAGAGGGCAGCGACGACGCGCTGCCAACCGGCTTTTTAGCGCTGATTCCGGTGAAGGCAGGCGAAGATCTGCATCAGATGGTCGCCGACGTGGACCAGGACGTGCGGCTGAGCGATGTCCGGCACGAGCGCCGGGCCTCGCTGGAAGAATGGCGTGTCCGCGTAGACAGCGCCACCCACGCCAGCGGCGCGGAGCACTGGATACTCCTGGTCATACCGGCGCATGACGGTGTCGCGCTGCGCCTCGATTGGGATAATACCCATCTCCAATCCCACCCGGGTCAGCGTAATCCGCTCTTTGAGGAGATCGCCAATCGACTGGCTATCAACGGCGTGCGAGCTTGAACGTGGTGGTGCGCCAGGGCGTACGTTCACCGGATGCCCCCCAACCCCCAATAATGGGGGAGTATTGCGGCCCCCAACCCCCAATAATGGGGGAGTATTGCGGCCCCAACCCCAAATAATGGGGGCGGCGACTACCGGCTTATTCGTGCAGGAGTGTAGTAATCGCCGTACCTCGCGCAAAATTGAAGCGGTTTCTCGGAGAATCCCATGTTAGAGATTAAAATTACCCGAACACCCGACGGAGAGGGACTGCCGCTTCCCGCCTACGCCACCGCCGGCGCCGCGGGCATGGATCTTTATGCGGCTGTTGCCGAGACGGTGATTATCGCGCC
>DASRZA010000322.1:0-10290 GCA_035686845.1 Armatimonadota bacterium | reverse complement strand
CGATGCCCGGCGCCTGCTCTGGCGCGAATCAAACAACACCTACCGTCTGATCACATCTCGAATCCGCGCGCCGAGACGCGACAGCGACTGCTCGAAGCGGGACTCCAGCAGAAGCTGAAGCCAGGCGACCGCATCGCCATTACCGCCGGCAGCCGGGGGATGGGCGGTTTTGTGGAAATTCTCTCAGGAATCGTGGATGCCGTTAAAGCCGCCGAAGGTGTTCCATTTATCATACCGGCGATGGGCAGCCACGGTGGCGCCGTAGCTAAGGGACAGGTGGAGATCCTGCGGCGATTGGGGGTGACTGAGGGCAGCGTGGGCGCACCGATCAAAGCTTCGATGGAAACCATCGAGCTTGGCACAACCAAAAACGGAGCAGTGGCGCATCTAGACGAGATCGCATCCAAAGCGGATGGCATCATCGTCCTGGGCCGCACAAAGACCCATCCCGAATCGACGGGGCCGATCGCTTCCGGCCTTCTTAAAATGGTCACGATCGGCCTGGGTAAGCAAATCGGGGCACAGCAAGCGCATAACCACGGGTTGTGGGAATCGGTCGAGGCAGTGCCCCGCATAGTGCTGGAGAAGGCGCACGCGCTCTTTGGTGTGGCCGTCGTTGAGAGCGGCTTTCGCCAGCCGGTGGTAATCGAAGTCGTTCCCGGCAACTACGACGCCTTCATGGAGGCGGACCTGCGGCTCCTCGACATCTCCAAGCAGTACCTGTCGCGTATACCGTTCGAGATGCTCGACTTGCTCGTCATTGATGAGGTCGGCAAGAACATCACGGGATCGGGCATTGAGTTAAACGTGGTGGGTCACTGGCGCATGAAGGGAGGTCCACACGTACCGGATTTCCGGCGAATCGTTGCGCTCTCTCTTACCCACGAATCGCTGGGAAATGGAATTGGAATCGGGCTTGCCGATTTCACCACCCGGCGATTTTCGGACACTTTTGATCCGGCGGTAACCTACGTTAATATCCTGACCGCTCAGGAGCCCGGCGGATCGCCTCGCGAGGGCCCGATGCCGCTGGCGCTTGCGTCGGATAAGGAGGCTATCGAAGTCGCGCTCTACTCATCACTCGCCGAAGGCAGACCGCGAGTCTGCCGCATCAAGAATACGGCGGAGCTGGACGAAATGTGGGTTTCGGAGGCACTGTTAGAAGAAGTCAACCAGAATCCCAAGCTCAGTGTCATCGATCTCTCGGCGCCGATCGCATTCGATCCAGCGGGGAACCTGTTTTGAAAGCTTGATACGTTCGGCAAGAATTATTGAGGAGAAAAAAGATGGCAAAGCTAAACGTAGCCGATCTGCTGATTGATCGGCTTATTGCATGGGACGTTGATACGATATTCGGATTTCCGGGCGATGGAGTTAACGGCATCTTCGAAGCGCTCCGCACCCGTCAGGACAAATTAAAATTCATCCAGGTGCGCCACGAAGAAGCCGCAGCGTTCGCAGCCTGTGGCTATGCCAAATACACGGGGCGGCTGGGTGTGTGCCTGGCGACCTCCGGTCCGGGCGGTATTCATCTTCTGAACGGGCTGTACGACGCCAAGTGCGACGGGCAACCCGTGCTGGCGATCACCGGCCATACGTTCCACGATCTGATCGGGATGCACTATCAGCAGGATGTGGATCTAGACAAACTTTTCATGGATGTTGCCACATTCAATCAGCGGATCATGGGGCCGGCGCATGTCCACAACGTCGTCGACGAGGCGATAAAGACATCGCTTTCGCGCCGTGGGGTGAGCCACATCACCATCCCCAAAGATATTCAGGACTGGACCGCTGCGGATGAAGAACGATCCGGCGCAAACGTGCCGACGCACAGCGGAGATGTGTATGCGGCCGCTTATCCACAGCCGTCGCAGTCCGCACTCGAGGCTGCGGCAAAGTTGATCAACCAGGGATCTCGTGTGGCGATTCTCGCCGGCCGCGGCTGCCTGAACTCACGATCCGAGGTACTCCAACTGGCGGAGAAAGTTGCTGGACCCATTATCAAGCCCTTGCTGGGTAAAGCGGTCGTGCCGGACGATAGCCCTTTTACAACGGGGGGAATCGGACTTCTGGGCACTGCGCCGTCTCAGGACGCTATGGAAGACTGCGACACACTCATTATTGCCGGCAGCGGCTTTCCGTATATGGAGTTCTATCCCAAACCGGGAAAAGCGAAGACAGTTCAGATCGACATTGATCCTGTTCGCATTGGCCTGCGACACCCCGCCGACGTCGGTCTGGTTGGCGACTGCCGATCTGTGCTGCGACTGCTTCTGCCGCTTATCCAGCGAAAGGAAAACCGGGCCTTTTTGGAAAAGGCCCAGGAAAATGTGAAGAGCTGGAACAAGCTCATGGATGAGCGCGGTACTCGAACCGATATGCCGATGAAGCCCCAGGTCGTTACGTGGAACCTGAACAAGCTCCTTGATGACGACGCCATCATCTCTTCAGACAGCGGCACGATTGCCACCTGGGCGGCGCGCTACATTCAGATGCGTGGGGATATGCAATTCTCGCTTTCGGGATCACTGGCAACGATGGCGAACGGGCTGCCTTACAGCATAGGCGCCGCCGTCGCCTACCCCGGGCGTCAGGTGGTATGTGTCGTTGGTGATGGCGGACTGACGATGCTGATGGGCGAAATGGCGACCCTGGTGAAGTACAATCTCCCGGTTAAGGTGATCGTCATCAAGAATAATGTTCTGGGCGAAATCAAGTGGGAGCAGATGGCAATGAGCGGCGCCCCCCAGTTTGGTGTTGAGCTGCAGCCGATCGACTTTGCAGGTTTCGCCAAGAACTGCGGCGCCGCGGGCTTCACGATTGAGGAACCTGGTCAGGCGGAAGCGGTGCTGCGCGAGGCGCTCGCCCATCCCGGACCGGCGTTAGTGCAGGCAGTCGTGGATCCGAACGAACCTCCAATGCCCGGCAAAATCTCCACGCAGATGGCGATACACTTCGCCGAAGCCCTCTTGAAGGGGCAGCGCCATCCCTGGGATATCATCAAAACGGTGCTAAAGGACAAAGTCCGTGAGGTTATTTAGGTCGCAGAGCGCCAGGCGCGCGAGGGGTTCCACATAATGGCGAAACCAAATCCTTTGGATGCGCTCCTGGGAACGATCGTCCGCGATGCCATCGCAGCCGACGCCGAAATTCGGGAAGGCCGGTTCCAAAAGGGCCTTTCACTGGTAGCCGGGCTCTCAAGCATCTTGAGCGGGCTCGAGGTGACGTACGAACATTATCGCGGCAGCTACGGCCAACGCGTCATGTACACGCCCGTTATCCTTAGCCCGGCGCTGCTGGCGGCCGGAATCTGGGGCTACCGGAATCGGCGCGCCGCCCAAACGGCGCTGCCCACTATCTCCGCACTCATACTGGCCGATGGCGTGATCGGCTTCGTGTTTCACGTGCGGGGCATTCAGCGCAAGCCGGGCGGGTGGCGGCTGCCGGTAGCCAACGTTATTATGGGACCTCCAATATTTGCCCCCTTGCTGTTTGGCATCAGCGGTTATCTGGGGCTAATGGCTGCCTTTCTACGCAGAACAGAGGCCCCATCCGATCTGTCTGTTCATCCGGCCATCCGCCCGCTCCAGACGTGGATGGAAATGCGGCCGGTCGAAGCGCCTATGAAGGGCCGGTCCTGGGAACAAGATATCCGGGAGGGCCGCTTCCAAAAGCATCTGGCAGCGTCCACGGCCGCGTGGTCATTCTTCAGCGGTGTGGAGGCTCTATACTCGCATTACAAGAACAACTTTCGATATAAGATGCAGTGGACTCCCGTAATCATCTCTCCGCTTCTGACGGGCGCCGCCGTCGCCGCCGTGTTCAATCGCCGGGCGGCCAGGACGCTTCTGCCCGCCGCTTCTCTGGCGGCGGCCGCGGATGGCGCTCTGGGATTCTATTTCCACGCACGCGGCGTCGCTCGGCGGCCCGGTGGCATGAAGAAGCCGTTCTACAACATTATGTATGGTCCGCCGATATTTGCCCCGCTTCTCTTCGCTGCCTGCGGGGCGCTCGGATTGCTTGCATCCCTGATGCGGAGGGAACAATAGATGCCTGAGTCCGACTCCAGCCGCTGGCCGGTGAATCCCCGCACGAACATGCCGATACCGCCGCGCGCGCAACCCGGTTATTATCCGGGATTCAGCACCCTCAGCCAGAATAATTTCTGGGACGAAGCGACGCGCACGGTGGTACTTCGGCGTGTCGAAGTGCTCCCTCCCATTCGTTTCTTTCTCCCTCAGGAAGCGCGTCTCCTTAAGGCGGTCTGCGATCGCATCCTTCCCCAGGATGATCGAGACGATGCGCATATAATTCCGATTGTGAACGGTATCGATCAGCGCCTCTTTGATAACCGCATGGATGGTTATCGCTATGAATCCATGCCAGCTGATGGTGAAGCGCATCGATTGGGCTTGCGGGGAATCGAGGCCATTGCGCGTTATCTCTTTGGGAGATCATTCGAGGAGATTGGTCCGCTTGAGCAGGACCAGACTCTCAAAACACTCCACGACGGAAAACCACCGGCTGCGCCGGAAATCTGGCAGCGGATGCCGGTCCACCGCTACTGGATGCTGCTGGTGCAAGACGTAGTGGAGGTTTATTACGCCCACCCGTGGGCATGGGATGAGATTGGATTTGGCGGTCCGGCTTATCCTCGCGCCTATATACGTCTCGAACGAGGAGAACCGGAGCCCTGGGAAATGGACGAACAGCGGTACGAGTGGAAGACGCCGGAAACGTCCCTCTCCGGCAAGATGGAGCCGATCGCCGGCACGACGAAACACAATACCACGCCGGACCAGGGGGGAACGCATTGAAGCAGCCACTTTTGGGCAAATTTGGCCCCCCCAACGTTGGACGCCACATGCTCGGAGCGATGCAATATCTCAAAGTTTCGGTCCCCCGGTATCCGCCCGATGAGGAGGCGGATTATTGCATCGTGGGTGTGGGTTCAGCGGGAGGCGTACTTCTACAGCGGCTGGCGCGTGCCGGATTCCGTGTTATCGGTCTGGAAGCAGGGCCGTTTTGGGACACGGAACGCGACTGGGTGAGCGATGAGGTAGGCTCGCACAAACTCTTCTGGACCGAGCCACGGGTTATCGGTGGGACCGACCCGGTGGCGCTGGGCGCGAACAACAGCGGGCGCGGAGTCGGCGGCGGATCGGTCCATTGGTCCGGCTTTACGCCGCGATTTCATCCGTCGGATTTCCGGATTCACTCGCAGGATGGTGTCGGCGTTGACTGGCCCATCCGTTATGAAGACCTCAAACCCTACTACGAGCTCCTGGAGCTGGAGATGCCGGTCGCCGGTCCGGCCTACTTTCCGTGGGGAGATCCGCACGGATATGCTTACGGGCCGCATCCAATGGGAGGGGTCGGCGACGTGCTCATCCGCGGATGTACGAAGCTCGGGATCCGGGTGAGCGCCGGCGGCCCGGTCGCTATCCTCTCCGGATCGCACGGTGATCGTCCGCATTGTATTTACCGCGGCTTCTGTAACTTCGGCTGTAAAGTCGGAGCGAAGCAGAGCACTCTGATCTCGCATGTGCCGGACGCCATCGAAAACGGAGCTGAAATTCGGGACAATTGCATGGCGTCGCGAATCAACCTCGGCAAGGACGGCCGCGTCACGGGCGTGACGTACTTCGATCCGGAAGGGCGTGAGTGCGAGCAGAAAGCGAAGGCAGTGATCGTTTGCGGTTACGCGATCGAGACGCCGCGCCTTTTGCTCAATTCCGCATGCCCTGGCTTCGAGGATGGTTTAGCAAACTCCAGCGGCACGCTGGGGCGCTATTTGATGGTGCAGGCGGGCAACGTCGTCCTGGGCCGGTTTCCGGACCCGGTTCGCATGTACAAAGCGCCGCCCGCACACGCCATGACGGAAGAGTTCTATGAGACGGATCCCAGTCGGGGTTTCGCCCGCGGGTTCGCCATACAGACTGTTGGCCCGCTGCCGATCGGGTTTGCTAAACAAATGATGGTGGCTAAGGGCGCCTGGGGCTGGGGGATGCGCCAGGTAATGATGGATTATAACCACTGGGCGGGAATCGCCCTGCTCGGTGAGATCCTGCCCTGGCACGATAACCGCGTCGAATTGGCGGAGGAAAAGGATCGGCATGGACTCCCTGTTGCCAAAGTGACGTTCCATCTGCATGACAACGATAAGAAGCTCATTAAATTCGGGACGAATAAAGTGATGGAGGTGATGGGCGCGGCAGGAGCGGATGACGTCGTTCAGGAGTCACGCTACGCGCACCTCGTCGGAGGTGCTCGCATGGGCAGCGATCCATCTAGCTCCGTCGTCGACAAGTTCGGGCGCACGCATGACATCCCTAACCTGTTTGTCTGTGATGGAAGTATCTTGCCTACTCAGGGTTCCGCCAACCCGGGACTAACGATCCAGGCTCTTGCAGCGCGAACGGCTGATTATCTGATTTCGCAGGGCGCCGATGTATTCAAGACTTCGCGGCGCTCGATGGAAACGCCGTCCATCCGAAAGGATCTTTCACCGCCAGGAACCTGGGGTAAGGGAGTACCCCGATTGAAATAAGGCTCCGGTTGATGCAGACCTGGCGCAGGATGAACGACTGTTCTACTGGGACTTTAAGGAGGTACGAGATGTCAGAAACCCCGGATATTACAGGCGGCCTCGACTGCGAGGAGTCCAGGGACTCCAAACTGAAGCCGTTTGAGGAGAAACTACAGAAACTGGTCCATAAAGCTTATGTCAGCGGAGGGCCGACCGGCCAAAAGGTCAAGAATTTCCTGAACGGCACGTGGATTGGTGAGCCGTTGCACGTCGTTCTTACCGACATTCCCATCGGCGCCTGGACTGTCGCACTCGTGTGCGACGGGCTGGACCTGATAGGCCACAAGCGTGAACTGGCGGGCGCCGCCGACGCCTCGATCACCATTGGCCTGGTTGGCGCCGCGGGCGCGGCCGTGACCGGTATAACCGATTGGCAAGACGCCGACGCGCCTGCTCGCCGCCTCGGTATGATCCACGGCATTCTAAACGTGAGTGCTGCGACCCTCTACCTGACATCACTTATATGCCGCAAAAAGAAGGCGAGGACGAGCGGACATATCCTGGCGGCGGTGGGATACGGCGTAATGTCCGCGGCCGCGCACCTCGGCGGAAAAATGGTGTACGAGTTCAGGGTGGGTGTTGATCGAACCGACGGAGAGGTCTTTCCCCAGGATTTCGTTGCCGTTATGCCGGAAACGGATTTAGCGGAGAGCAAACCAACGCGGGTCGAACACGATGGCGTGCCCATCCTGCTGGTTCGTCGCGGAACCAGAGTGTTTGCTCTGGCGGAGACCTGTTCTCATTTCAGCGGGCCCCTCTCGGAAGGGAAACTGGTAGGGGACAGCATTGTGTGCCCGTGGCATGCCTCCCGCTTTGCGCTTGAGGATGGCCGGGTGCTGGACGGACCGGCCGTGCACCCACAACCATGCCTTGAGGTCCGCATGCAGAATGGACAGATAGAAGTACGTAGGCCTCTCTGCGACGTATCTTAGCCGGAACCGCCGGCGTCGACGGGAACAACATTCGCGGGATAGTCCGGATGAACGGAGTTTTGGAATGATCCAACTGCAGCGCGCGTACGATGAGGAGAGCAGCAAGGACGGCACACGGTTCCTGGTGGAGAGGCTATGGCCCAGGGCCGTCAAAAAAAGCTCCCTCAAGATTGAGAGATGGCTCAAGGATGCATCGCCGAGCACCGAACTGCGGAAATGGTTCGATCATGATCCGGCTAAATGGGATGAATTCCGGCGCCGCTACTTTGTTGAATTGGACGATCGCCCCGAAGCCTGGCGGCCGATTATCGATGCTGCAGCGCACGGCAAGGTGACTCTGGTTTATAGCTCCCACGATAGAGAGCACAACAATGCCGTCGCTCTGCAGGAATTTCTGCAACATCACCTGTCTGCGACGACGGCTTGGTGATTGATCAACGCGTCGCTCGCGCAGTCCGGACTGAAAAACAAAAACATCGCGGTGCGAATAAAGTGTCCCAAGGATGGGTAGGATTCAGGATAGACACTTGACCGCACCTCCACGGATAATCGCAGTCAACGTGAACGCCTGGTTCGTTTATCGCGAAACCCGGTGATCAGCCAGCAGAAATGAGGAAGCAGTATGACGACAACCACCGACGAGACCAGACTGCGGCAGCACCCGGCAAGACGGTTCGCCGCTCCTGAGCATTTACTCGATCTTCATGAAGCGATCTCTGCGCTCCGCCGCGAGTCGCACCGGGGCGTCAGTGGGCACCGGCAGAAGGCGCTCTACCGGCATGGGCCGGTGGAATGCATCATCTTTCTCTTCGAGCAAGACTCGGAGCTTCATGATCACGTCGTCAACGGAGGCTCCATCGCGATACAGGTGTTGGAAGGGTCGCTCGCCGTCAAAACGCCCGGTAGCGAATACCAGCTAAGCGCCGGCGGCCTGCTGCTGCTGGCGCCGGGAGTGACCCACAGCGTGAAAGCGAGTCAGCCGACAAGCATGCTCCTTACGGTCCACCTCGACGATCCGAACCTGTCCCCCGCCGAGTGAACCGTCGACCCCGGCGCGGGGCCGCCCCCGTCCGGAGGACGGCCGGTCGAAGGCCCAAGAGACGGGTTTCTCAAATCCCGGCGGGCTCGACGGCCCTTTCAAGTCTGTTTGTTAAACAGGAGGCAGTAGCGCCACTGCTTGCCGCGCCCAATCTGGCAGGCTTAAGCCGAGCCGCACTCATTACTTGCCGCGATCAGGAGAAAAAGCATTTATGCGTGTCCAGAGGAAGACCCTGCTGGTGGTCTGTGTCCCGCTGCTGCTGGTGGTTGCCGCGGCGTATATTCAATGGGCGTTGGCTGGGATCCCCTCCCTGCCGCCAATCCTGCCGCGTGCGAACATTCCGGGAGTTCCCAATGGCTTCCCGGCCTGGCTCCGCATCACCCACTATGTCAATTTCCTGTTCTTGATCTTGCTGCTCCGCAGTGGTTGGCAGATCCTGGCAGACCATGCCCGGCTCTACTGGAACGTGCACTGCACCCCGAATACGGAGTGGCTCCGGCTCACACCTGTTGAGGTACCGACAGACCGGGTCTACACCGCCAAGGAAGACGCCCGGTATCTCTCTCCCTGGATCGGCCTGCCCGGCCGCCGCCACACGATCGGTATGGCCCGGCACTGGCACTTCCTCAGCGTCCTCTTCTGGGTGCTCAATGGCGTCGTCTTTGTGGCGCTGCTATTTGTGACCGATCAATGGAGGCGGCTGGTCCCCACCTCCTGGCAGATCCTGCCAGACGCCTGGGCGGTCTTTGTCCACTACGCGACGTTTCACATGCCGCCTGAGCCAGACGGCTTCTTCCAGTACAACGCTCTGCAGCAGCTCGCTTACTTCGGGGTCGTGTTTATTCTGGCGCCGCTGGCGATCCTGACGGGGCCATCCATGTCTCCTGCCCTGACATCGCGTTACGGGTGGTACCCAAAGCTGCCCCTCAACCGGCAGATTGGCCGGTCGCTCCACTTCCTGGTTATGTGCTGCTTCGTCGTTTTTATCGTAATACATGTGTCACTGGTGGTGTTCACGGGTTTCGAGCGAAACATGAACCACATCGTGATGGGCACGGATACCACGAACCCGATCGGACTCTGGCTGGGCCTGGTAGGGATCGGTGTTGTCGTGGCGCTCAATATCCTGGCGTACTTTTTGGCATGGAAACACCCGCGCGCCGTCCAACATGCCGCACGGGCGATTGTTACCCCGGTGATGGGCGCTCTACTGACTCACGCTGCCCCACAGGCCGAGTTCCGGCGTGAGGATATTTCCCCTTTCTTCTGGGTCAATGGACAGATGCCAACGAGCGACGATTGGAAGTCGCTGGCGGCCAACGGGTTCAAAGATTATCGTCTCAAGGTGTATGGCTCCGTGGAGAATCCGGTGGAGTTGTCGCTGGAAGACCTCAAGGCAATGGGGGAGAAGAGCCAGATCACGCTGCATCACTGCATCCAGGGATGGTCGGGTATCGCGGAATGGGGCGGGCTGCCGCTCGCGGACCTGGTGAATCGCGTGCAGCCAAGGCCGGGGACGGGCGCCGTAATCTTTCACTCGTTCAGCGAGGGCATTGAGGGCGGGGAGTATTACGACAGTCTTTCAATGGAGAATGCCATCCATCCCCAAACCCTGCTTGCCTACGAGATGAACTCACAACCTCTCCCCGATCTACATGGCGGGCCGCTGCGGCTCCGGGTCGAAAACCAGCTTGGCTTCAAGATGGTGAAGTGGATCCGCTCGATTG
>DASRZA010000321.1:0-5829 GCA_035686845.1 Armatimonadota bacterium | reverse complement strand
ATCTGGATCTGATTGCCGCGCTGGATAATGGCGTATCCCAGCAGGTTCATCAACCCGGCCGAGCCGGCGCTGCTGAGCCGCTGGATCCACTGGCTGAGAGTTTCCGAAAGTCCAAACGGCAGACGGGCCGTGAAAAACAGGAAGCCAATGGGAAAGGCCGATGCCTTCAAGAGCTCCCGTCCATGCAGCATCAGAACGGCGCCACTCAGGGCTGGGATCAGCGAAAGCATCGCCAGGGACTTGCTGCCCATGGCATAGCCGGCAATCTCCATCAACAGTCCGAGCGCCAGCGGCGCCAGCCCCCAGGCCGTGGCCCGGATCGGCAGCTCTCGAATCTGGTCGCGCTGCATCCAGAGAATCCAGAGGCTAACGGGGATGATGAAAACCCCGTGCGCCATGTCGTCATCGTTGAACCAGCTTAGCGCTGATGCCGCCACCACCGGCGCGTACAGGAGAGCCAGCGCCGCGCAGAACGCGATCACTGCCCATGGACGCTCAGGCTTCACGATTGACCCTTCGGCTCCAAAACTTCCCTGCATCTAACCTCTCTCCCGGCCTCTCCCCTGCGAGGGGAGAGGGGCCTATGATCGGACCTTTGATGTGTCTCCGGCCGCTTCCCCAATTCGGGAGAGGGGCCTACGGCCGACGGTCGTCCGGACCAAAAACGGCCGGCCGATGCGTTAGCAGCCCCACCTAAAGCCCTTCGCTACATTCGGTCGTCCCTTCGGGACTTCACGGCCGGTAAATATGTCGGCCCGTTACCAGGGCTGAAGCCCTTCGCTATATTCGGCCGTCCCTTCAGGACTTCACGGGTCCGCCAATACGTTGGCTTGACTCATCCTTCATCCTTCATCCTTCATCTTTCGTCCCTACAAACCGAGGATACGTATCGTCGATGTCACGAAGTTGAGGCTGGAGAGCGCGCTGAACACGTCGCCGATGCCGAGATGGTGCTTCTTGTCGGGAATAAAGAGCACATCTCCCGCCTTCAATGGCAGATTTCCCTGCATGTCGCCCCGGGTTAAGAAGTGCGCCAGGTCGATCTTCGTGACCGTTGCCGTGTTCTTCGCCCGGTCGACGTGGATGAGCCTCACGTCCGACAGATTGGCCCCTTGCACCGGTCCGCCGGCGCCGTTTACAACATCCAGAACCCGGTCGCCGGGCTTGAGGATGTAGAGGCCGGGCCGCGCAATGGCGCCGAAGATATAATTGCGGTTGGCGATCTCGGGCACCATGATCCGGTCGCCCGGGGCGATCTTCCGGTTGGCCGTCATGTCGCCCTGGCGCAGCAGCGCGTTCAAGTCAATCTTGCTCTCCACGCCATTGTGTTCGATTGTCGCTGCGCTAAGATCGGCCGCGTCGGTAACCCCGCCATCAGTCGTGAGAACGTCAAGCAGTGTGAGGTTGTCCCGGTAATCAAAGCTGCCGGGGTGCGCAACGGCGCCCAGAATGCTGTACTGGGCAGCGAGCTGCGGCACTGTAATCAGGTCACCGGGCATGAGCTTGATGTTCAACGAGAGGTCGCCCTCTCGCAAAAGCGCGCGGAGGTTCAGCTTCGTCGTTGTGCCATTCCGAATCAGGGTTGCGTTATCCAGGTCCGCCGTGTCCAGTACGCCGCCGGCTTCGGTGATCGCGTCGAGAAGGGTCATGCCGTCGCGATAGTCAAAGCTGCCGGTCTTGCTGACCTGGCCCAAAACGCCGAACTGGATCGAGTGGGCGGGCACTGAAATGGCGTCGCCGGGCGCCAGCTTCACGTTCAGGCTCAGATCATGGTCCAGGAGAAGCGCCTTCAGATTCAACTCTTTCTGCTTGCCATCGTGGATGAGCGTGGCGTTCGCGAGGTCCCCGGTATCCTTGACCCCGCCAACTTCGGTAATGGCGTCGAGCACCGTCATGTCGTCTTTATAGTCATAGCTGCCCGGCCGCGTGACCTGGCCCAGAACACTGAACTGCGTTCGGCGCTGCGGGATGTAAACGATGTCGCCGTCAGCCAGCAGAATATCAGCCGGGGAAGCGCCTTTGTCCTCCGGGTGGCTCAGGTCCAGCACCTGCTTCTGGCCATCTTTATGGGTCACGGTAACCTGGCTGAGATCGCCATCCGGCGCCGGTCCGCCGGCCGCCGCCAGCGCCTCTAAAATATGGGTTCCGGTGGGCAGACTGATCGGACCGCTTTTCGCCGCGTAACCATAGAAGATGGCCATCCGGGGCCGGGCATGGTCTACCCAGACTGCTACCGACGGACTGATGACATATTTGCTCCACGCCACCGTCAACTTCTTCTGCAAGCCCGTTATGGTCTGGCCGGCAACAGCCACCGGCCCCAGGAGCGGCAGCGCGATCTTGCCGTCGGGAGTGACCGTGGCCTGGCTGGAGAGCTCCGGAAAGTTGACAACTTTGATGTTGATCACGTCATCGGCGCCCAGACGGTAAGCCGCTGTGTTGAGGACTGCTGGGGACGTCGAATTAGTGGGCGACACGTCTTGCGCCGTGGCGCCCGCCAGGTTTGGCGCCAGCAGGCCCGCAATCGCCACCAGGAAGAATAACTTTGTCAATCTCATTCGCATGGATTCCTTCGCAGTCCAGCGTTCAATCCCGGTATGGATGATGCTGGATATAGCTCGGAGGCGATCAAACGCGATCCGAACTCCAGTTACGAAGATTATCCCATGCCTGCAGGCGCCGAACAAGGGCCGAACGGCCGACTCTGGCGCCGATTGAGGAGGTCCTTCGTCCTCCTGGGGTAAAGGATGAAGGTTGAAAAGCAGAGGATGAAGGATGAAGGATGAAGGATGAATCAAGCCAACGTATGGGCGGACCGTGAAGTCCTGAAGGGACGGCCGAATACAGCGAAGGGCCGGGCGGGTAAAGGATGAAGGATGAAGGATGAGTCAAAAACGGCCGTGCCTCCGGCCGCATACCTCGCGCCCGGTTCCTCCGTCCTTCGTCCTCCGTCCTCCGTCCTCCGTCCTCTAAGCCCGCGGCGCCTGCCCCGAGTAGTAGTAGCTCTTGTAGGCCTCACGGCGCTCGCGAGGGGCGCGGTTGAGGAAGAACGCCACCCGGTCGCCGGCGGCGGCGGCGAGGGATGCGGCCGTGGTTCGGACTAAGTCTTCATCCACCTGGCCGGCGCCCACCACGCAGATCACGCTGTCGGCCTGGGGCGCCAGCAGCAGCGCCTCTGCGACAACGGAGCAGGGCGGCGTATCGATGATGATGATATCGGCTTCCCCACGCAGCGTCAGCAGTGTCTCGGCCATCTCGGGCAGCGAGACCAGCTCTGAGGGGTTCCGGCCCGGCGTTCCACTGTGAAGAATGGAGAGACCCGTGGTATCGGAAGCCACGAGGGCGTCCTCCACGTCGACGTCGCCCGCCAGGACGTCGGCCAGACCCAATTCCTGGTCCGAGGGAAAGAGCGTCTTCTGGCTGGGCCGCCGCATATCCGCGTCGACGAGAATGACGCTCTTGCCGGCGCGAGCGAGGGACCGGGCGAGCTGCGCCGAGGTCACCGACTTCCCTTCCCCCGGAATGGAGCTGGTGACGAGCACAATCTGGCCGCTCCACCCTTCGTCCGGATGCGCGCTCCGCAGCGTAAGCGACAGGCTCGCACGGGCAAGACTGTACGCCTCGGCGGCTTCCAGCGGCGGCTGCGGGCCGGCTAACATCCGGGACTCATCGGCCGAGAACCGCGGCAGCGATCCCAGGACCGATCCCGGCGCCAGATGATCGAGCGCGGTAAGGGTCCAGAGCCGCCGGTCCGGCCGCGCCGTGATTAAGATCGTGAGCAGCGCCAGAACCAGGCCGGCCAACCCTCCATAGAGCAGGTTCTGTCTGAGATTCGGCCGGAACGGCGCCCGGGGCGTATACGGCGGCTGGGTTAAGTCCACGTCGCCGCTCGCCAGGCTGAGAGCGGTCCGGGCCTCGTTCAACGGAGCTTGCAGGGATACGTAGAGGGACCGGGCCATGTCGGCCGCGCGAGTCAGCCGGCTGGACTCGGCGTCCGTCGCTGGAAGGCCCTGTGACTGCTGCTTCAACTGCGCCTGGAGCTGCACGGCGGCCTTCAGTTTTGCCTCTGTCATAGCGACCGCGTCCTGCGCCCGGGGATACTCGGTAGTGAGCATCGCCTGGTCCTGCAGCGACGGCGTTTTGTTGGTCACCACGCCTTTGATCGCCTGTGAGAGACGTGTCTTCAGCGATTGAATCTGGGCGTCCATCCCCGGCAGCACGCCGGGATAGGCGTAGGTGTACTTCCGGCCGGCTTCGGCGCGGGCGATCTCCGCCTGGTTCAACTGCTGCTGCAGGCTGGCGATCAGGGCGTCGTCCCGCACTCCTGTCCCATGTTCGGCGGCCAGGTTCAGCGTCTTGAGCTGCTGCCCCACTCCATTCCAGTGCGCCTTCTCAGACGCCAGCTCCTGCGTCAATGAGCTCACTTCCGTCTGGATCGTCGAAACGCGGTCCAGAAAATCATTCCGCTGAGCGTTGGCGTCTACGAGCTGGTGAACCTCATTGAACGCGGCCAGCGCCCGGTCGGCGTCGACCATCTCGGCGTGCGCGCGGATGGACCGGGCACGGAGGCCGGCCAGCGCGGCCCGCACGTTCTGCTGCGCCAGTTCCTGCTTCCAATCCACGAACGAAAGGCATACCGCATCAGCCATCGCCTGCGCCTGCGCCCGGCTCGGCGCCTCGACGCTGACCGTGATCACGTCCGTTCCAGGCGGCGCCGAGGCCGTGATGCTCTTCTGGACCTGATCCACCCGGTAACCGCCCGGTGGACCGCCGGGCGCCCGATTGAGCCGGTCGGTGGCTCGCTGCGCCATCGCCCGGCTTTGAATCATCGCGACCTGGCTCGCCACACTCTCCACCATCGGCGCCGCGTACGCCGCCTGCGCGGAAGATGACACGGTGGCGGCCCGCTGAACTAAAATAAGCTGCCCGGTCGCTCGCCAGAGCGGAACCGTCCGGCTGGACCAGACGTACGCCGCGCCCAAACCGAGCACGACAAACAGCGGGATCAGCCAGAGCCGGCGAAGAATAGCGCGGCCGCGCCCCCCGGAGCGGGACGCCGGCCGCGGTTCAACGGTGACCGGCGCGAGAAGCTGAGACCGACGTGGAACAAGCTGGTTATTCATAGAAGTGTAATGCGGGAGTAGACGGTTCGGCCGATGGGCAGAGCAGAAGTATTATCGCACACGGGGATGAGGAAGGCAAGGGTCGGACGGACCCGGCAGCGCTGAGAACGTGGCGCTACTTGTGCTCCACTTCCCAACGGAATGTGGTGAAGGTATCATAGGCGACGCGCTCTTCGTCGGGTGATTGCGGGTCATACTCCTCAGTTACGTAATAGAGGAGGCCGCAGGGCGCATCACCAACGCAGGTGAGGCCATGCCAGAGCGGCGGCGGAATAATCAACGCATGGGGGCTCTTCTCACCGACGATAAACGTATGACCGCGGTACCCGTCTTCATCCCTCCGGCGTTCATCGAACACGCCGAGCTTTGCCATGCCATGCAGGATGACCCAGATGTCAGTTTGCTTGCGGTGCCGGTGCCAGGCCTTGAACACTCCGGGATAGAGCAGCGAATAGTTGCATTGGCCTCCCTCCAAAACGCCGGCGAACAGATTCATCAGGGACCAGCCGCGGTCGTCGGCAAAAAACTTTAGAGGCACGGCTTGCGGCGCTCCCTGCCCCAATGCCTTCTCGTACGCTGCTCGGAAAATGGAGGCGGATAGATTGTCCACGCTATTACCCGGCGAAAGAGCAGGTCCGGTTCCGGCCCCGGGTGGTTGCGATGCCATTGCGGGAAGTGGTTTCATTACGACCCCCTAGCTATCTGC
>DASRZA010000320.1:0-14534 GCA_035686845.1 Armatimonadota bacterium | reverse complement strand
GGAGATCACCGCTACTTCCTTAAACTGAAGGGGCTGCTCGACAATGAGGACTTTGAGGATTGCATCTTCTATCTTCGCGCCAATCATGCCCGAGCCCTCGAGCTCGCTTCCACGGACAAGCAATACGCGACGCTAGTTCTTCCCCTAACTGTTCTTCAGGACGGGCTGGGTGGATTTACCGACTGGGTGCTCGAGGCCGTGAAGCTACCCGCCAATGCTGCTCGCCAGAAGCCGTTACTCGACCTGCGCAAGAAATGGATGGAGCCGATTGGCCAGTACAGATTTCCTGTGGTCACCCTGGCTGATTCGACGGGCGCCGAAGCGGTTTGCACCATCTTCGAAACCCTCAACCGCACTGGAGTAAAGCTGAGTCCCTTTGAACTCTTGGCAGCTCGCTTCTGGCCCAGGGACATCAACCTGAGGGAACTCTGGAAAGCGGCCGTCGACAGGCACCCCGTCCTTGCGGAATTTGAGATAGACCCCTACTACATCCTGCAGGTTGTATCGCTATTGTCCCGCCCAGTTCCCTCGTGCAAACGAGGCGAGGTACTAAAGCTGACGGGAGACGCGATTAAGACTTGGTGGACTGCGGCAGCCGAAGGGATGGGCGAAGGGCTGACCTTGCTGAAAGAAGAGTGCGGGGTTCTGGTACCCCGCTGGCTGCCGTACAACACAATTGTGATTCCCCTGGCAGCCGCCTGTGCACGCACAGCAAAGCTCACAGGACCCGCCCAGGGGGCGCGCCGGAGCCAACTTGCGCGATGGTACTGGTGCTCGGTCTTCAGCCAGGCTTACGAGACGGCAGCGAACACCCAGTCCGCACGCGACTTAATCGAGATCCAGGCCTGGATAAAAGGCGGGCCGCCACCCGCCACTGTCACTAACTTCGCCTTTGATCCCTCATCGCTGCGGAGCACAACTGTCCGCCAGCGCGCGCTATACGCTGGGACGATCGGGCTTCTACTTCGTCGTCGTCCACCCGACTTTCACACTCGGCAAAATTTGACGGGAGATCTTATATCCAAGGGTGGGGTAGAGGATCATCACATCTTTCCCAACGCCTTTCTCAAGAAGCTGAACGTTGCGGATCCGCTACGCGACTGCGTGCTGAATCGCACCCTGATCGACCGGCAGACAAATAAGAGCATTGGTCAGCGCGCACCTTCTAAATACCTGAAGGACGTCAGTCAAGCACACGGACCAAGCAGCTTCGATGCTCTGATGGGATCCCATCTGTTACCGTCCGGCGGTACGTCGCCGCTCTCGCGCGATGCCTTCGATGACTTCCTGTCCTGGCGTCAGAACCGCATCTGGCAGGAGATTCAGCAGGTAACCGGCTGACCAGAGACACCCTTGATTCTCTTTTCATGTCTTCGTGCCTTTGTGGTCCCCGCTCAAACAGCTGAGATCAGCACATGACCACTACCTACCGTAAGAAGCTCATCGAAGTCACCATCCCCTGGAGGCGATCAACGTCGCCCTCGCACGGGAGAAGTCGATCCGGCATAGGCGTCCATCCACCCTTCATCTCTGGTGGGCGCGCAGGGCGCTCGTGGAGCGCCGGGCGGCCCCTTTCGCTTCCCACGTCGACGGGCCATTTATGCATCCGGATCAGTTCCCGACCTTCGAAGCGCGCGAAACTGAGTGGCAGAAACCCTTGGCCGCTGCTGGGGAGCCGGCATGATGTCCGATTCGTCACCGCTCAGCTACTGGTTGAAGGAGCCGGAGGGGGAGCGCCTAGAGTTCAAGGAGGCTAAGACCCGCTACGACTTCGAGGCACTGGTGAGGTACTGCGTCGCCCTTGCGAACGAGGGCGGAGGTAAGATGATCCTGGGCGTTTCGGACAAGCGTCCGCGCCGGGTAGTTGGCTCCGAAGCGTTTCCCGACTTCGAGAGAGCCACTGCAGGCCTGGCTGAGCGCATCCACCTCCGCGTAGAAGCCGAGGTCGTGAATCATCCGAATGGCCGCGTGCTCGTCTTTGATGTGCCTTCGCGGCCCATCGGCATGCCTATTCAGTACAGGGCTACATACTGGATGCGAGCGGGCGACTCACTCGTCCCGATGACGCCTGACAAGCTGAAGCGGATCTTTGATGAGGCCGGCCCGGATTTTTCCGCTGAGATCTGCGCGAAGGCCTCAATTGAAGATCTCGATCCAGGCGCGATAGCCCTGTTCCGTGAGAGATGGATTCGCAAGTCCGGCAATGCCGAGCTCGCGGCCCTGAGCGACAGCCAGCTCCTCGTTGATGCGGAACTCACCGTGGAGGGGGGAGTCACCTACGCCGCGCTTGTCCTCCTGGGTACCGGTAAGGCGCTGGGCAAGCATCTTGGCCAGGCCGAGGTGATCTTCGAGTACCGCTCCACCCCCGAGTCGGTGAACTATCAGCAACGTCGGGAGTACCGGGAGGGCTTCTTGTTATTTGAGGACGGTCTTTGGGACCTCATCAGCCAGAGAAATGATCTGCAGCACTTCCGAAGCGGGTTCACCGTGCTTGACATTCCGACCTTTAACGAGGACGTCGTCCGCGAAGCCATACTGAACGCCGTTGGTCACCGGGACTATCGGCTGGGCGCGTCTGTCTTTGCGCGCCAGTTCCCCCGGAAGCTGGAGGTGGTGAGCCCCGGTGGCTTCCCGCCCGGCATCAATGAGGGCAATATTCTCTCGAAACAGTTCCCCAGGAATCGACGTATTGCAGAAGCGCTCTCGAAATGCGGACTTATAGAAAGATCCGGTCAGGGGATGAACCGGATGTTCAAGTCAGCTATTCTTGAAAGTAAGCCCAGACCCGACTTCTCTGGGACCGATGAGTACGAGGTGTTTCTTACTCTATACGGGGAGATTCAGGACGAGCGACTGCTCCGCTTCTTGGAACGCGTTGGCCGAGAACGATTGGATCAATTCTCAACGGACGACGTACTTGCCCTGGACCTGGTTCACAGGGAGAAAAAGGTGCCGCCCGATCTCAGATACAGCATCTCCAAGCTCCTTGACCAGGGCTTTATTGAACACATGAGCCGGAACAAGTATATTTTGTCCCGTGCTCTGTACGGCTACCTCGGACAGAGCGGCGTCTACACCCGCCGGCGCGGCCTGGATCACGAGACGAACAAGAGTCTGCTTCTCAAGCACATTCTCGATTGCGAACCGCGAGGAAGCCGCTTTGGCGAGTTGATGCAGGTACTGCCGGCGCTGACCCGGCGCCAGGTCCAACGGCTTCTGCGGGAGCTTAGCGATGAGAGTAAAGTCTGTGGTGTGGGGCGTACCAGCGCAGTACGCTGGCACGCCGGTCCCGCTTCAGAACTTGCACCATGAGGCGATCTGTGTGCAAGTTCGGAGCAAGATCAGTGCAAGTTTGCGCCTTTGGGAATATCTACTATGCGCCATATTGGAACGAATAGGCGGGGTACACGATGGTATAGCAAGTTATTAGTGCCAATTTAAATCACACCTTGCACCTGTAACGTAATTCAGTGTGCAAGTTGGTTTACCAATTAAGCAGATTGCTGTGCAAGTTGGTTTACCAAATGGAACTGATCTGGACTTCATCTCCGGCGCCAAGGAGTGGCTCAGGCGGCACATGGCGCCGGCGGAGATCTATAATGAATCGCTTCATCAGCCCGCCGTCCGTGCTAACCCCAGGCCGCCTTTCACCCCGGCGAAAACGCCAATAACGGCAAGAGCGCTTAGAAAGTGGTTTCCCTCTAAGTACGCTGCTTGGAAGCTGGGCAACAGTCACCCTGGAGCCACCGCATGGGTCCCCGATCAGGTCGTCCGCACCGTCACCGAAAACTGCCGCACCCTCAAGTTTACGGACGCCGGTTTTGAAGAGAGCTGAAGAGATGGCGCTGAGTGGCGTGAATTAAGAATGGGCTGAGCCTGGCAGACGGGTAACCGATCCCAAAACAGGAGAGTCCGAAAGATCTACGAAGATATAGATTGATGCGAATTTTCGGCCTGTCCCGGATTTCACTTTTCGCGGCCCGAACAGCGTCGCCCCACTTTGCCCCCCGTTTAATCTCAAATTGAAAGACAAGGATGAGGCGTCAATGCCCCTGAAACGTTCCATGATAACCTGCCTGGCGCCCCTGATTCTGGCGGGGCTCTGCTGCACGAAGGCGGCGCGGGCCGATGTTCTGTATGACTCGTTTGAGACGCCGGCGGAGATGATCATCCCGACCGCGTACGGCGCCTCGCTTTTTCGTTCACCGATTCATAGCACCGACGGCGATTGGAGCGCCCAGGTTACCTATGCGGCCGGAGAGCGGGGTTACCTCCGCTTTCGGAACAAAGAGTCGTGGTGGACCGCCTCGGAGCTCGCTTTCGACGCCACCACCGACGAGGATCAGCCGGTCCCCTTATTTGTGCGGGTCCGATCGGGCGACCGGGCGTTCACGGCGCGCGTGGTACTGAAGCCGGGCCGAATCGCTCGAATCGCGGTCCCGTGTGACGCGCTGGCGCGAGGGAAGGTGGATTTTCACGACTTTGGCGACTACACGATCGCGGGCGACGGCCCGCCGGTGCTGCTGACGGCGGTGAGCGGTTTTGACATCGGATCCGACGACCCTGTCCACGAGCACGTCGTTTATATCGACAATGTCCGTCTCATCCGGGAGCCGGATGCCACCGGGCCAACCCTGGTGGACGCTTACGGCCAATATGCGGCTTATCCGTGGTCGGGCCGGGTCTCTTCGGACGCGGAGCTGCAGGTAGACGCTATCCAGGAGCCAATCCGACTGGCATCGTGGCGCCGGCCGCGTGATCAGGATCGGTTTGGTGGTATCCGGGGCGGTAAACTCCGGGAGGCGCCGTTTTTTACGGTGCAGAAAGTCGGAGCGTTAGCGAACCCTCCGAAAGGAGATCGATGGCGGCTGGTAGACCCGGAGGGCGATCCCTTCTTTGCCATCGGCGTGGATGAGGTCTCCATCGCGTCCGCCGGCGCGCCGCCGGGACCGGCCGGCCTCTATGCCAGCCTTCCGCCCGGGAAGCCGAACTTCTTCGCTTCGAACCTTGAGCGAAAGTACGGCGCAGATTATCAGAAGCAGTGGGTCAAGCTGGTTGCCGCTCGTCTTCACGCCTGGGGCTTCAATACGCTGGGCCCCGGGTCGGCCCCGGCGGTGGCCCCGGAAATGGCGCGCGTGATCGATCTGGGAAGCAGCGCGCAGATGACCGGTATTCACCATCTTGGACCGTTTCCCGATGTCTTCGATCCGGGCTTCCGGGCTGCGGCGGAAAAGGCGCTTGCGTCAGCGGCGCTTTACCGCGAGTCGGGCAGCGTTATCGGCTATACGTTTGACCACGCGCTTCCCTGGGACCGGCTGGAGGATCCGGCGTTCGTAACGGCAGCCGGCGGTCCGTCCGCGAAAGCGCTGCGAGCACTCGCTGCGAAAAACCATGGCGGCGGCCCCGATGCGGCTGACATGCAGGAGTTCCTCGCCGATTTCGCCGCACGTTACTTCAAGGGAATTCGGCAGGCGCTGCAGAGCAGCGATCATGGTCATCATCTCTATCTCGGATGCCGCTTCACGTCCTGTCCACCGGCGGTAGCGGAAGCCTGCGCCCGAGACGCCGACGTGATGACCTACGATGATTATGGTCCGGCGCCGCGGGTGAGCCTGCCAGTCGGAGTGGACCGGCCGATACTGATCACCGCATTTAGTTTTGGAGCTGCTGATCGCGGCCTGATGAGCGGCGGGCCACAGCCGACCGCGTCCCAAACGGTCCGGGCGGCGGCCTATGCGAGCTACGTGAAAGCCTGCGCCGCACGGCCCGATATAGTGGGATGCCTCTGGAACCGGTACGTGGATGAGCCGGTCGTAGTGGCCAACCGCGCCGGCGCGAACATTGGCCTGGTCAGCATCACCGACCGACCCTATCCCGAACTGATTAATGCGTGCGCGAAAGCGAACACCGCCGCGGCCGGCCGGCCCTGAAGAGCTGATCGGAGGGCGCGTGTGGGGTGTTCAGCCTTGCTCCTTACCCCTTACAATGTCAAGAGCTGCATGGTAGAGAAACGGGATGCGATACGATTGGTCGGTCCCGCGTACCTTCGTAGGGGGCGCAAAGAAGCCAACGTCTACCAGTTTTTGCGCACAGATCCTGGCTTCATCCGTGTCGACCTCCCAGATATCAGCCAGCGTGTCAAGCGTTTGCTCAGACTTTCTACCCCTCAGCTTGAGCAAGCGCTCGCGGAGTTGGGGGTATTCTGCGAGCAGGGTTTGTTGAAATCGTACCCGGGATACCACCGGCAGAGCGTCCCGAAGGGAGCTGCGATCGAACAAAAGTCCGTTGCCGGGATCGGGGGATCCGGTCTCGAGGCGTCTCAATTGGGCAACCCGCGTCTCGTTGAGCAAGCGGATTAGCTCTCGTGGAGCGTTCTGCCCCGTCCCGTCACTCGTACGGGACAACATCCAGTCGAATGTCTTGGGGTTACGGCCGCCATCGACTTGATCGGGGAATATCCGATAGAACAGATCGTTCTGCTTTGAGACGCCGCTGAG
This sequence comes from Armatimonadota bacterium, assembly GCA_035686845.1. Taxonomy (GTDB): domain Bacteria; phylum Armatimonadota; class DASRZA01; order DASRZA01; family DASRZA01; genus DASRZA01. The sequence continues at coordinate 8,037 of DASRZA010000320.1, read as the reverse complement.
GGTAGCCTCTCTATCGACCTGGTAATACTCCAGAAGCACGTTATTGTGGAGAATGCGCCGGATCACGAGATCCATCAATGACTGCGGGTTCCATTCGATGGTGAGGTCGCGCGTGATATGACTCGCTTCTCTAAAGCCGCCCGCCGTGATGCTTTGCCAGATATCAGTGCGCAAAAACAGCTTCAAGGACACACAGTCGAGTTTTGATAAATCGGCGTAAGCTCGAAACAACCCCCGCAGTGCAATCGTCTCGAGGTGGGTCGAATCAGCAAAAGCGATATCAAGACGATCCAGCAGAATCCAGATCTGTATGCTGCTCAGCTTCAATGCGGCATCGGTCTTCTCCAGGAGTCTATCAACAGACGTAAAGCCAAGTTTTCGCTCTTGCGTTGATGGCTCTTCAAACGTTATCTTGCCCGTGATACCTTTGGGCTGAAGTGTAGTGGCGTCAAGGTGGAGTGTGGTCTCGATGGAAGACGGCTTGCGCAGCCAGGAACGGATGTAGTCAAGCGCAGACCGGATCGCGCTGCTCAGCGTAAATTCCCTGGGTATGAGGTCCGCCTCCTCAAGCAGAGGAAGAACGTCCCCACGGAGCCTGTCCAATGCCGGGGGCGCCGATTCCCGCAATTCATTGATAATTAGGGATAGGAAGTAAAGTTTCCAGAGCCTGCGAAACTCTTCCTCCGTCAGATCCTCGCTCTCGGCAAGGTCCTTGAAGGCTGGAGTGCCGCGTGGGCGCTCCGCTGTAATAAGCCGTATACCCTGGCGCTCAAATAAATCGCGACGCTTTACCAGGAGGGAGTAGAAGGCGCTTTTACCGGATCCCTTCGCTCCGTATACGATATCGACGTCACCCGCAGCCACGCGTTTCCACTGATCCGTCTCAACGAAGTAGGTACTGAGAGCGTCCAGTTCCTCCTCAGCAACGTCCTGCCCAAAATCGATCTGTCCGAGGATTTCCCGTTTCTGCATGTTTTTCACCGTGCCGCTTGCTATCGCCCGCGCCAGCCTGAGCAATACCACCTCTCGCCATCTCTTGCATCGCTTTCGCCATGCCTGGCCGATCTCCTTGCGCCCGGTGATACATCCGCCTGTATCAGGTCACGAGCGAGGCTGTAGACGCGCGTGGTGCATACGGAAGTCTATCAGGTATACTGTATCCCAAGCGGGATGACACACAGATCCAGCTCCGGGTTCGGCGCTAACGTGATGCGCGACCGGCGGCGCTGGAGCGAGGGATTTGGGACGCTTCCAGCAACAGACATTTAGGACCATCGCCCCGCCTGGCGTTCTCTCTATTAAGCGGCAGCCTGCCGGGCGGACTCGGTTGTGAAAAGCTTTGATGAGGTCACCATACGATGAACGATTCCTGCATCTCACGGTATTTGGTACGAATAGAACAATTTGTTAGCCGGGCGAGAACCATCTCGCGAATTCTCCTGCTGACACCGCTGAGTATGTTGGCGGCGGCTTTACCCGCCGAAGCGCGCGGGGGCGGGGGCCATTCGTTTCACAGCGGCGGCTTCGGCGGGGGCCATTCGTTTGGCGGCGGCTCGTTCTCCGGCGGCTTCCATTCTTATGGCGGAGGCGGAGGCTCCTTTTCCGCTTTTGACATTCTGGTCATTATCGCCATTATCGTGATTGTCGCACTGGTGAAGAACTACAACAACCGGCAGGGTGGCGGCCTCATTAGCGGTTTGCCCCTCGAATATGACAACAATCAACCGCCGACAGGACCGCTCAACGACACGGCTGCCGTACAGGCCGCATTTGACCGGCTCCGCGCCTATGACCCGAATTTCTCGGAAATCGCCTTTACGGACTTCGCCTACGCTCTTTATGCCAGGGCCCATGAGGCGCGCGGCCGGGGCAGCCTGGACACCCTATCGCCGTACCTTTCACCCGCGGCGACAGGGCGCCTTCAACCTGTGCCTCCGCTCATCCGCGACGTGACGGGCGTTATTGTCGGCGGACACACCATCTCGAGCGTGACGAATCCCGACGCGGCGCCGGAGGTGACTATATCCGTCCGTTACGAGGCCAACTACACCGAGCAGGACGCCGGCAACAACATGGAGGGCTATTATGCGGTGGAACAATGGGAGTTTACGCGCCGGCGAGACGTGCTCTCGAAGGCGCCCGAAGCCATCACGGCCCTCCACTGCCCGAATTGCGGCGGCGCCCTCGAGAAACGGTCGGATGGCGCCTGCGCCCACTGCGGCGTCACCGTAACCGGCGGCGACTTCGCCTGGTATGTCACCCAGATTGCTGTTCTGGAGCGGGATCAGGAGGGACCGCTGCTAACGAGTGACGTTCCCGAAGAGGGAACCGATCTACCGACAGTCTTTCAGCCGGACCTGGCGCAGGCGGAGCAGCGATTCCAGCAGTCCAACCCGGAGTTTGCATGGCCCCGCGTCGAAGAGCGTTTCCGGTATATCTTCAATGCCATTCAGGACGCCTGGTCTTCGCTCAACTGGGAACGGGCGAGGCCGTTTGAGACTGACAATATCTTCCAGATGCACCGGTACTGGATCGAGGCGTATAAGAAGCAGGGACTCCGAAACGTTCTTGAGAACGTGGAGATCGAGAGTGTAACCCCGGTGCGCTTTCAGGAAGACGCGTTCTATGACGCGATGACGACGCGGATCTTCGCCTCGATGCGGGATAGCACCGTGGACGCGCAGGGGAAAGTCGTATGCGGATCGCCCACACGGCCGCGGCGCTTCAGTGAATACTGGACGTTCATCCGCCGTCGAGGCGCCTCCGAAAACAAGCACGACATTCAGTCGTGCCCGAACTGCGGCGCTCCGCTTAAGATTAACATGGCCGGCAATTGCGAATTCTGCGGTGGCAAAGTCGCCAGCGGAGAGTTCGATTGGGTCCTCAGCCGGATTGAGCAGGACGAGACGTACGCAGGGTGACGACAGGCGCGGACGGAGGACGGGGAGTGTATGAGCGTATGAGTATGTGAGTGTATGAGTGTGTGAGTGTGTGAGACGGTGGAAAGGCTCTGCGTACCCCGCGCCCCGTACCTCGCGCCTCAGTTCTTTGCCGGCGGTAAGTGAGCGACGCGGCTCCAGAAGGCGGGGATGGCGCGGATGCGGTCGGCGAATTCATCCGGTCCCGTGGGCTTACAGACGTAGATGTTGGCGCCGCATTCATACCCGCGACGGATATCGCTGCTGGCGTCGGAGCTGGTGAAGAGAACGATCGGAATCACCTGTAGATCCGGATCGCCCTTGATGGTCCGGATCACCCAGAAACCATCGCGCCCGGGAAGCTGAAGATCCAGCAGGATCAGATCCGGGCGAGGCGCCTCACGATGTTCGCCGCGCCGCCTTAGAAAATCAATGGCGCTCTCTCCATCGTTCACGTGAAAAACCTGGACGCGTTCACCCATCTCCTGCGCGATAGCCTTGCGCGCCAGGAAGACGTGATCGTCGTTGTCTTCTACGAGAAGAATGTTGAGTGGCTGACAGGTCATTGCTGTTCTATTGCTGCGCTTTCATCATCCGTCCCGAGTGTGCCCGACGAAATAACCCCTGACAGAGCGGCCGGCGCGATCAGAATATGAAACGCCGAGCCGGTACCGCCCGGATTCGCCTCTACCCAGGCCGACCCACCGTGAGCCTCCGCAATCTTTCTGACAATCGCCAGACCCATTCCGCTCCCTTCAATGCTTGAGGATGCGTTGGGAAGGCGCTGGAACATCTGGAAAGCTCGCTCTCGCATCTCCTCGGGTATACCCATTCCGGTGTCGGTGACGACGTATTCAACGCCCTCGGGCACAACCTCGCTCCGGATCTCAATCCGCCGTTCGAGCGATGCTCCCATATACTTGATGCTGTTGTCAACCAGGTTCACAATAAGCTGCCGGATCTGTGTTGGCTCGGCCATCACCGGCGGGAGCGGAGAGACAATCTCCAGCGTGATCCGCTCTGGCTGGAGCCGCGGTTCCATCGTCTCTTTAATCTCCTGCGCCAGGGCGTCCATATCTACCCGTTCTCGGAGATCTCCCGCTCGTCCAACACGCGAGAGCTCAAGAAGCTGCTGTATGAGCCGCTGGAGATGTTCGGTATTGCCTCGCACGCGATTCAGATAAAAGCGGCCCTCCTCCGGCAGTTCCGTGGCACACTCTATTTCAAGCAGGCTGAGAAAGCCCTGGATGGAAACAAGTGGCGCCTTCAGATCGTGCGACACCATATAGACGAAACTCTCCAGTTGTTTGTTTTTATCCTCCAGCGAATGGGTGAGGCGATTCAGCCGCTCGCGGTCGGTCAGGACTCGCTCATGCAGCCTCGCATTGCGGATGGCGGCGCAGGCGTGTCCGAGAAAACTATGGAGCAGCGCAAGGCGGTGCGCATCGGGAAGAGTGTCGCTGACCTTCACCGTGGCTTCCACGGCGCCCACCGTTCCCTGAGCGTCTTGAATCGGAGCGAAAACGCGAACGAGGCCGGCATGTCCGAATCGCACAAAGGTCTCGCGGTCGAACCGATCATCCCAGCCACTGACGACTTCCGTCGCGCCAGTACGGGCGATCGCGGCCAGAATATCGGGGCCATCAAGCGATCGCTGCGTCTCTTCAATGAGCGATTCGGGAACGCCGTAACCGGCGGCTCCGCGGATGACGCCGGCTTCCTCATCGATCAGGCAGAGCATGGCGGATCGAAACGATAGCGTATCTACAATCTCCCGGCACACCCGGTTCAGAACCGCCGGCGTTTCGAGAGTTCCCGAAACCAGCGCCGTCAACTGCTGGAGCGCGGTCAATTCTCGGTTGCGCTGTTCCAGCACCACGCTCCGCTGTTCTCGCAATTGGAGATTGTAAAAGCCTCGCTCCATGACCAGCCAGAGAATTACCATTGCCGTCGCCAGCGTCAACAGCCGGGTGACAATGGTGACCTGCGGCGCCCAGAGAAGGCGATCGATGTAGCGGGGCACCATACGGAACCGTCCCGAATACACCACACCGAGATAGGCGCTCTCCACGAGGTTGCGAAAAGCGTCCAGCATTAATACCGCCAGCACCATGGCGAAGCGAGGTTCCGATCGCCAGGACGTGCGGTAGAGGTTCACGAAATAAATAAATAGCGCCAGCCAGGCGAGGGCGACAATTACCGAAACACTGACGACCACCTGGCCCTCGATCTGGATCATCTGCGCCTCAGTAGGAAGGAGCAGATTAAATATCAACGAAGGCAGCCCCACCAGGACGATGAGAAGCCATAAGGATCGGACCAGGAGCCGGTGAGGACGCGGCGCTAACCCGTCGAGCGAGTCTTCCGGATCGGTCGGCCCGGTTCCGATCGGCGCCGGCCTCTCATCCGATGGTAGTGAAGTGGATTGAGTACTCATATCGCTCTATTTCGATTCGGGGCGGCCGTTAACCTGCCGCCGTTTCGTTGCGGCGACCATCGGGGCATGGTATAATGCGGACGGGAGAAGGCTTTCTTGGAATCGTTGATTCCAAGAGGTTGATCGGGGCCTTGTTCTTTTCGGTCATCTGCGCTGGAATCGAAGGTTCCAGGAAGGGCGGAGAGGGAAACGAGATTGTTGACGAACATTTTTTATGGGCTTGTCCTGATTGCGAGCGTTCTCCTGGTGGGTCTCGTATCAGCGCAGACCACAAAGTCTGAGGGGCTGAGCGGGGCCATCGGCGGCGGAGTACAATCTTCCTCTAAGTACTTGCCGGGCCAGGAGGAGGTTCTGCAAAAATATACCACCTGGACCGCCGTTACCTGGATGATCTGCTGCCTCTTCTGGTATCTCTTCGCCAATCATCGCCTCTAATATGAACCAAGAGTGTGGATAACCGGTAATATGAACGACCGGCCCAAGGTGGATAACCGGGTGAATGTCGCGGTCGTTGGCTGCGGCTACTGGGGACCCAACCTGATCCGCGACTTTGCCCAGATCCCCGATGCGCGCCTCTACGCCATCTGTGACCTCGACGCGGATCGCCTCGCGCCCTACGCCGGCCGGTATCCGGAAGCCCGGCTGGAGCGAGATCTAAACCTACTGCTTCAAGACCCGGCGCTGGATGCGCTGGTGATCGCCACGGCGGCGCCATCCCACTATCGCCTGGTCTCGCAGGCGCTTGCGGCCGGCAAGCACGTCTACGTTGAAAAACCGATGACGCTCATGGTGGAACACGCCGAAGCCCTGGCGCAAGAATCGGAAGAGCAAGACCGCATCCTGATGGTGGGCCACCTGCTCGAGTATCACCCTGCGGTCGATTATATCAAGCAATATATCGACCGCGGCGAGATAGGGGATCTTCTCTATATCTACACCCACCGGCTGAACCTCGGTAAAATCCGGCGTGACGAGAGCGCCCTCTGGTCACTGGCGCCGCATGATATCTCGGTGGTGGGTTACCTGATCGGCGAAACGCCGCTTCAGGTTTCGGCTGTCGGGCAGAGTTATCTCCAGGAGGGGGTGGAAGATTTGGTCTTCGTCTATCTCCATTACTCCGGCAACCGGGTTGCGCACATTCACGTGAGCTGGCTGGACCCGCACAAGATCCGGAAGATCACCGTCGTGGGGAGCAAGAAGATGATTGTCTTCGATGACATGGAAGCTTCCGAGAAGATCAGGATCTACGACAAAGGTTTCGACGTAGCGACAGCCAAATTCGTGAGCGAAGAAGAGTCAATCCGAATCCGCAATGGCGACATCCTGATTCCCCATATCTCCAGCGCTGAGCCGCTTCTTCAGGAGTGCGCTCAGTTTATCCGCGCGATCCAAACCGGCGTCTCCCCTCGCAGCGACGCTCGCGACGGCCTTCGGGTCGTTCAGGTCCTCGCCGCCGCCGAGCACTCGCTCAAGAATGGCGGCCATCCCGTGACCCTAACCCCACGATAATTCGTCCCACACCTGTTCCCGAATTATTTTCCTGACCTGTTGACATTCGCCGATACTTGCGCTATTCTTGTACCATTGAACTAATACAATAGTTCTTGAGACCGGCAGGAGCGGTGGATAGGGATGATATTTCGGATAGACACGTCGTCTGGTGTACCGTTGTACCAGCAGATTGTGGAACAGGTGAAACGGAGTGTGGCGGCGGGCACGCTGCGGGCCGGGGATCAGCTTCCCACCGTGAGAGAACTGGCGGCGGAGTTGGTGGTTAACCCCAATACCGTAGCGAGAGCCTACCAGGAGATGGAGCGGGAGAATGTCGTGGAAACCCGCCGTGGGCTTGGGACGTTCGTCTGTGAACCCGGAACCCGGCTTGGCCGCGAGGAACGCCGGCGCAGGGTCGCCGAGCAGCTTGACCGGGCGCTCGTCGAAGCGCTGCACCTCGACATCACGCCGGACGAGGTTAAGGCGCTGCTGGAAGAACGAATCGCGGGCCTCTTCCCCAACGAATCGACGCTGGTGAAGAGAAGGTGAGGCAGGCGCGGGGCGCGGGGTACGAAGGATGAGGGATGAGGGATGAAGGATGAAGGATGAATCAAAAAGGCTGGAGTCACAGGTCTCTCATACCTCGCGCCTCGCGCCCCGTACCCGGCGCCTGCTTTTCGGGGAGAGGTTGGGAGAGAGGTCGTGCGGGATCGGCCGCTGCACAGGCAGGGACGGCTGCGCCACCGGCATCATGGGCAGCCTCCGCGTTCCGTACCTCGCGCCTCGTACCTCGCGCCTCGTACCTCGCGCCCGTTTTGGGGGATTTCGGCTATGAAACGACTGTTCTGGAAGGAATGGCGAGAGAACTGGCTCGTGGTGGTTTGTATGCCACTTCTGCTCGCGCTGTGCATGATCGGCTATCGACGCTATGCCGGGACGAGGGTCTTAAGCAGTCTCGAGCCAGCGTGGCTCTTCGGGATCTGGCTTCTGTCCGCGATCGTTACCGGCGCCGGGTTGTTCGCTCGCGAAATTGGCAATGAGACGCTGGGATTCCTCCTGGCTCAGCCGGTGAGCCGGCGCCGCCTCTGGGCTATCAAGAGCACGGCCGGCCTCGGCGTATCGGCGGTGACAGCCCTCGCGACCTGGCTCGTCTGGGACATCCTGCGGCCGCCGCTCTTCGGCCCGCTGCAG
>DASRZA010000319.1:0-3357 GCA_035686845.1 Armatimonadota bacterium | reverse complement strand
CAAACCTTCACTCCTCGACCGCTTCTTCCGTCCCAAATGCGAGGATGCCGAGTAAACATCCCAACCAGTCCGCCAGCTAATGCAATCCGTCCCAATCAGGAGTCCCCGATGCCTGTTGTAATCAGTGATAGATGGTCCGCCGCAATAGCTTTTACCCGTTACACGCACAGCGCCCCCGCGGCCATGATGCTCGTGGCCGCATGTCTCCATCAGCTCCGGCACGGGGATGGCGCTTACTTCGCCTGGTCCGAAAGGGAGATCAGTAGAGACCTCGGCATCAAGCGCCGGACCATCCTCACCGCGCGCCGGTCGCTGCGGCAGCTCGGACTGATGGATTGGGACGCGCAGTCGGGGAGGCGCGAGGCGTACGTCGTCAACACAGACCGGGTAGCGCTGATCCTCGGCGCCGAGACAATACCTCCGCCGGCAGGGGAGTCCAACCCCGCGCGATCTGAACAGGGTATGCCGGCGCATCGGCCGGCATACCATCCGAACCCCGCGCGGTTAGAGCCAGACGCCACCGAAAATGCGCCGGCGGAAGATCCCGACCCCGCGCGGTTAGAGCCAGACGCCACCGAAAATGCGCCGGCAAGCCCGCCAGACCCAGCACGTCCCGACGCTGCCGACGCCCCCCCGGGCCCCCCACACCCCCCGGTACTAGGTACTAAAGCTTTTAATAATACTTATACGCGGTACGCTAGCGCCGGCGCAGCGCCGGCCACGAATTATCAATCTGAGGAAGAACCACCGCGACAAAGCGCGCCGGCGGACCCGAGTGACGGCGATACTCCGCCTGCCGATCCCCCTTGCGAAGCTGCTTGCGATCTTTTGAAGCGTTGCGGTCTCACCGCGTCCCAAATACGCGCCGCCACCCAGCGCTACACCGGTGTTCAGATCACGCAGGCCGTTGATCGGGTGCGCGATTTGCGGCGGGCGGGGCGCTGCGCAAAACCGGTCGCCATGCTCGTGAAGCTGCTCAAATCCGGCGACTGGCCGACGCCCGTAGACATCAGCGCTTTCGACGAGCCGCCGACCCAGATGGTCCACGCCGGTTCTCCAGCGCCCCCTCCGGGACGGGCATGCCTGCCTCCGCCTCAGCCATGGGAGACGCTCCAGGATCGGGCGAAGATCATCGGCGAATACATGAGCACGCTGCCCCCACTCCCGAAAGAGTTTTTCGGTTTCACGGAGAGAGGCTCGAATCGGGGAGCGCTCCGCGGTGAGAGGAGCGCCTTATGCGCCGGCAGTTAATCGAACAATGCGTTTGCCTGATCGAGGCCAAAGCGCAAGCGCGCGGCCGCAGCCTTTCCCCTCCCGCCGTGCAGTTGTGGGAAGCGGTTCTGGGCGACATGGACGACCAGATGGGCTGCCAGGCGCTGAGGAATGTCCTGCTCAATTCGCCATTCCCGCCGGACTGGGCGGACGTGCGGCAGGAATATTCCGACCTGGTCGGCGCCGCCCCGGAAGAAACTCCGGATGAAGCTGTGGCCCGTCAGAAGCGCCAGGCGGAATACCGGGCGCGCATGGAGGAACAGCGAGAGCGCCACGTGGAAAAATGCCGGGCCATCTACGGCTGGTTTATGGCCGATCCCGAGCGGCGGCGGGAATGGTTTCGCTCGCACTCAAGTGAAAATATGCCGTTTGCGGATTTGTTAGGGGAGAACAGAGGAGAAGTGAATGAAAGCCAATGATTACGCCGAACGCAACCGCCGGCGCCTTCTCGCCGGTGATGAACCCGCCTCGCCCGAAGAGGCCAGGGAGATCATCGCCCGCCTTCGCGCCCGGCATCCATCCCCAATCGGCCCGGCCCCGCAAGACCCGCCGGCTGCAGCAAGAATCCGCCTCGAGCCCTTAGACCCGCCGGCGGCGCTTCAGCGAGCTCCGGTCGACGTGGAGGCCTCGCGATGACCTACTGCAGCACGGAGACACGGCGGAAACTAAGCGAGGCCATGAAGCTGCGCAGTGCGCTGTTCGGCCCGCAGAGCCGACCGCGTTACAACAAGAAGCGGGCGATCTCCATCCTCGCCGATCGCATCGGCGGCACCCCGGCGCAGGCGAGCGTCCTCGCTTGCCGCGGGCTGCTGGATACCGAGGGCCAGAAAATCCTTGCCCAAAGGGTCATCCACACTCTCAAAGTTTACCGGCTGTACGACAAGTGCGGCGTAACAGACGTGCTCGACGCTGTCACAGCGGCCAATCAGGAGCAGACAACCAATGTCCACTAACAGCCATAAAATATCCTTCTTCGTTCCAGGCCATCCAAAGACCGCGGGAAGCAAAAAGGCCATCTCGTACCAGCGGCGGGATGGGAGCCAGGGGACCCGCGTGATAGACACCTGCGCCGCCGGCGCTAACTGGAGGGAAATGGTCGCCATCACCGCCCGTCCGCTCTTCCCGACGCCGCTCGAAGGACCCCTGGGCGTAGCAGTCACCTTCTTCATGGATCGTCCGAAAAACCATATCAACAAGGCCGGCCTCAAACGGACGGCGCCTCGTTATCCTATGACCCGGCCGGATACCACGAAAATGCTCCGCGCCGCCGAGGACGCGCTTACAGGGATCGCATGGAATGATGACGCCCAGATTGTCACCCAGGTCGCGCTGAAGCGATTCGCCGACCGTCGCAGCCCCGGCGTTTTCGTAGAGGTTTACGCGTTTGAATTTTCGGAACACACGCCAGAGGAAACGAAATGAGCGGTAACTCAAAGATTTCTTGGACGGATGCTACATGGAACTGCTTACTCGGCTGCAGCCGGGTCAGCGCCGGGTGTGACAACTGTTTCGCAATACGCTCCGCCCACCGTCTGCAATCCAACCCAAACCCCAAGGTATCATCCGCTTTCGAAGGGCTGACGACGGTCAAGGGGAGGGGGCTTGATTGGACGGCCCAGGTTCGCTGCCTGCCCGATCGCCTTGAAGCGCCGCTGCACTGGAAGAAGCCGCGCCGCATTTTCGTAAACTCGCTAAGCGATCTCTTTCACCCCCAGGTCCCGGATGATTTCATTGACCAGGTCTTCGCCGTGATGGCGCTATGCCCGCAGCACACATTCCAGATTCTCACCAAGCGCCCGGAGCGGATGCGGGATTACCTGTCCGGAGGTGGGACTGTTAGCCGAGTACTCCGCTTGAAGATAGATCTCATTCGCGAGCACGGCTCCCGTCAAGAGCGGTTTAACCTCGCGTCGTCGTGTTGGTCACCTCCTATCCGGTGGCCCCTGCCCAATGTCCATGTCGGCGTTTCATGCGAGAACCAGGCGACCGCAGACGAGCGCATCCCTTCTCTCGTAGACGCCCCGGCGGACGTCCGTTTCCTCTCCCTTGAACCGCTGCTCGGGCCCATCAATCTCGATCCATGGA
>DASRZA010000318.1:0-6522 GCA_035686845.1 Armatimonadota bacterium | reverse complement strand
GAGGACCCGGACGGCAACACCTGCGAGGGAATGAAGGGCATCATTGAGGAAGGGCAGGAGGTGCTGAAGCAGTGGGCGGAGCCGCCGGTCAAGGATGCCGCTCTAATTGGCGCGGCTCAGCGAGTGGAGCATTACGAGATCGCCGGGTACGGCACAGCACGCACCCACGCGCAGCAGCTCGGCGATCAGAATGCCGCGAGGCTGCTTCAACAAACGCTCGAAGAAGAGGGTCAGACAGACAAAAAACTGTCGACGCTCGCCGAGAGCATGGTCAACGTCCAGGCGGTCACCGCCTGATCCGCGGCTTTCATCTCGGAATCAAGGATTTCGAGGGACAGGTGATCAGCGCCCCGCCCCGGTTTGTCCGGCGGCGGGGCTTTTTTGAAAGGGGCGCCATATCCGATCAGCATTCCGTTTTTTATTGACCATCTCCTTGCTTCGAAGCGTTAGTTAACGCTTCGGAGTTGGGTATACCGAGATCAATATGGATCAACTTACGGGAAATAGAAGAGCGCGCAGGAGCGGCAGTGAGCTGATTTCTCCTACTCCAACGGACGCTCTGCGATCGGCCGGCGCGCCGCCCCATCGAGTGGAGTTCGATATCGCGCCGATGGCGCTCGTCAAACTATTCCTGGCGTTTTTGGGACTCCAGGTCTTCCTGATGGCGTGGCCGGTGCTGATCGTGGTACTGATCGCTCTCATGATCGCTGCGGCGTTTAACCCCCTGGTCCGCAGGCTCCAGGAGCGGGTGACCCGCACGTGGGCCGTGCTGGCGGTCGTGCTTCTCTGTCTCGCCGCCGTCGCCGGAGCGATGTTCCTCATTATCCCACCGATCTTCCAGCAGGCCGCCACTCTGATCCATAACGCGCCCACTTATCTGGCGGAACTTCAGAGCCGGCTCAAATCCTGGCATATTCATATGAACGTGTCGGCGGAGACGCAGGGTTTTTCGAGTCGGATCTTCAACTCAGCGCCGCACCTTATGGATATTATGTCTGTCGCGGCGTACGACATCGCCGGCGCCATTGGCCTGGTGTTCCTCAGTATCTACTTCCTGATCGAGGGGCCCCGGTCGGCGAATTCTGTGCTTCGTCTTCTCCCGCGTGACCGACGGCTGGGAGCGCGCAACTTAGCGGCGCAGCTCTCAACCGAAGTGGGCGGATATATCCGCGGCCAGATCATCACGTCATTGCTTGCGGCCATTTTCACCATCATCGCCCTCACGATTATTGGTGTCCCGTTCGCCCTCGCACTCGGCGCTCTGGCCGGTCTCTTCGACGCGGTTCCGGTGGTTGGTATCTTGATGGGGCTGGTGCCGCCAGCTCTCGTCGCGTTAACCACGACACACGGCCCCTTTAAGGCGCTCCTCGTCGTCATCGCCTACGTTATCTATCACCAGTTGGAAAGCCATATTATCGCTCCCAATGTCTACGGCAATACCATGGGTCTGCCGCTAACCATCGTGGTCATCAGCTTCCTCGTCGGATTTTACGTGCTCGGCATTGTCGGCGCGATCATCGCTTTGCCGGTCGCGGCGGCGATTCCCAGTATTCTGCATTATATCGAGGAGTGGCAGGAGGATCAGTCCGGCGTCTTTCGCTAACCGAGCGGCGCCTTATGTGAAAATCTTACTTTCGCGAACCGAGCGGCTCCTCACGTGAAAATCTTACTTTCGCCGACCGATCCCGAACGCCGCCGTCTCTGGTATAATAGCCTCGTGGCTATCGCCACCCAGCTTTTAGCTTTCAATCAACAAGCGCAGACGGGCCGCGCGGCGATTTTGCTCGGAAGGAGATCGCTTGTCCATCGCGGCGGCGCTCGCTCCCACGGCCCGCGCGAGGATAGTAATGAGCGCATCGAAGGATCCGATGGCCGGGACCGCTCCCAGCTTTCTTAGAATAGCCCCTCTATCGTTCTGTTCAAGGTTCTCGGACGTGATCCGTACCCTATCGAAGTCAAGCGGCGTGACGCCGGCTCTGGCGATTTCTTTTTGCCTCGTATCGGTCATGGCCGGGCCGCTATCGGTAGGCGCCGGCGCGGCCGGCGCGCCCCCGGATACCGCCCCTCCGACGGCGCCCCCGGCAGCGCCGTCGGGGCCCCCGGCAGCGCCGACTCCAATGCCCCCGGCGACCGGCGCCGCTCTGCCCGCTCCCAGCGACACGGTCACAAAGCCTGATTTGAACCACGCCGTTGCGGCGGCGCGGCAGCGTCAGTGGGACGCCGCGGAGAAGGAACTGCTTGCGTTTTCGGAGCAGAACCCGCGAGACTCCCGGTCACGCGCATGGCTTGGTTATGTTTATCTTCAGGAGAGCCAGCCACAGAAAGCCGCTGACGTTCTCCTGGCGGCGCTGCAGATTTCGCCAAACCTCGTAGATGCGCGCAACAATCTTGGGAACGCGTATCTGGCCCTGGGCGAACCGGATAAGGCGTTCAACGAGTATCGCGCCGCGGTCCAACTGGATCCCGGGTCATTTCAGGCGCTTTACAATCTCGGGAACGCCGACGCGCAGCTTGGTCGGTGGTCCGAGGCGGCGCATGAATACCGCGCGGCGCTTCAGATTCGGCCGAATTCTCCGGCGGCTCATAATAACCTGGGTGTCGCCTATACTCATTTGGGCGCCGTGAAGCAGGCGCTGCCGCAGTACGCCGCGGCGGTAGATGGCGCGCGCGGCGATCCGGGATATGCCGCCAATTATGGCCTGGCGCTCAAGGACACCGATCAGAATGACCGGGCGATGGTATTCCTGAACCGGGCGCTCGCGCTCGGGGCGACTTCCGACCAGGTCCACGAAGCCCTGGGCGATCTCTACACCAAGACCGGCAGTTATAAGCAGGCGGTCTCCGAATATCAGCACGTGGCGGACGCTGACCCGAAGAATGGCAAAATCCTCCGCGCTCTTGGATCCGCCTATATCCGAATGGGCGATTACGACTCAGCGCTCAATGCGGAGAAGCACGCGGTGGAGCTGGAGCCGAATTCTGCGGACGCATGGCTCGACCTGGGATGGCTGTACGCCCATCAAGGCGCCTACGCTGACGCTATTCCGGCCCTGCAGAAGGCGATATCGCTGGACCCTCACTCCTCCGTAGGCTACAGCAATCTCGCCATCTCTTACTGGCATACCCAGAAGCTGGAAGACGCCGCCGCCGCCTGGAAAAAGGCGATCAGTCTCGATCCCACAGACGTGGACGCGCGTCGTTCGCTCGCGGCCTATTATCTTTCACGAAACGACTACACCTCCGCGGAAGACCAGTTCAGTACGGCGATTCATTATCAGCCCAAAGATGCGGAACTTTATAATGGGTTGGGCATTGTTCTGGAGCAGGAGCAAAAGTGGGATGCGGCGCTGACTGCTTTCCGGCATGCCGTAGCTCTCAATAACAAGTACGCGGAGGCGTACAACAACCTGGGGGTCACTTACGAAAAGAAGAACATGCTCGCCCAGGCGGTGGAGAGCTACCAGCACGCGCTGAAACTTGATCCAAACCTCAGCGACGCTCAGCAAAACCTGAACCGCTTCTCCACCAGTCGTAAGCGATAGCGCACGATGCCAACCACCCCCACAGCGCCATCAATCAGATCAGTTGGACTTGTCTTCAATGCCGAGCGATCGGGGTCCGAGAGCTTCACCGAGACGCTCTCAATCTGGCTGCGCGACCAGGGCCTCGCCGTTTATACCGCTCGCAATATCGCGGCGTATAACCCTGAGAACCCGGACCCGTTCGACCGCCTCATCAGTGAAAGCGATCTGGTCGTGGTGCTCGGCGGCGATGGATCGCTTTTAGGCGCCGCTCGCCGGGCCGCGCCCGCCGGGAAGCCGATCTTAGGCATCCATTGGGGCGGATTGGGATTCCTGAATGAATGCCAGCCCGACCAGGCGCAATCGGCCATCGAACGAACGCTGCGCGGGGACTATCTGATCGAGGAGCGGTTTTTGCTTTTGGCCGAGCTCAGGCGGAACGACGTCTGCTGCTCCCACTGCCCGGCGCTCAACGACGTGGCCGTAACGAGAGACACTCTCTCCCGGATTTTGAGCGTGGAAGTGAGTCTTGGGGATGAGCCAGCGGCCAGTTTTCAGGGCGATGGCATCGTTATCGCCACTCCTACCGGTTCAACGGGCCACTCGCTTTCCGCTGGTGGTCCAATTCTTGACCCGCGGGTCGACGTCCTGGCGGTGACTCCCATCTGCCCCCACGCCCTCGGCGGCCGGACGCTGGTGGTTCCCGCTTCGGAAAGACTCACAATTCGCCACTCCAGCCCCCTTGCAAATGTCGTTGTGACCCTCGATGGCCAGGTTGGTATGCCCATGGACGCGGGCGATATCCTCGAGGTCACCCGCGCTCCCTGGCGCGCCCGGTTCGTCCGGTTTGGAACCCGCCGCTTCTATCCTGTGCTGCGGGATAAAATGCACTGGAGACTTTAGCATAAAGAACTCATCCCTCCTATGCTGCAGGAACTGAACATCGAGAATTTCGCTCTTATCGAACGGCTGTCGGTCCGTTTTGGCGCGGGCCTGAACGTGCTGACGGGTGAGACAGGCGCGGGGAAGTCGATCGTGATTGACGCCATCAGCGCTATTCTGGGAGAGCGGATGAGCAGTGACGTCGTGCGGTTTGGGACGTCTAAAGCTGCGGTGGAAGGCGTGTTCGATTTGTGCGGCGCGCCGGACCGGATCGCCGAATTGACAGAAGCCGGCGCGCTGGATCCGGGCGAGGCTGCGCTTCTTGTTTCCCGTGACTTTGCTTCGGCCGGTAAGAGCAGCTCAAGGGTAGGGGGGCGGCTGGTCAATCTCTCGTTCCTGCGCGAAGTAAGCCGCAACCTGGTGGATATCCACGGACAGCACGAACATCAATCTCTTCTCGACCCGTCCCAGCACGTGACGATATTAGACGACTGGTGTGGTCAGCCGGCGGCGGAACTGCGAGATCAGTGCGCAGCCGTTCATGCGCGCTGTCGTGCGCTGTCGCGCGATCTGGCGAATATACAGATGGATGAGAGAGAGAAGGAGCGGCGGCTGGATCTGCTTCGTTACCAGGCCGAGGAGATCGACGCCGCCCACCTCGAGGCGGACGAGGAAGAGGCGCTCGTGAGTGAGCGCAGCCGGCTGGCGAACATGGAGAAGTTGATGGACCAGGTCGCCCGGGCTCGCGGGCTTTTGAGTGGGGTGGAAGGAATTGTCGAGAGCGCGGGCGCCCTCGACACACTCGGCGCCGCGGTTCGGCTGCTCGATGACTCCTGTCGCGATGATCCGCTGCTTCAACCGGTCCTGGATTCCCTTCAGTCGGCGCTTTATACGGTACAGGAAGCTGCGCACGAAGTGACAGCCTACCATGAAAACCTGGAAACGAATCCCGACCGGTTGGAACAGGTAGAGGAGCGGCTGGCGCTGCTCCGGGGGCTGCGTCGAAAATATGGGGATACCGTTGCCGAGATCCTCGAGTTGCGAGGTCAGATCGAGCTGGAGATGAGCCAGATTCGCAGCGCCGAAGATCGCGAAGCTGAGCTAAAGGTTCAGCTTCAAGGAGCGGAGATCGAGCTGCGCCAGGCCGCGGAAGCGCTTTCGGGGACGCGGAGCCGTGCCGCCCGTGATCTCGAGCGACGACTCGCGAGCGAGCTTGCGGAGGTGGCGCTGCCGGGCGCGATCCTCCGGATCGAGATGACACCGCAGGATCCGGGTCCCTCCGGCGCCGACCGGGTTGAGTTCCTCTTTTCAGCGAATCCGGGTGAGCCGGCGCGGCCGTTGAGCCGAATTGTCTCCGGTGGCGAAGTCTCGCGCATCATGCTCGCGATCAAGTCACTCCTGGCCGTGTCGGTGGGGGCGCCGACCGTCATTTTTGATGAGATCGACGTGGGTGTCGGCGGAAGGACGGGCGAGGCGATCGGTCTCAAATTGCAAGCTGTCGGAGAGATCGCGCAGGTGATCTGTGTGACGCATCTGCCGCAGATCGCGGCGCTCGCCGCACAACATTTTGTGGTGCGGAAAGCGGTCGCGGCAGGACGCACGACTGTCGATGTCTCTATGCTTTCAGAGCAAGATCGAGTGGATGAAATCGCCCGGATGCTTGGCGGCGGGCAGGAGACCGCCCGGCGGCACGCGCGGGATATGCTGTCTGTTCGAAAGAACGCCAAAAGTCGCGTCGCGGCGTCGAGTCGCCTCCTGGAGCTGGAGGTCTGATGCTGGAGACGCACGCCGGTGAGCCACTTCCGGAATCAAAGGTTCCAATTTTGGAATCAAAGGTTCCAATTTCGGAGTCAAAGGTTACGGCCGATTCAGGAATTCCGGATCAGACAGTGCGAATTAAGGGCCTCGCGCGCGTCGACCGCCGTACAAAGAAGCTGATTCCACGGCTCAAACCGGGCGAAATCGCGATTATAGACCATCAGGATCTGGATGGCCTTTCCGCCTCCGGCCTCGTTGAGCGGCGGCCCGGCGCGGTGCTCAACGCCAGTCCGAGCATCTCCGGGCGTTATCCTAACAGCGGTCCCAGTATTCTCCTCGAAGCCGGCATACCCCTCATTGA
>DASRZA010000317.1:0-6616 GCA_035686845.1 Armatimonadota bacterium | reverse complement strand
TGGGATCGGCCTGCCACTGCAGATCAACACTACGATCACTCGCTGGAACGTCGATCAGGTGGACGAGATGGCCGAAATGCTGGCAGGGCAGGATATCGTTCTCTGGTCGGTCTTCTTCCTCATCCCGGTAGGACGAGGGCTGGCGGAGCAGCGGATCGCGCCGGCTCAATATGAGATCGTCTTTGAGCAGCTCTGGAACCACGCGCGAAAGCAGCCGTACGCGATCAAGACCACCGAGGCGCACCATTACCGCCGCTTTGTGATCCAGAGACACGGGGACCCGCAAGGAATCGGTCCATCGATTCCCGGCCGGATCCAGAGAGCGCCCCTGGGTGTTAACGACGGGAAAGGTGTTATGTTCATCAGCCATACCGGCAGCGTCTATCCCAGCGGCTTTATGCCGATTCTTTGTGGTAAATTTCCCACGCGGTCCATCGTTGACACTTATCAGAACTCAGAGACCTTCCAGGCGCTGCGAGATCCTGACCGGTTGAAGGGAAAATGCGGCGCCTGCGAGTTTCGAAGCATCTGCAGCGGCAGCCGCGCTCGAGCCTACGCCGTGACCAATGATCCGCTTGGCGCCGAGCCCGACTGCGTTTATATCCCGGATGGTTGGCGGCCGGAGCGTTCGCCGGTCCTGGGTTTCGTCGCCTGAACGTAGTTCGGGATCCAATTCGGATCAATCCACCTTTTCGGGGATTTGAATTGCGCTCTCACAGAATAGAATATTGATGGTGCAGGAAGGCCAAAACTGGGTAACATCCCGGTGGCGGCCAACGAATACGAGGAGTCAATCAATGAAGGCTGTCAAAGTAGGTATGGTAGTGGGACTCATGGCTGTAGGATCAGCCGCCATCGGATTCCCCACTTTTCTAACATTATTCAAAACGACGTACAAACCGGACGCGACGACCGCGCTCGGTAAGGCGAACTGCATGACCTGCCATATGGCCGCGGGATTTAAGCTGAACCCGTATGGACTGGACCTCCAGAAGGAACTCGTCAAAGCCAATACCAAGACCCTGACGCCGGACATGCTCAAAGCTGTTGAGAAACTCGATTCCGACAAAGACGGGGTATCGAATATCGACGAGATCAAAGCGGGAACACTTCCCGGTGACCCGAAGAGCTTCCCCCCGAAGGCGGACGCCCCGACGAAGTAGACGTCTGTTGGGTCGTCGGGAAGCCCTTGAGCAGACCTTTCAATTGCGCACGGAACAGAGAGTGAGACATGAAACTCCTTAAGACACTCGGGCTCCTCGTCGCCGGAATTCTTCTGGCGACGACGGCCCAGGCGAAGCCGGAATTCCTCGTTACCCTGAGCCAGACGTACCCGCAGTATTCGGGACCGCTAATGACACGCGGCTGTGCGAATTGCCACGTGTCGGACTCGGATCCCACCATGAATCCGTACGGCGCCGCGCTGAAGGCCGAGATGCAAGCCGAGGGAGCGAATAAGCTGACGGCGGATATTCTCCATAAGCTGGATAACGTCGACTCGGACAAAGATGGCGTCAGCAACCTGGACGAGATCAAAGCGGGGACAGCGCCCGGTGATCCCAAGAGTGTGCCGGCGGCAAAGCCGGCGCCGGCAGCCCCTGCCCCTGGCGCCGGGAAACCAGCTCCAACTTCACAGCCGGCGGCGAAGCCCTCCGCGCCGGCTGTCCGGCCGGCGCCGCACGCAGCGCCGCCGACGGTCCACGTGCCTGCGAAGCAGGAAGCGCGCCCGGCGCCTGTAGCTGCAGCGACCCATACTCACGCGACGGTCTCGGCGCCCAAGATGTCTTCCGGCGCTGAAAAGCCGGCCGCCAGCGCAGCAGCTCACGTCACTGCACTTCAGACGCCAGCGCCGGATGCGAGTTCCGGGACTGCGGCGACGTCGACAACGACGACGACCAGGAGTCCCGGGTCAGCCGAGGCTGCGCCTGCCCCGACTCCCGCTGCCACGCCGCCCGCCGGGACTACGACATCGCCTGCAGCGGCGCCAACCACGGCCCCGCCATCGACGTCGAACCCTCTGCTGCCAGATAACATGTGGCATCCGGCCATCGTTCATTTCCCGATAGCCCTATTCATCGCCGGGATGTTTCTCGACATCCTGGGCTACATCAAGAAGAACAGCACACTCCTGCTGGCGGGGTGGTATAACTTGCTCCTGGCCGCGATCAGCGCCGTATTCGCCGTCGTCACCGGCGGGGCTGCCATGATGAGGCTGGGACTGCCGTTCAAAGGTCTTATCGCTGAGCATCTGTCAATGGCGGTCATCGCCTCGTTCCTGATGTGGATGATGGTCTCGCTCAGAGTCCATCGTCACCAGGATATGAGTGGCGGCGCCCGCGCGCTCTACTATCTGCTGGCTTTGATAACCGTCTGTCTTCTCGGGTATGCGGCGCATCTCGGTGGGGCGTACGTCTACGGCTCATAGTTCATACGTCCATGCGCCGGGCTGGAGATTCCCGGCGCATGGGAAATCTTACCATTGCTCTCTGAAGCGCCCGGCAGCCGCCGATTCAATGCACCGAATCGGCGGCTGTTGTCGTTAACCGGCCCGCGCGCCAGTGTCCATTCCCATGTGCGATTGCCCGAGGGCCGCGGGAAGTACCCCGCTATCCCCTCCGCACGACCCGAGCGCCTCACATCTAGAATCGCTATGCCCGAAGAATTGGTCCGCCGGAGCTCCCGGGCAGGCGGCGCGCATCGCGTTGTAGGAGCCGAATCCCTTCGGCGATTATGGCCCCCCGGCCCCCGATAACGGGAGAACCGACCGCCGGTTGTAGGAGCCGAATCCCTTCGGCGATTTACGCGGCAGCGACATCTTCGGCGATTACGCTCGGGCGACGTTCGGGCGGAGGAATCTCGCGAGCGAATCCACTCGCCGTAGACCTGGGGCAGATTTCCGAGGCCTTGATTTCGCTTCGGCCGCCCCAGAAAACGGCTGCGATGGCCCTAATAGGGCCCAATAAGGGCTTGACATGAACTTCCAATGGTCGTATTCTAAAGCCATGCCTAACAGGAGATAGATACCAATGCCGTCGCATACCATCAAAGTGACCGGAGTACCGGAAGAGCTGGTGAGACTTCTGGACGAGCGGATCAAGCGCCGTCACGCCGCTGGGCGCTCGGAGTATCTTCGTGAATTGATCCGGAAGGACGTGCTCGGCGAAGAGCGGAGCCTCCGCGAAATCCTGGCGCCCATCCATGAGTTTACCCGCTCTCTGCCTGATACGGAGGAAGAACTGGACACCTTCTTCGATGAGGTGCGAGACGAGGTCTCCAAGGAGAAGCAGGCGAAGACGGCGCATTGAGGAAGCCTTCCGCCCAAATACAGAGCACTCCAGTCGCACCGGGAGTGGTCTTTGACTGCAACATCTATCTCCAGGCTGCGGTACGAGCCCACGGTCCATCCTTCGCCTGTCTTGCCACCGCGGAGGCCGGGGTGGTGAGGCTCTTCCTGAGTGCTGGAGTGCTTGGTGAAGTGAGTGAAGTACTGAAGCGGGAAAAGACTCGGCGTAAGTTCCCGGTTCTCACTCTATCACGTGTAGACCTGTTCCTCAGACACATTATCAGTATAGGATCACTGGTAGAGAATGTTCCGGCTGTGTTCCTTTATCCACGTGACCCCAAGGATGAAGCGTATCTCAACCTGGCCATTGCCGCCGGCGCTGACTATCTGGTGAGTCGGGATAAGGATCTACTCGACCTCGTGAGGCCTGACAGCCCGGAAGGAAGGAGCCTCCTCCAGATCGCTCAGAACCTTCAGATCCTGGACCCCGTCACCTTCCTTCGGCAAATAGTCGCTAAACAAGGCGTCATCACGGACCAATGAGTTGATGGCGCGAGATTCGCGATTTTCAGTTGGATGCGATAGCCCCATTTTGCGGCTTCGAATCAAGCCGGCAGTACGTCTGCGGCTCATAATTCATACGGCCATGCGCCCGGGGCGTGAATTCCCGTCGCATGGGAAATCTTACCATTGCTCTCTGAAGCGCCCGGCAGCCGCCGATTCAATTCATCGAATCGGCGGTTGTTGCCGTTAACCGGCCCGCGCGCCAGTGTCCATTCCCCTGTGCGATTGCCCGACGGCCGCGTGAAGTACCCCACTATCCCCTCCGCACGACCCGTCTTCCTTACGTCCAGAATCGCTATATCCGTAGAATCGCTATGCCCGACGAATTGCTCCGCCCGGGCTCGTGGGCAGGTCGCGTGCATCGCGTTGTAGGAGCCGAATCCCTTCGGCGATTATGGCCCCCCGGCCCCCGATAACGGGGGAGAACCGACCGCCGGTTGTAGGAGCCGAATCCCTTCGGCGATTAACGCGGGGTGGCGCAGGCGTCCCTGCCTGTGAAACGGCTATCCCCGCGCGGACGAGGTCCACGCCGAGATATCTCGCGAGCGAATCCAGTCGCCGTACGCCTCCGGGCAGATTTCGGAGGGCTTGATTTCGCTGCGGCCGCCCCAGAAGACGTTGGAATACAAAACGGGCATGCCGATTGACTGCAGGTGGTCGTCGATGGCGGCTTTGTGCGCCAGGACATTCTGTTTCTCGCTCCCATGGGCGACAGCCATAATGTTGACGTTACGGAACTCGGGTCCGGCGTCTCGCCAGTAGCAGTGTGTGAGGATATGATGCCGCCCGATTTCGCAGCCGGCTTCGATTTCACGCCCGGCCGGAATCGCCCAGTGAAATAGGCCGTTGCACCGCGTGAGGCGCTGTCCGGTCTGTGAAGGCTTCACGTGCTCTAAAAAGGTTGAGAACCGGCCAATGACACGCCTTGCGTTGAGATCGTGCGCGACAGCGAGGAACGTATTCAGGGGAATTTCGGCGTTCCGAGCGCGGCGCTCCCAGAGCATGGGGCCGATCTCGTCGATATCCAGTTCCCGCTTAAGGGCCATCAATACCTGCCACTCCAACGGATTCAACTTTACGTAGTCTGTTTCTCGCGCCTCTGCGAGCGCGTCCGACTTGCTGCCTGGCGTCAATCCCTGGCGGCGTATATGGCCAACCCCGAGAGCGAAGACCCGCTTTGCCGGCATAAGACGAAACTGCTCCGCGCCTATCTCAGCCGCCAGAATTTCGCAATGCCGCACGATCGAGTAGCCCTGCGGAACCTTTAGGGTCGTCCAGAGGCGATAGCCGGAACCGGGTGTGATGGCATCCGTGCTGCGGATAACCGCGTGGCCGGAGAAAGGGTCTTGCTGGAACAGGAAATCAAACGCCGCGTGCAGCTTTTCTTCCGGAATCTGCCAGGCGACCAGGCCGCCCTGCGCCAGATTGATCGACGTGAGAGTTTGCCGGATTCTGCGGATGGTACCCGCCGCGAGCATGGTCTGAAGCCGCTCAATCACCAGGGAAACCGCCAGGCCCGATTGCCGCGCAATCTCTCCAATCGGGTCTTCATGGAAGCCCTGGATATCGTCTTCTGAAACTTCAAGGATCCGGGCGTTGATGGGGTCCGCGAATTCCATTAGACTGGGCGGACATTCTGCTAACTCAAGCATGATTAACTCCTGCAAAAATGGCGCTAACGGACGAACGGTCATGCCGGGCAATTAGATGGCTAATAGCTGCGGCCGCGGCTGGTAGCCGATCTCAGCGTCCGTCAGGTAACAGCTCGGGTCCATGCCAAGCCAGTCACCGCTGGACGACTCGGCGCGGGTCCGGAGATTCCCGTTGCAGACTGAGACGAAGCGGCAGGCCTGGCACCGCAGAGGAAGGAACCGTTTCCGATCTCGCAGGACGGCGAGCCGCGGGTCCGTGGCTTCGCCCCAGATCTGTGAGAAGGGCTGCTCGCGAACGTTACCGCAGGTATAGCTCCAGCTAAACTGGTCGTAATGAACGTTGCCCATGGGGTCGATAGCGGCGATGTTGCAGCCCGAGCGGTTCCCGCCGGTGCCCTCCAATCGTGCGCGGACTGCGGCTGCCCGCTCCGGGTCTTCGGATTCGAGCTGGAGCAGCAGGTACGCGGCGTCGGCGTGGTTGGAAACGGTGAGCACCTCGAGCGGCTGCCCTTCCGCATGGCACTGCCTGGTGCGCGCGAAGATTCGGTCCACCACTTCCCGGCTCTGGGGCGCCGTCAGGTCAACTTTCTGCATTGAGCCACCGCGGCCGGCGTAGGCCAGGTGATAGATGCAGAGGCGCTGCACGTCGTGCTCGAGACAGATGTCGAAAATGCTGTCGAGGTCCTCCGAATTGAGAGCGTGGACGGTGAATCGCAGCCCCACCTTAATGCCACGTGCCCGGCAGCGGTCAACCGCGGCCAGCGCCCCGGCATACGCGCCTTTCTTTCCACGCAGCTTGTCGTGGCGGGCCTCTGTGCCATCCAGGCTGATGCCCGCGTATCGCAAGCCCAGGGCCGCCAGTTGATCGGCCATCGCGTCATCGATTAGAAGACCGTTCGTTGATAGAGTGCAGGAGAGACCGATGTTCTGCGCGTACCGGATGAACTCGGGGGTCTCAGGCCGGGAGAGTGGCTCCCCTCCGCTGAAGAGGACGGCCGGAACGTTGAAGGTTCTCAGATTGTCCAGCAGAGCCAGTCCCTCTTTATAGCTCAACTCGTTCGGGGCCGCGTCCGGCGTTGCGGAAGCGTAGCAATGAACACACCGGAGATTGCAGGCC
>DASRZA010000316.1:0-11762 GCA_035686845.1 Armatimonadota bacterium | reverse complement strand
CCCCTTCAGGAAAGGCCTGACAGGCTTAAGTCCACCGCGATTCGTGGTATAATAGACCCGTAAGCCGTGTGGGCGTCGGGTTCGTTTCGAGTCGGTACTACCGGCGCTCACTCTGGTTAATGTTGTGGCGTCATGCCTTGCGTGGGGCGGAAATCTTCAGCAAATATCCGTCCCACGTTTTTTGCAGCTCCTCGGGCGTTATAACTTCCTCGTGCGTTCCCGCCGGGTCATACACGCGGATCTTCCAAAAGGGCGGGGCAATCGCCGCTTCGGTCGATAAAAAGGCGATATAGTGGGATCTCCGTATCCAGAGTATGGCCGGCGGGGGCATCCGCCGCAGGTAATTCAAATCCACCTTCATCCCCACTGCCTTGAGGCCGCTCGCCTCGGCCGCTTTTTGCAGCCCGAGGAGCGTCGCGCCATGCGGGCCTGCGCCGGCGAGATGGCGGAGGGACGACACGGAGGCCCGCTTCCCGAACGAGTGCTGGAGAATATAGGCGAGGGCTTCGGGCCCGCAATCTACGTCGAGTGGAGGGGGGGTGAACGGATGCGTTTTCTTCCCCTCCAGTCGGTCAAGCTCGGCCTGGGCTCGGGCAGCCAGGAAGTGCCGCGGCTCATCCTCTATCAGGGCGCGGAGGGCGGCGATGGCCTCGCTTCGCTTTGTCGGCTGCACTACCTGGCACTCCGCCAGTTGGTATTGCGCCCACGCGCGTTTATCCGGATCGTTGGTGAGAGAAGCGGCGCGCTTGAAGTCGGCGGCGGCGGTTTTGAGATCATGCCGGACGAGAGCGTGCTGGCCAGACCGGTAATAATAAGCGCCCCGGCCGGAACGATCGCGCGAACCCGCTCCAATAACAATTGCTATGCATCCCGCCGCGACGGCCGCGGCGATAAACAAACGCATCCTGGACATAATGTCCCTTACTAAATCTCGTCAGGCCCGTCTCAGTAACGGGCCGGAGCCGGTTTTGTGGCGACCGGCGTTGTAATGATCATTTGTCCCTTCGCGACCGCATGGGAAATCCATGACAGGGTGTCGGCGGCTGCAGGGGGTATGTTCCCACACGAAGAGCACAACGAAGCCATTATAACAGCATGCCGCGCCAATGGGGAGTCCGCGTTTGCGTACAATTTCACACGCGGTTCCGCGGATCTTCCCGCGCTGGCGGCGTCTTACTAAGCTGGGGTTCCAACGCAACCCATTCGTGTGTAATGGCAAAAAGCAGCGCCTCCGCCCGGCTGTGAACTCCCAGGGTACGGAAAATGCGCTGGAAATAGGTGCGGACGGTGTGGCTCGAAACGTTGAGCGCCTCGGCCAGCGCCCCCGTCTCGCGCGTATGGTGATCCACCATCGCCTGGAGCAGTTCGAGGAGGGCCGGGGAGAGCGGACAGTTGCCTTGATTCATTATAAACTCCTACCCCAATGAATTGTTATCCCACCGTGTCCGGCTCATCCCTTCGGCGTGTCGGCGCAACCGCATAATCCGTATATTACATTACGTCCTTATACCCCAATTTGCGGATTATCCCACCGCCGGCGCCTGGCCCCTCCGTTGTGCAATCCCCCAATTCCTCCGACGCCCGCTTCCCCCCGTTTCCCGCGCGCCCGCGCCCGCCGCAGGCCTCCCGCACCGCGCGACCCACTCCCCCATCCGTCCTTCGTCCTCCGTCCTCCGTCCGCGCCCCGTCCGCGCTTCGACCCGCGCCGGTTTCTTCTCCCATCGTCGATTGCGGCAAGATCTCGGTCGTCCCTTCAGGACTTCGCACAAGGTGGATATGCCGCCTCTTCCGCG
Organism: Armatimonadota bacterium; assembly: GCA_035686845.1. Taxonomy (GTDB): domain Bacteria; phylum Armatimonadota; class DASRZA01; order DASRZA01; family DASRZA01; genus DASRZA01. The sequence continues at coordinate 9,969 of DASRZA010000316.1, read as the reverse complement.
GCGCTAAAGCGCCAGGCTATCTTCGGCCGTCCCTCCGGGACTTCACAACCGGTCAATATTTGGCCGCCCCGAGCCGCGCGCCCTGTACCGCGCGCCCCGCACCCCGTGCCTCGTGCCTTCTCCTCCGTCGTCGGTCCTTCGTCCTCCGCCCTCCGTCTCACCCTCTCACACACTCACCACCCTTCGTCCTCCATCCGCTTTTCCCCGTGGTTTTCTTGTCTTCGCTTTCCCTCTGCGGTTCTCCGCGGAACTCCGCGTCTCCGCGGTGAGCGTTTCCTTCGTCCTCCGTCCACGCCCGCGTGCGCCGGGCGCGGGAACGGGTTAGACTGGCGATAACACGTTCGAGGCGCGTTCTCAGACTCAGAGCCTGTTCAGGCCGCCGGCATTAGCTTTTGAGGAGGTAAATTGGCGAAGTCCGATCGTTACGACCTCAGTCGTCCGACGCCACGGAAGAAGATCGCGGCGCCGGTTATGCCCTATGAGCCGAGGGACCCGGTCAGTTACCGTCCTGGTATCGGACTCATCGCGTGCGGCGGCATCACCTTTCATCATCTCACGGCTTATAAAAAGGCCGGCTACCGGGTGCTGGGCCTCTGCGATCTGAAGCGGGATCGGGCCGAGGCGCGCCGTACAGAATTCTACCCGGACGCGACGGTCTACACCGATTACCGTGAGCTTCTGAAGCGGGATGATATTGAAGTTGTGGACATCGCCACGCATCCCACGGAACGCGCGCCGCTGATCGAGGCGGCGCTGAAAGCCGGGAAGCACGTTTTGAGTCAGAAGCCGTTCGTGACCGACCTCGACATAGGTCAGAAGCTGGTGGACCTGGCTGCCCGGCATAAACGGAAGCTGGCGGTGAATCAAAACGGACGATGGGCGCCGCATTTCAGTTGTATCCGCCATGTGATCCAGGCCGGCATTCTTGGCGAGCTGATGGCCGCGCATCTCTCGGTGCACTGGGACCACAGTTGGATCAAGGGCAGCGAATTCGAGAAGGTGTATCACGTGGTGCTTTACGATTTCGCCATTCACTGGTTCGATATCGTCACGCAGTTCTTTGGAGATCGTGATCCCGAGCGCGTTTTTGCCTCGGTCGCCCAGGCGCCGGGCCAGACCATACGCCCGCCGCTGCTCGGGCAGGCGCTGATTGAGTACCCGCAGGGGCAGGCCACCCTGGTGTTCGACGCGGCCGTCCGGTTCGGCGCGCAAGATCGCACCTATGCCGCCGGCACGGAGGGCACAATCACCAGTGTTGGGCCCGATCTCGGAAAACAGAAGGTGACGCTCTTCACCGCCGCAGGTTACGCCACCCCCGAGTTGAAGTGCGCCTGGTTCGACGATGGATTTCATGGAACCATGGCCGAGCTGCTCTGCGCAATTGAGGAAGGACGCGAGCCGGCCAACAGCGCCCGCGGCAATCTCCGCAGCCTGGCCCTCTGTTTCGCCGCAGTCGCCAGCGCCGACACCGGCGAGCCCGTCACGCCGGGCAGCACCCGACAGCTTCCATCCGGCCATTCTTGATCCCGTTCCCTCGGGGTGATACAATACCGTATGATTCTCAAGACACGGCCGGCGTCCGCGCGCGCGGATTCGAAACCCCTCACCTTTCATCTCACGACGTTTGGCTGTCAGATGAGCGAGCACGATTCGGAGCAGGTCTCCTCGCTTCTGATTTCCGAAGGCTATCACGAAGCCGACTCCGCCGCCGCCGCCGACGTGGCGCTCATCAATACCTGTTCGGTGCGGGAACGGCCGGAAAACAAGGTCTGGAGTCTTCTCGGGCATCTCAAGGAGATCAAGGCCGAGCGTCCCGGTCTTCTCATTGGCGTGATGGGCTGCATGGCGCAGAAAGAGCAGGATGAGCTCATCCGGCGTGCGCCGCATATCGATTTTCTTGCCGGCACCGCGAACGTGGCGCGGGTGCCAGCGCTGATCCGGCAGGCGTCCGAGACCGGTGAACGAGCGGTCGCCCTCGATCTCCCCCGCACGATTGAAGACCTCAAATTGATGGAGGTGCAGCCCGAGGCGCCCCTCCTGCGGCCGGGCGGGAAGGCCCCGCTCCGGGCGTATGTCAACATCATGTACGGCTGCGATAAGTTCTGCACCTTCTGCATCGTTCCCTACGTGCGCGGCCGGGAACGGAGCCGGACGCCGGAGGCAATATTAGAAGAGGCGCGATCACTCGCCCGCGACGGCACGAAAGAGATTATTCTGCTCGGTCAAACCGTCAACAGCTATGGGAAGCGGGGCGACGTGGGAATCGACTTCGCCGAACTGCTCCGGCGTCTACACGACATCGAGGGTATCGAGCGGATCCGGTTCACCAGTCCCTACCCCAAAGATTTTAGCGATCATCTTATCGATACTCTTCCAACGCTGCCAAAAGTCTGCGAGCACATCCATCTGCCGCTTCAGGCCGGGGATGACGAGCTACTGCGCCGGATGATGCGCCGGTATACCCTCGCGCACTACCGCGATCGTCTGGAGCGGCTCCGCAGCGCCATCCCGAATCTGAGCGTAACAACCGACCTGATGGTTGGTTTTCCAGGCGAAACGGAGAAGCAGTTCCGTCATACGCTGGACGCAGTGCGGGAATTTCAGTTTGACGCGGCGTACACCTTTATATTCTCACCGCGCCAGGGGACCGTGGCGGCCACGATGGATGACCAGATTCCGCGAGAGGTGAAATCGCGCCGGCTCACCGAGCTTGCCAATCTGCAAAACAGCATCACGCTGGCGAAGAATGAGCGGGCTGTCGGAGAGACGGTCGAGGTGCTGGTGGAGGGCCCCAGTAAAAATGATCCGTTCTATCTCACCGGGCATACCCGCACCAATCGTACCGCGCACTTCCCTGGCGGACCCCGCCTCCTGGGTAAGCTGGCGCTCGTGCGAGTCGAATCCGCCCATCCGTGGGGCTACGCGGGAGAGGTGGTGTGAAGGATGAAGGATGATGGAGCGCTAAAGGATGAAGGATGATGGAGCGCTAAAGGATGAAGGATGATGGAGCGCTAAAGGATGGAGGATGATGGAGCGCTAAAGGATGAAGGATGATGGAGCGCTAAAGGATGAAGGATGAAGGATGAATCTGAAACGCTGAAGCTATAGGCGCCTCATCTTGCTTCCGTAAACGATTGGGAACACGTCAAACGTCCGAGCATAGGCACCTCTCCCCTCGCAGGGGAGAGGCCGGGAGAGAGGTCTGCTTTGGGAAACGGGGGCGCGGACGAAGGACCGAGGACGAAGGACGGGCTGTTTTTGAACCCTCGAAGGAGGGCTTCGCATCCGCAGAGCCCGGTTTCAACCGGGTCTGTAGCCGGGCGACCCCCCTCAGTCCCCCCGCAAGCGGGGGGAAGCAAACTCCTCCCGGTCCGCCCGTCATCAGGGGGGAAGCAAACTCCCTCTCCGCTTGCGGGGAGGGTCGGGGTGGGGTAGTCGCGGCTGCTCTTCGGGTCGAGAACGCAGCGATAAAATGAAAATGGACTGAGGTATCAAATTATGAACGTTCGACTATGAAATCAGGTTCGAGAACACGCGCCGCGTCGTGGGCCGGGGGACTCGCTCTCGGCTTTATAACGCTCACCTGTTTAATGCCGGCGATTGCGGCGACGACCCCTTCCAATCCTTCCCCAGACGCCAGCGCGCCGCCCGGCGCCGCCACAGGGAACCCCGACGGTTCCCGCGTCTGGCATACCGGTCACTTCGACATCCGCTACACCCCCGAATCGGGCGCCGTTGTGGGTGAATACGTGCTCTGGCTGGAGAACGCCCGGAACGAAGTCAACCAACTGCTCAACTACATCCCTACCCGCTCAATTCCAGTGCGGATCTTTGCCAACCCCGCCGCCTTCCAGGCGGCGATTGGCGCCTCTTCCGATGGTACGTCGGAAAAGGGGGACGCGTACGCGGGGGTTGTTAAAAATGGCGCCATCGATCTGGCGCCGGACCCGGACCATCCGGAGAATACGGCGGCCGCGCTGACCCGGCTCTACACGCGCGATGCCCTCGATCAGATGATCGCCGGGCACGCGGCCCCCTGGCTGGTGGAGGGCGTGGAGGATTATATCGCCGGCGGCTTTACACCATCACTGCCGGCGCTTGCGGCGGCCAATAAGGCGAACAAGCTGATTCCGCTTGGGCCGGGCGTGGTTCCTGCGAATAGAACCGCAGCCATGGATCCGGCGCTGATAACAACCGAGCCGGCCATCTTGAAAGCCGAGGCAATGTTCGCCGTATATTATCTGCGGCAGACGGGTGGAGTGGGCGCGCTGGCAAAGCTGGCGCTTGACGTTGGGAAGGGCGAATCGTGGGCCGATACTATCCATGATGTGAGCGGCCTCACACCGGATAAGTTTGAATCGGCGTGGATGGGGTTGATCCAGTCGGGCGTACGATCGGTGGTACCCCCGGGAGAACCTGTTGGAACGTGGTCTACGCCGAAAAGCCTCGCGCTCGGCGCGCCGAAGCCGCCGGCGCCGGGGACGCCGGCCCGAATCCGAATTGGCGTCGGCGATACCAACGTCGGCCTCGCCGATCAAGTCGACGCTCTTCTCGTGGCGGGAGGAACCGCGACGATTCAAGGAACGGTGACGTCGCACATCGGCGTTCTGGGCGGAAATCTACATATTCTATCCACGGCCCGGGTGGCAGGCCATATCTCGGTGTTGGGAGGAAGCCTGATCGTCGATCCGGGCGCCATCGTGGACGCGACCGCAGAAGTGAGCTCCGCGTACTGGGATCCAAAGAATATCAAGAGCGACCGCGCGAATCTGACGGTGACCATCGACCGGCCGATTAACGTGGAGCTCTATTTACCGGACCGATCGGTGATTCTCCGGGAGGGGAATGTCACCGTACCGGCGAAACAGGAGGTTGACGGCGTCATCGCGCTGGGCGGATCGCTCACGGACGAGGGTTCGATTAAGACTCGCGGCGTTGCCGTAGGCGGGGATCTTCGCCTTGCCGCTCTGCCTCCCAAGGGCTGGCAGGGCGCGTCCGCCGGTGGCAGTGTGCTCGTCAAAGACAAACCTGTTGCGACACCCATTCCATTCGTGACCCAGCTTCCCCACTTCTCCGCCGATTACACCGCTCCCGCGCAGCCGGGAGCGGATCCGGTTCCTATCTTCCTGGGAGTTGGTGACAGCGCCATTCCACCCGGACAGACGTATGACGCGATCTTATGCATCGGGGGCGAATGCCTGGTGAGCGGCGTCGTGCATGGCGGTCTGCTGGCAGGAGGAGATGTTGGGGCGCTCGATGGCAGCCTGATGGATGGATCGTTCTGGGTCTATGGCGGTCAGGTGCGCGTTCAGGAGGGAGCAAACGTCAAGCAGGTTACCCTTCGCGGCGACCAGGGAGACACCGGGGACACCGGTGAGTAGGGGCGACGCGTGCGTCGCCCGTCTCGGCCGCTCACACACTTTCTTTCGGAAGTCAAACGTCAGATCGGGCACACAAGCCAACTATGTCTGAAAAAGAAAAACTAACTCCCCTCTGGAAGCAGTACCGCGACATCAAATCTCAGTACCCGGACGTGATCCTCCTGTTCCGGCTGGGTGATTTTTATGAGATGTTTGGCGAGGACGCCGAGGTCATCGCCCGCGAGCTGCATCTTACTCTCACCGGCCGCGACTCCAGCGGCGAGCGCATTCCCATGTGCGGCGTGCCCTATCACGCTGCCGAGCGGTATATCGCCCAGATGATCCGGAAGGGTTTCCGGGTCGCCATTTGCGACCAGGTCGAGGACCCTAAAACGGCGAAAGGCATCGTCCGGCGAGAAGTGACACGAGTGGTAACGCCCGGCACCATCTTGGACGACAAGATGCTGGACGCCCGCAGTAATAACTTCCTGGCGGCCATCACGCAGTCGGAGCGAGCGTTTGGCCTGGCGCTGCTCGACGCCTCTACGGGCGAGTTTTTGACCACCGAGATCACGGGCGATAACTGTCGCACGGAGCTTCTGGACGAGCTCGAACGCACGCGCCCTTCTGAATGCCTGCTCCGACCCGACTGTGACGAGGCTCTGCGGACCGAGATCACCGGGAGATTGGGTTGCCGGGTGGATCCCTATACGCGGAAGAGTTCCCTGGACGCTTACCAGGACCTGACGCGACATTTCAAAACCCAGTCGCTGCGAGGTTTCGGATGTGAGACGCTGACGCTTGCCACCGAGGCCGCCGCCATCTGCCTGGATTACGTGCGCTCCAACCTGCCGGACCTGGCCTGCCATATCAACACTCTCTCCACCTATTCCACCTCGCAATGGATGCTCCTGGACCCGGCGGCGCGGCGGAACCTGGAGCTCACCGAGGGCGCAGGCGACAGCGGTCGTGAGGGCAGCCTGCTCGCCATCCTCGATCAAACGGTCACTGCCATGGGCGCCCGGATGCTGCGGAAGTGGCTCTCCGGGCCAATGCTCAACGCCACGCGGATTAATAACCGGCTGGACGCGGTGCAGGAGATGGTTGAGAATGCTCTCTTCCGAAGCCAGGTGCGTGAAGTTCTGAAAGGCGTCGCCGACCTGGAACGACTGATGGGCCGGATCACCGGCGGACAGGCGGATCCACGGGATCTGCTCGCGCTCCGGGAGTCGCTGGAGGCGCTTCCCCGGGTGATCGAAACGCTGCAAGACTGCGCCAGCCCCCATCTGAGCGCGCTCTCCGGCCGGATCGATCCGCTTCCCGAACTGCGGGACACCCTGAACCGCGCCATCCGGGATGACGTGCCCCGCATGGCCCGCGAGGGTGGAATCATAGCCCCTGGCTATAGTGAAGAGTTGGATCACCTGCTGCAGGCGGCGGGAAACGGAAGAGAATGGATCGCCAGCCTGGAGGATACCGAACGGGAGCGCACCGGCATCAAATCGCTCAAGGTGGGCTACAACTCAGTGTTCGGCTATTACATTGAGATCACCAAGCCGAATCTTCACCTCGTGCCGCAGGACTATATCCGGAAGCAGACGACGGCGAACGCCGAGCGGTTTATCACCTCGTCGCTCAAGGAATACGAAGCGCTGGTGCTCGGCGCCGATGATAAAGCGCACCAGCTCGAATATGAGCTCTTCACGGCGCTGCGGCTGACAGCGGCGGAACACGCCGATCCCATACGCCAGACCGCCCGGGCCACCGGCCAGTTGGACGTGCTGGCAACCTTCGCCGAGGTAGCGGCGCGGAACCGCTACGTTCGTCCCCAAATAGACGAAGGCGACGAGCTGATCATCCGGGGCGGCCGGCACCCGGTCGTTGAACAGTCGCTCCAGGACGAGCAATTCGTCCCTAACGACGCCTATCTTGGCGGCACGGATGACCGCCTGCTCGTGGTTACCGGCCCGAATATGAGCGGCAAGAGCACCTATCTCCGGCAGGTCGGGTTGATCGTGCTGATGGCGCAGTGCGGATCGTATGTTCCCGCCGACAGCGCCCGGATCGGGATCGTGGACCGCATTTTTACACGGGTCGGCGCGCATGACGATCTCGCCTCCGGCCAATCAACCTTCATGGTGGAGATGAACGAGACGGCCTGCATTCTTAATAACGCCACGTCTCGAAGCCTCGTAATTCTGGATGAAATCGGCCGGGGAACCAGCACCTTCGATGGTCTCTCCATCGCCTGGGCCGTCGGCGAACACCTGTTAAAAATTGACGAAGTTGGCGTGAAAACACTCTTTGCCACTCATTACCATCATTTGAATGAGCTGGAGGGGATGCATACCGGCGTCCGGAACTACCGGATCGCGGTCAAGGAAGAGGGCGACCGGATTGTATGGCTGCGGAAGATTGTCAGGGGTGGCACCGACCGGTCGTATGGCATACAGGTGGCGCGGATGGCCGGTGTCCCTCCCGAGGTGATCCGACGTGCGGAAGAGGTGCTGGCTGAGCTGGAACGGAGCGAAGTGAGTGTGGCGGGAATCGACACGCGGCGGGCGGCCATTCCGGCCTCCGTCGCGAAGGTTCAGCTTTCACTTTTCGAGGCCGCGCCGAACCCGGCCGTGGAAGAGCTGCTCAAAGTCGATACCTCTGTGCTCACGCCGGTGGAAGCGCTCACACTCTTAGACCGGCTCCAGCGGATCGCCCGGAACGGCAAGACCTCGCCCCCATGAGAGCCATGGCGGTAGTCGCGACCTTCCCTTGGACGGTGGAATTTCTCCCGGTTGAGGCGCCCGAACCCTCGGATGATGACGTTGTCATTCGGGTGACGCAATCGTGGATCAGCAGCGGAACGGAGGGTTCGTTCATCCGCGGCGAGCGCATTGCGGGCGATACGCCTCGAATGCAATTCGATCCGCCGCCGTTCCCGCACGTGCCGGGCTATCAGAAGGTGGGGATCGTCGAGTGGGTGGGAAGTCGAGTGGCTCACGTCCGGCCGGGCGACCGGGTATTCGCCACGGTCTCCCACGTTCAGGGGATGTTCTTTGACACCGGCGGGCATATCTCCCCGGCGGTGACACATGGCAGCCAGGTCTGGAAGATTCCAGAGGGTGTCGAACCGCTCGCTGTCAGTGGCCTTGTGCTCACGCAGGTGGGTTATAACTGCGGCGTCCGGCCGGCGATGGCAGCCGGTGATGCGGCGGTTGTTATCGGCGATGGGCTGGTTGGCCACTGGGCCGCGCAGACGCTCGCCTGGCGAGGCGCTCGCGTGATGCTTGTTGGCAGACACGCCGACCGGATTGGCCGATTCCATCGCCGCGAGCAAGACGGCGTCGTGAACTCCCGGGAAGAGGATCCGGTCTCCGCCGCGGAGGCCTGGGCGCCGGATGGGCTGCAGGTGATCGTTGACACGGTCGGGTCGATAGAGGCAATGGAGAACCTCTATCCGATCACGCGGCGGGCTGGGGCACTGGTGTCGGCCGGCTTTTACGGATTCATGGGTCAGATTGACATCCAGAAGATGCGGGATCGCGAGCTCACGCTGCACGCGCCGTCGGGGTGGACCGGGCCCCGGTTGGACGCAACACTGCGCCTTATCGCCAGCGGCGATCTTCAGACCCTGCCCCTCATCACCCATCACTTCCCTGCAAATGACGCCCCGCAGGCCTATGACCTCATCCTCAACCGGCAGGCGCCCGTACTGGGTGTCGTCCTTGATTGGGAATAGAAAGCGAGCGAAAGATTGAAAATCCTGCAAGTTGTGGCGCCGGGACAGTCTGAGGTGCTTGAGATGGAGGCGCCGTCGCCAGAACCGGGTGAGGCTCTGGTGAAGATCCAGGCGGTGACGACGTGTCCGCAGTGGGATCTCCACCTCAAGCATAACGAGCCGATGTTCTTAGGCCACCATTTCCATTATCCCTACCCACCCGGTCAGCCCGGCCACGAAGCCACCGGCGTTGTCACCGCCCTGGGCGCCGGTGTTCACGAACTTGCCGAGGGCGATCGGGTGAGCGTCTGGCGGGATCCCGGCGCCGGAACACCCGGCTGTTACGCCCAGTTCGTGGCCCGGAGGGTGGAGGATCTGATCAAAGTTCCGGCTCATCTTCCCCCGGTCGCCACCGCGCCCGTTGAGCTGGCGATGTGCGTTGGCGCGGCGTTTATAATGCTGCGGGAAATGAACGCCATCGCCGGAAAGATCTTTGGCATTACGGGATTGGGTCCTGCGGGACTGATCGCGCTGCAGATGGCTCGTGCCGAAGGCGCCGCGGAGATTATCGGATTTGACCCTTCGCCCGCCCGGCGGAACGGAGCGCTGCATCTCGGGCTTGACCGCGCCATCGATCCGGGCGACAGCGCCGAGATCCCCGCCCGCCCGGCCCGCCTGGCGATAGAGTGCGGAATCGACTGCGTGGGGTCCAAAAAATCGGTGGAGTTCATGATGGACCGGGTGGCCGACATCCTGGCCCTTTTTGGCGTGCAGCGGGAAGAGTACACCTTTGCGCCGCGCCACTACGCGGGACTGAGGCTCTGCGGTTATAAAGGGCACTCTCGCGCCGCCGCCGAATACGCGGTCTCCTTGATGGCGGAAGGACAGCTCAACCTG
>DASRZA010000315.1:0-8385 GCA_035686845.1 Armatimonadota bacterium | reverse complement strand
GATAGAGCTCAAGGATGCGGTCGGTCGCCTGGTTGCTGGCCACCACCGGGCCGGGTCGCCGGCTCAGCCACTCCGCCAGCCGGACCTGGTCATCCCACGTAAATCCGCCACTGCTGTACTGCCTGAACTGCACGTCGTACGGCGGGTCGGCGTAGACGAAATCATCCTGCCCGGTTCGAATCTGCTCGAAATCGGCGCACTGCAGCTCCCAGGGACCAAGCACCAGGGCGTAATCGCTGAAATCTCTCCTATAGTTGATCGTTTTATAATCCCCAAAGGGTACATTGAACCCACCGCTGCGATTGAACCTGCAGAGGCCGTTATAACAGGTGCGGTTGAGATAGTAGAAGAGACAGGCGGCTTCCTTGCTGTCCGAAGACCCCGCGGCCACAATCTCATTGAAACGCCGGCGTGATTCATAGAAGCAGGACTCGCTGTTCTCCATCGGGATATCGATCACCAGTCCGCGCTGCAGCCACCGATAAAAGTTGACCGGGTGGGGATTAGTGTCGGCCAGTAGAGCGTGCTCGGGCAGCAGTCCCAGCGACACTGCGAGGCCGCCCACGAACGGTTCGACCAGCCTGCGATGACGATGCTCGCCTGGAGCGCCTTCACGATGGTCCAGCGGGAAAGCTGCCGCTGTGAGGTAGAGATCTCGGAGAACGGGGACGAGCCACCGCTTTCCGCCCGCCCATTTGAGCGGCGGGGTGAGTGGACCCGCCGCTTTTTTGCCCATGGAATTGGAAATCAAAGCGTGAAGTAGAAGGTGGCGCCTTGATCAACGGCGGCATCGGCCCAGATCCGGCCGCCATGCCGCTGAACAACGCGATTTACCGTGGCCAGGCCAATCCCGGTGCCTTCGAAATCAGCCGGCGCGTGAAGCCGCTGAAAGGCGCCAAATAGCTTGTGAACGTACGCCATGTCGAAGCCTGCGCCGTTGTCCCGGATATAATAGACCTGTTCTCCCTCATACTCCGTACGCCCAAACTCAATCCGGCTTACCGCGCGCTTACCCGTGAACTTCCAGGCATTGACAATCAGGTTCTCCATCGCTACGCGCAGCAGCCGTGGATCACCCTCGACCATCAGCCCTTCCTCGATCATTAGCTCGGCGACCCGGTCCGGCGTCTTGCTCTGCAGATCCCTCAGAATCGCGCACGCCATGTCACTCAGGTCGACGGTGACACGGCTCATTTCGAGGCGAGTTACCCGCGAGAGGCTCAGTAGATCGTCGATCAGTTCACCCATCCGCTGGCTGGCGGCGCAGATTCGCGTGAGGAACTGCCGGCCTTCGTCATCCAGCCGATCACCGTACTCGTCGATGATCACCCGGCTGAATCCATCAATACCGCGAAGCGGAGCGCGCAGGTCATGTGAAACCGAGTATGCGAACGCCTCCAGTTCCCGGTTGGCTGCGCCGAGCTCGGCTGTCCGTTCCTGAACACGGCGCTCCAGGCTGTCGGTGAGCCGCCGGATCTCGTCTTCCGCAGCCTTCCTTTCAGTGATATCGAGAGCGACCCCAATAGCCCCGCTGATCTCCCCCTCCATATTCATGAACGGTTCCACGTGGGCCTGCGCCGTCCCATTGCGCGTAGCAATCTCGTACGACGCCGAGTGGCCATCGAGCGCATGGCGGTGCGCCCACAGCACTTCTTCCTCTTGTGGGTCCCCACGGTAAAGATCGGTTAATGACTTGCCTACCAGGCCGTCAGGCGGATCGGATCTTGCGGATAATCCGGCGCCTGTAGCCGACGTGATCTTCAAGTCCGGGCCAACCGTCCAGAGGATCATCGGCATCTGGCTTATCAAAAGTCGCAGACGTGCTTCGCTATCTCGCAGCGCACGCTCCGACTGTTTCTGCATCGTAACGTCCGCCACAATCGCCAGGACCTCTTTCACGCTGCCCGAAGAATCGTGCAGCCGAGCGGTTGAGATACTCACGTCCACCTGGCTGCCGTCCTTTCTCTGTCGGGACAGTTCCAGGTCGGTAAATCCGGCGCCATGAGACGCTTCCTCGATTAGCGCCCGGTAGTCCTCTCCCTGGCTCTCCGTCACATAAGGGGGCCAGCGTCCGAGGACTTCCTCCTCCGTCCATCCGAAGATCTTTTCGGCGGCGGGATTCCAACTGGTGACAACGCCCTGCTGATCCAGGGTGATGATAGCCACCGGAGAAGCCTGGATCAGGGCGCTGAGCCGTTCATTGGTGTGCAGCAGCGCCTCCTCAGCTCGCCGCCGCTGCGCCTCCTTTTCATGGATCTCGACGGCATGCCTGATGGTTGGTCCGAGGACATCCGGCGGAAACTGCCCCTTCACCAGGTAATCAGTGGCGCCCGCTTTCATGGCGTCTACCGCTGTCTGCTGGTCTCCCCGCCCGGTGAGGAAGATGACCGGGCTCGCCACTCCCGAAGCTCTGAGTTTTCGCAGTAGATCAAGCCCCGTGCCATCCTGCAGCAGATAATCCAGTATGTATACGTCGTGATGACTATCCGAGAGGCGTTCCAGGGCGCCGGACACCGAATCGACGTGGTCGATCGTCACCGCGACTCCTGGGAGTCCGGCGCGAATCAGGAGCCCCAGCATGTTCGCCAGTTCCCGGTCGTCATCAACCATCAATATCCGCACGTGTCACTCCATGCAGCAAAAGAGGGCCCGGGGTACGAGGCACGGGGCGCGAGGTACCTAAAAAGCAGACCCCGTACCTCGCGCCTCGCGCCCGTCGTTACCCTTTTATCCCGGTCAGCGTGATACCCTCGATAAATTGCCGCTGTGTAAAGAAGAAGAGAATAATGACCGGCAGCGTCCAGAGCGTGGCCGCGCACATTAAGAGAGTCCATTCGCCTCCGTGAGCCGATTGGAAGAGCTGCAGCGCGTACGAACCGGTGAGATGCTGAGGGCTCGTAATGTATATCAGCGGTCCCATGAAATCGTTCCATGCGCCCATGAACTGAAGAATAGCCAGCGCCGCCAGCGCCGGCCTGATTTGCGGAAGCAATATTCGCCAGTACGTCGTCCAATAGCTGCAGCCATCGATTCGCGCCGCATCCTCCAGCTCGTTCGGCAGCCCCAAAAAAAACTGCCGGAGCAGGAATACGCTAAACGCTCCTCCAAAAAACGCTGGGACCCATAGCGGGCGCAGCGTATCGATCCATCCGAGCCAGCGAAAGATGAGAAAAACCGGAATCATCGTCACTGCTCCCGGAATCATCATTGTGGCAAGAAGAGCGTAAAAGCAGAGATCCCGCCCTGGCCAGCGCAGTCGTGCAAACGAATACGCGACCATCGAGCTGCTCAGAAGCGTCCCGACCAGGCTCAGACTCACTATGGTCAGGGTATTGCCGAGAAACAGCAGTCCATCGTAAGTGCCAACCGGGAGCGCCTTCTCCAAAAACAGGAAGGTTCGCGGGTAGTTCGACCAGATGACCGGGTGGGGAATCCAGACCGGTGGATTGGTAAAGACCTGTTTCTCGAGCTTGAGAGAAGTCGAGACCATCCAGAAAAACGGCGCCGCGAAAATCGCTGTGCCGGTGAGCAGCGCGAGATGGAGATACGCCTGTTTTCGATCGGCGCGCCACACTTTGATACGCCGCCAATCGTCAGCGCTGCGCAGAGCGCCTGCCCAATAAACCAGGCCGCCCGCCGCCAGCGCCGCGCCAGCCAGCCAGATTCTCCATACCGGCGCAATATGAAGCCGACATGCCAGGGCGGCCACTGCAGCGCTGGCAATGAGAACCAGAAGCCAGGCCGGGCTGGTTGTCCGAGTCGCCTCAGGATCGCCGGCGCCGGCTGAGCGCCGCGACACGCTTCCTCGCGAGGGCCGGTCGCCGGCCGATGCGATGAGCTTGCCGCCGGTGAAAAGGCGGCGCAAGCCGTCGCAGACGAGACTCAGCCAGAATCCGCCAATGGCATAGAGACCGGCGATTCCTACGAGCCAGAAAAAAGCAATCCATCGCTGCATCAAAAACGAGGCTCCAGTTCCCGCTAGGGTCGGACGCCGCTGCCGGCGCGGGGGTTACAATAACCCCATTGCTGTTTTCGCACCCGTCGCTCGCGAATCCTTTGCTAGTTCTTTGCCTTTGACGCGTCCAAAGATGGGAATTGCACGAGGCTGGGCGCGAGAGGATGGCTTGAGACGAACCGCGTGACACACCGCAGGATGAAGGCTACAATGATAGAGTCCGTTTTTGGACGTACCCTGCTGCTATTATCAGCGTGCGAGCAGGTTCAGTCAGAAAGGATAATCCCTATGCGTTCCACCTTACTCTCCAGGAGCATGAGGTTCCCCTGGCTCCTGCTGTCCTTCATCGCCGCGGCAGGAGCGATCGCCTCGGCGCCGGCGGCGTGGGCCGCGGATCGGGTCGCCACTCCGATCAACCACGTCGTGTACATCATTCAGGAAAACATCAGCTTCGACCATTATTTCGGCACGTATCCGGGCGCCAATGGCATCCCTGCGGACGCGAAGCTTCCCTATAAACCTGGGGGGCCCCCCGAGGTCGCGCCGTTCCATCTCCACCAAACCTTTATTCCACGCGATTTGAACCACAGCTGGCAGGCCGCACACGTCTCTTCGGATGGGGGCAAGATGGATGGCTTTCTGTACGGCGAATGGCCGAAGGCGCTCAGCTATTACTGGAAGGGAGTCGTCCCGGAAACCGATCCGGATGAGGTCAACCCGGTCGCCATTAACGAGCGATTTCGCGGCCATCCTCAGGAGCAGGTTCTGGGTGGGCAGTTGAACGGCGGGAAACCCGCAGCTCCGCCCACAGGAGATCCTCCCGATTGGGTGCGGAATACGCTCTCGTACTACGACTATCATGAAATCCCCAACTACTGGGAGTACGCGCGGCGATTCACGCTTTGCGACAACTTCTTTTCGTCGCTTGAGGGACCCAGTGAGCCAAATCACCTCTATACCGTGGCTGCGCAGTCGGGTGGGTTGGTGAACAACCCTCCGCAGGGGCTTGCGGGCCAGCCCGCGGTTTACAATTTCCCCACATTGGCGGATCTTCTCCAGAAGGCGCACGTCTCATGGAAGTATTACGATGAGAAGACCAACTTCCGGCAGCACAGCCTCTGGAATCCCATGCCGGGCTTCGTGCAGTTCCAGAAGAACCCGGCGCTGATGGATAACGTGGTCTCGCTGAACGAGTTTTACTGGGACGTAAAGGCGCACAGTCTCCCTGCCGTGTGCTGGATCGTGCCCACCGCTGCCGACAGCGAACACCCGCCGGCAGACAGCGCCCGGGGTATGTGGCACGTTACCGATCTCGTCAACACGATCATGCAGAGCAGTTACTGGAAAGATACTGCGATCATCGTGACGTGGGACGACTACGGCGGGTTCTACGATCACGTCGCCCCACCCAATCTAGACCAATACGGCCTTGGCCCACGAGTGCCGACGCTGGTGATTTCGCCTTACTCGAAACCGGGTTTTATCTGCCACACTCAGTTTGATTTTACGTCCCCGCTGCGCCTGATCGAGCAGCGATTTGGCCTCAAGGCCCTCACTTCTCGCGATGGCAACGCCAGTAACATGACTGACTGCTTTGACTTCCATCAGCAGCCGCTCGCGCCGGACGTGATCACGCGGCAAACCCATCTGGACTTTAGCACCGTAAAGACAACCCTGCCGTGAGCGTCCGACCTCCGGATTGGGAATGCTTCTGCACTGATAGTTCGACTGACCGCTGCGTCATGCCCGCTGGCATCTCGCTCGGGCGGACTGCGCGGGTCCGCTGGCGCGGGAGGGAGGTGATCGGCGATTCCAAATAAGGCGCCACGATCGCCCATATAGACGGAGCCGGTGCGAGTTCGGGACTGAATAGCGCGATTTCAGGACTGAACATGGAAGCGCTTTGCGCACGCGCCGGCTCGGTCGGCGGTGCGCGCTCGCCGCAGGGCCGATGAAAGCTGGCCTGCCCATACATCCTTTGCAGCCGGCTCAGCCCACGCCATTATCACACGAACTTACGAAAGACTCCGCCCATTTCTCCCCCCCCCCGAAGGCGGGCATTTATGGTGGCGCTGCTGACCGGTAATCGCAGTATCGCTCGGCCGGAAGGGCCGATTCAAAAAATGCGGAAAAAAAGTACCAAAATGTAGTGGATCGCTCTTGACACACCCCCCCCCCGTTTGAGCTACACTATTGGCGATGCCTCCTCCAGGCAGGAATCATTCTTATTCGAAAGGATCTCCTGGGATGAATTGTGACCGAATAGCTCTCGCGTGTGTCGTCGCGATTGCGCTCAACTTCGTTGCGCCGCGAGCCGCCAGAGCTCAATCGATTTCCTACACTGACTACAACGCCCCAAGCGGGTTCGTCACCTGCAACGGAGTGAACGCTGACGGCACCACCGCGACGTGGACCGCCGGGGGTAGCATCGAATATATCAAGGACACTGGCTCGGAATTCGGGTTTTACGACTACCAGGGGTCGGCTAACTTGAACGTTGATCCAAACCCCAAGTCCTATTCCGTCGAAGCGAGGATCTACACCTCCGGTAACCTGGAAGCAAACTGTCCTCGGATAGACGGCTCGCTGAAGCTGAACTATTACTCATACCCTATGCAGGCAAATCAAGTCGTTATAGCTGGATATTACTGGGATGACCCAGACGCCAACGATAACAGGCAGTTACCATACTCTTTCGCGACATTGACTAATGCCGTGGACGTTATCTACATCGTCACTTCTGGCCAGAGTTCCAAGGGCACCAGTTGGTACGCCCAGACGCCCTATCTTTAAACGATGCGCCGCAGGCTTCGCGGCGAGGAGGTAAATCCGTTGAAAATGCATTCTATCGCCATTCCAGTAGTTGCTATTCTGGCGTTAGGCGCCTGTGGAACCGTAGGATCCGCCCAGAAACCCGTACATGGGACCGGAGACGGTTCCGCGTCAGCAACTGCATCCCGAACGCAAGCGTCGACGACAGCGCCCCCCGCGATCGCAGCGGGTCCGACCCTGGAACGGGTGGTGCGGCTGAAGCCGATGTTCGTCTCCCTGGCGGATCTGCTTAAATCTATTCATGATCAGAGCGGGCTGGTGCTAAAGACCGGAGATTCGGTTCCGGAATTGCGCCTGTTCGCCGCCAGCCCCGGCGTTGTTGCGCAGGGTGAGCTGCGGCAGGTCCGCTTGCTGCTGACTGACGCTCAGTGGAAGTACCAATGGGCAAACCGGAAACTGAACCCTACGACGACTGAATATCTGCTCTGGCGCGCTCCGGTGGACCCGGCGCAGCGGGAGCAGTACGAGCGGCAGCGGGTCCGGGATCGGCTCTCTTCGCTCGTCCAATTGCTGAACGCGCCTCCAGCGGCGCTGGACGATCTCGCACAGCGAGATCCGGAGACCGCGGCAATCCTGCGGCAGCCAGTCTGGCGGTCATGGATCGCCCTTGCCGGAAGGCTCACTCCGGATCAGCTAAATGGCGTGCTCGCCGGCAGGCCGCTCATCCTTCCCGTATCGTCCCTCCCAACTGATGAGAAGGCGATGCTACACCAGGCTATGGGAAGGATGGGAACGGTGACCACCATGGACGCTCACGGCGTTCGACACGAACTGTTCAACCCTAGCAAAGTTGACAGCATGGGCGAAGTGAAGTTCAATGCCGAAAAAGGAGCGGAGCCGGGTTCGCTGCAGCTGAACATTAGTATCACCTCAGATCCGAACCTCTGGGATCTCGGCCCCGGCGGCGACGTGCTGCACCCTGACCAGTACGCGCCGGACATTCAAGTGCAGATGGCAGCCGCAAAGGCGCGATCCTCGGCCGCGGCGCTGGAGTAT
This sequence comes from Armatimonadota bacterium, assembly GCA_035686845.1. Taxonomy (GTDB): domain Bacteria; phylum Armatimonadota; class DASRZA01; order DASRZA01; family DASRZA01; genus DASRZA01. The sequence continues at coordinate 602 of DASRZA010000315.1, read as the reverse complement.
ATTACCCGGCCGGCAAAGATCGTTACCATCGACCACTCGATGCCGCTGGAGAAAGACGAACCACCACTCGCCGCCTACCTCCGCTCGTTCGCACAACAGACCGGCCTGACCATCCTGGCTTTCTGGCCCAAAGGGGCGAAGCGGCCGCAGCAGCGACTGGCGGAGTCAATCACCCGGCAGCCGGTATCGAAGGCGCTGGACGCGCTCTGCAGATCGTATCAGTGCGAGTGGGTGACGGATGACAAGATCATCCGCATCCGGTACAATCCATCGGTCAAGGCCGCAGCCGAGGAGGGAGAACCAGGTAGGAAGTAGGAAGCAGGAGGGATGAAACACGAGTCCTGAAGCAACAGGTCCCTCGTTCGCGTGCCTCGCGCCTTTTAAACTCGAAAAACCGCTTGACAGAAGGCGGGATGGCGGCTACAATAACAGAGTCCGTTTTGGAAGGGACCCGCTCCGGCGAAAGCTGGCAGCGTGTTCTGACCATGCGGCGGTTGACAAGAGAACAGAGGAGAGCAAGGAACCAAGCTTGTGAGCTTTGGGAGCATGAGGCTTTTGTCTTGTGTGAACAGAGCAACAATTCCAACATGGAGAGTTTGATC
>DASRZA010000314.1:0-6492 GCA_035686845.1 Armatimonadota bacterium | reverse complement strand
CATGCTGGCCCATTGACACGACATATTTTATTGACCAATTCGACGGTGTAGACCCTTCATTTCTGACGCACTTGCTGCGATATCTCCCTCTCGACTCGCTGGACACCTCAACAACAATACCCGGTCTGAACCGAGACGATCTTTACGCCCAGGAGATCGCGCTCCCCACGCTCGCCGAACAGCGCCGGATCGTTGAGAAGGTCGAAGCCCTGCTCGCCAGGGTAGACGCCGCCAGGGCCCGGCTGGCCGCGGCGCCCGGCATACTGAAATGGTTCCGGCAGGCGGTGCTCGCCGCAGCGTGCTCGGGCCGGCTGACTGCGGATTGGCGGGAGACAGCAGGTTTCAATGATGGGCCCGCTCGCGACACTACGCTGCAGGGGGAAGGGGCCCTTCCTCGCGAGTGGAGGTGTGCTGCCATTTCCGAGATTGCAGACGTGAAGACTGGTGCGACGCCGCTGCGCCGGCGGACGGACTATTACGAGGGCGGTACTATCCCGTGGGTGACCAGCGGAGCCGTGAACGAGCCTGTTATTTCGGCCGCCAGCGAGTATATCACCCCGCTCGCCCTGAAGGAGACCAACGCCAAACTGTTCCCCGCGGGGACTCTGCTGATCGCTTTGTACGGCGAGGGACGAACACGCGGAATGGTCTCAGAGTTGGGGATCGAAGCCGCAACTAACCAGGCTGTCGCTGCGATTATTTTCCACCCGGCAGCGGCAAGATCGAAGAGATACATCAAATTGTTCTTGCTGGATAATTACCAGAGAATTCGCAAGCTATCGGCGGGCGGTGTACAGCCCAACTTGAGCATTGGCATTATTTGCCGCACAATGATCCCTCTGCCTCCGCTCGCGGAACAGGACGAAATCGTTCGGCGGGTGGAATCGCTGTTTGCGCTGGCGGATCGGGTGGAGCAGCGGGTGGCGGCGGCGGCGGCGCGGGCGGACCGGTTGACGCAGGCGATTTTGGCGAAGGCGTTCCGGGGGGAGTTGGTGGGACAGGAACCGGCGGAGGAGCCGGCTGGGGTGTTGGGGGGGCGGTCAATGCGCCAGCGTGATCGGGTCGTAGAATCCGTTCAGCACCGGAAAGAGCCAGCCGGAAGGCACGCGTCAAGATTCATTTAAACGTTCCGTGTTCCGTTAGTACGAGAAGCGCGTCCAACGTTGGCACCGTCCGTTTACTTGGTGGTGCTTGCAAGCCCTCGGAGCGGGCCAAACACGATTTCAGGGCGGTGTTAAGCTGTTCCGCTTTGTTTCATTGGCATCCGGGGACGCTGCGGGCGTCCCTGGGATTCACGCGACCGCGACACGCTCGCGTGCGTAGAATGCCTTGATTGTCAGCACCGAGGGCATGAAATCGCTCATGACAAAACTGCAAGCCGCATCGTCTGAGAAGAGCAGTACCTGGCAGAGCGAGGGCTATTAGCGCTCCTCGACAACTAATTTACTGGAAATGCGCCGCGACGCCAGAGAAGGAAAGGGCCAACCAGCGGCCGGATTCTTGGAGGCACCCTTGGATGGTCAGGAACCGACTGTTTACGATCCAGAATCAGCGAAAGAGCACGCCGGCGCCTTCGGGGATCTTGCCCTTGAGATCACCCTTAAGGACCTTTCAAGGCCAGAGTCGGTGAAGCTGATGGTGCTCATGCTTAGGACGGAGCGGGAGGAAACTCAGGCGCTAAAGAATCAAATCATGACCCTTCGGGAGGAGAATCAGAAACTAAGCGCCGAACACTCCGACCTGCGCGTCCAAGCAGCGAGCTCGAAGACAAGGGCGGACGTCACTTTGCTAGAGATCCCCGCTGGACTGCTGACCGGACTGGGTATTAGTCTGCTCATCTCGGCCCAATCAGCAACGAGCTGGATCATACTAATTTTGGGAGTGATTATGTTGTTTTATATAAGGGTCGTCCCTCTATTGGGCCGCGGCAACCATCGCGATGAGAAGAAAGGGTGACCGCAATGGCGCGAATTCGAGGCAGGGTCATCAGAATAGTCGATGCGAGGACAGCGATCATCAACCTGGGCAGGCGGGACGGGGTTACGCCTGAATGCATATTTAGTGTGCTCGGCGAGCCGGAGCCGATAGTTGATCCGGTTTCCGATCAGGTGTTGGGTAATGTGGCGATCGTCAAGATCAAGTTGAAAGCCGCAGACGTGAACGAAGCCTTCACCATCGCGACCACGAGATGGTCCGAGCTCCGATTCGCGTGGACGGGAGGCGTCTTCCTGCCCGCGTTGGCCAAGAGAGAGCTGGTCGATCAAGGGGAAATGCTGGTCGATAAGGAGGAGTTACAGCCTTGGAAGGCAAAAACTGAGATTCCCGTCCACGTTGGCGATCTGGTGGAAGTGGAGGTCAAGGATACGCGAGAGCAGGCTGATCAACAAGAGGGCGAGCAGGGAGAGGAGCGCAACGGCGGGAAAGGACCTGAAGGTGAGGACGGGAGCAGCGTATAAGACCGTCGTAGCCGGAGCGCATTTTTCACGCCAGGGTTTCTGGGCACAGCGGATGATCCCTGACGAAGCGTTGATTGCGTCCTATTTCCCAGAGGGCATCGGCGCCCCGAGGTCCGTCTTTAGGCGCGCGAGTCCGTAAAGCGTTCGCCCGAGCTTGCGGGATACCAGGTACGCCAGGATGGAATCCGAGCCCGAGAAAAGATGGGTGTCTGCTGGATGGTTAACCTCGCGCTTGGTGGCGTTGTACACGTCGGCAAACGCGCTGATTGACTGCCAGAGGGGCCCAGGAATTCGCTGCTTGGCCAGCTGGCGTCGGAGGGCCGCGCCCAGCGGCAAGCGCATGCCACCGCCGATCCGTTTCAGCAGGCTCTCCAGGTGGAGGCCACTCATCTGCACAGTGTGACGGGTCACCCAGAGAGCTTCGCCCCCGCAGTGGAGCGCCTGGATGTTCGCGGCGCAGTACTGGAGCGGGCGAAAGATATCCCGATCTGACACGGCGAAGCTCCCCTTCAGCTTGCCGGTCAGGCAGTCCAGAGACGGGCAGCCGAGCCCGTGGTCGAACTCCAGGATGCGCGGGCAAGCGACGCGCTTCTCGGCTGCTACCCAGCGCAGCTCTGCGACCTGCTCATCGCTGAAGTTTTGCATTACGAGATCCCACAACCTCGTCGTATACCTCATCGTCATCTCTATTCGTGAACTATCGATGGGATAACGGAGTATCGCTCAGGCCCATCTTCCACAAAGCCGCTCGCGCTCCGCTCCAATCCAGATCTCGACGTACTTGCTCCGCAGGCTGAGCGCCCAACCCTATTTCCGTCAGCATCTGCCGGTTGCCGGCGGCCCAATCGCTCGACGGGTCCACAGCGATCTTGATATGCTCCCATGCGTCGCCCGGCTGGTCGGCTCGCACGAGCCACCAGGTGGAACCGGGGAGATCGCGCTCTTCCGGGAGCAAGGCAAGGAATTGGCGTGGATTTCGACAGGGCTCGACCGCGCCGTTGGAAACTCGTATAAGGAACACCCTGTCGCGCCCCGTCATTCGCCGCGGCGAATACCCGCTCGTTTGTATGGATCGCCAGACATCAAGCGCTCCGCTAAAGCTTAGATCTTCGCCGTAAAACCGCGTCGCCAGGGCGGTTATCTCGAACAATGGCGAGGCATCCAGCGCCTCCAGAGGATTAGCCGCTTCGACGAGCCGCCACGCGCCAGCTTGCTCCTCCTCAGAAAGCTCAGGCAGCCCCGAGGCGAGATAGGCGGTCCATGTATCTTTGAACTGACGGATGGCGAATATTTGCGGCGCGATGGCGGCGGGGTAGTGAATACCGCCCGGAGTATCGTGACCCCAGAGGTGGTTGAGCGTCTCCGCGAGCTTTCGAATCACGTCGGCCGACCGCAGCAACGTGACGCAGATCGGCTGGTGCGCATGGGCGATGGCGTTGCGGTAGTAGCGCCACCCTTGTTCACCGATCTTGTTGCGTTGGCCCTCCAGCAGTCGCTCCCGACGCGCCCACCGCAGCAAGCTGCCCAGGTCGCCGCGAAACGAATGGTCCTTGAGCAATTGCCACGGAGACTTGGTGCTCCCGCCGAGGGGATACCGACCGGAGCGCCCGGTCTGACGTTTGAACTCGGCGTAGTCGTTCGCCCCGAGTACCACTTTCTCGCCTGTTAGGGAATTATGCAGCGGGACTTGATGCTCGTAGAACTGGAGGAAGCGCACGCCGAGAGCTGGCTCAAGCGCCAGATGGGCGGACGCAAACGCCTCGCGAAAGAGGTCACCTTGGAAGAATCCCCGCGTGTGGAGCGACCGGCACGATTCAAACGACTGTCTCACGACCTCCGGTACATCCGGGTGCAGATCCGTGTCTGCGATTAACCCCTGGACGAAACGCAGCGACGCCTCCTCAGTGAGCGTCCCGCCCGTGGCGAGGCCCCATGGGGTGAACGGCGCGACCGCCGGATCGCGCTGGTTGAGCTGGTTCTGAGTCCGAATTTCCATTGAAACTCTCCACTGGTGGTTGGCCATCAATTGGCGCCCGACGTCGGTCGAAGCCCATCATGATAGCAGCATTCGTTGGTGCCGTCAATGGAATCGCCGTTTCCTGTAGGGCAAACGCATTATGTCAAGCGTTGAGTGTTATCGGACGACCATCACACGCTCCACCCATGTTCCGCCGCCCATGTCTCGGTTCGCGAATTCGACTGTGTGGCGATAGGAGTGATCTTTGAACGCCCATATTCTGCGAAAAGTTGCCGCTTCGAATCTGTATGTCCCACATCATGCGTTTGCCCTACCGTTTCCTGTGGTAAAATGGTGCTCCGTCAAATTGACACCGATGCCAGATCGAGCAGGCCCCGGCACAGCAGACCTCTATCCGGTTCATATCCGTGCCGCGTAGTGCTGTCTGTTACGCATCGAGACCGGCGATGAAACCGGGGCCTGCGGCATTTGCCAACCGTCTAAATCTGGAGAAAAGCCCTTGTAATCGGCGCTGACACCGATGCCGCCGCATTCATAATATCCTTGCGCCTGCTATGATATGAGATATATACCGCGGCCGCGATCGATGCTCATGCGATCAAGGGCACTTTAAAGCTGCGGAGTTGTGCTGGCGCAGGAGCCATGTGGATGACCGATCCTTCTATTGTCGAGCAGGTAGAGAGCCTTAAGCATCTCCTGATGGCGCAGGCTACCGGCGGGTATCCGGACGCCGCCGAGTACGCCGCGCTTCGCCACCAGCTTCTGGCCGAGCCCTACATTCGCGACAGACTGCCGGCGTTCGTGCGCACCTGCTCCAGCCTTCTTGAATTCTGGGGGTACATCCAGCCGAAGTATGCCCATTACCGGGAGCGACGCGAGCACCTCGCCGAGGAGTTTGCGCCTCTAATACAGGCGTTGATCGACCGCCAAACAGCTCCCCTCGATTCGTTAGTATCTTCCCAGGTTGCAAGAGTGGACACGCCTTACATACAGCAACTCTGGCAGAAGGCGCTGGATCGGAGAGCGACAGACTTCGATGGTGCGGTAACTGCCGCACGGACTATGCTCGAATCGGTCTGTAAGCTGATCCTGGACACGAAGGGGATCACGTACATTCCCACCTCTGATCTTCCACATCTTTACGACAAGGCCGTGAAATCGCTGTCCCTGGCTGCGAGCCAGCAGACGGAGCGTTGCCTCAAGCAAATTCTCGGTGGCTGTTGCTCCGTAGTGCTCGGGGTAGGTACGCTGCGGAACCTCTTGAGCGATGCCCATGGCAAAGGTAAGCAGCCAGAGTTTGTCTCATCTGACTACGCCGCGCTCGCAGTAAACCTTTCCGGTGCCGTCGCGTTCTTCTTGCTGGCTCGGATAGCAGATGAATCTGGCGCTATCACCGAACAGGAGTTGGAGGCTATGTTCCCCGGTTGGGCCATTACCGCGCAGTCCACCTGACGCGCCGAGCAATTTCGCCCTGTGATACTGACGGTGTGGTATTCGGGATGCACGGAGGCGGCTGATGCGAATTCTGGCGAGGGCCAACAAGTAGAGCGGAATGCGATCTGTTCCTGTTGTCAACTTGCGGCCGTCCCGGATCTTTGGCGCTTAGATACTTTTGGCGGGCGTCCCACATGCCCGATGTGCATGAACTCTCCGGGGTAATCGAGAGCGTGGACCGCAGGGATTGGCATGGGGAAGGCACCTGTCGTGTAAGAGCCCGTTCCGTTCCGCAGCAGTGTCACTCTCCTATCGTTCGCGAACGCCGGCGAAAAGACGTGAAATGCCGGCGAGAATGGCACCCGTAGGAGTCGCCGTTGAGCTTGACGTGGGAAGTGGATCGACGCGGGGTCTTTGTGCAGACCTGAACCAAGCGGTCCAATCCCAGCGCGCCGAAGCGCCCAACGGTCGGATCAACCGGCGGCTTGCGAGGGGTGGTTGAGGCGGTCACCCTCGTGCGGCCAGGCGATACACTTGTATGTAGCGTGGAGACTCTCCCAACCGGGCCGCTCGATTAAGCAGCTTATGGAGACGGTACAGCTTCTCCGGGAAAAGAGAGCGAAC